>NZ_QPQX01000001.1:0-523053 GCF_005234805.1 Enterococcus sp. ARL09-542
CCCACGCCACTAAGATATTCTTTAACGATTTTTAGTTTTAATTCAAAAGGATATTTTGCCATACAAATAACGACCCCCAAAAGTTAGATTTTTTGGTCTAACTTTTGGGGGTCGCTTCAAATGGAAAGCCCCTTAAATGGGGCTTTTCTTATATTTTTTTGAATCCTAACTTCAAACCCCAGATACGTTTTTTTACCGCTAATTCGCCAAACCAAAGAATGGAGGACTTAGCGTGGATCCAGAGAACCAAATGATGCGTATTCAAGAAGTGGGTGCTGGCGAAATGAGTGCGCAACAGTTACGTATCACGAAAGAGGATGCCGATGTTTATTCTTTAATGTTGGATGAAGCAATGCAAGAAGGGGAGCCGTTGATCGTTCAGCTGGATCTAAAATAAAGTCAAAACCAGCCGTAGAAAAATTTTTTTCGACCAGTACAAATAAAAACCGATTTTCTTTTTTTAGAAAGTCGGCTTTTAATAACGAAGCTAATTTAGTTGAAGTAGTTGCTCAATAATCGAAGAGCTGCCTGGTAAAAATAAAAGTAGACTACCTATGACTAACAAGATCCCTAAAACAAAACAGGCTATTACGAATTTGGTTGATCTAGATACTTCTTTATTTGAAACACTTATGATCAACAAAGTTATACCGACAGCTAACGTTAAAAAATACCAAAATCCCATTGTTATCGCCCACTTTCTTTGAATAGTTTTTACTTTCAAACTGTTTAATAAATTTTATCATAGACAAGAAGAACTAATCCTTATACAAGAAAAATATATGTAAAGTTTAAACTTTCTTATACTAAATAAACTAAGTATGTAGAAAATTGATCGTAAACCACCTTCAAGGAAACTGATAGAACAATTTAAAAATTGTTAGAGTTACTTTCAATTGTCTTGACAGTTTTATCTGTGAAGAATGCGGTCGACCGGTAAATCCTGAAAATGCAGGTAATCAGCATCGCAACCACTGTCCCCACTGTTTAACGAGTCTTCATGCGGATACTCTTCCCGGAGACCGAGCTTCTTTGTGCGAGGGAAGATGGATCCTATCAGTATTTGGTCCAAGGAGGATGGCGAATGGGCAATCATTCACCGTTGCCGAAATTGTGGTACTCTAAAGACGAATCGAATTGCGGCTGACGACAATCAGGAAAAACTCATTCACTTGGCGACAAGAGCGATTCAGTACCCACCCTTTGCTATCGAGAACTGTTAACTGTTTTGGTTTATAACGAAAGGAGAGCCACTGATGTATCAAATCCACCACATTCAAATTACTGTCAACGATGTAAAAAAAGCGGAACCCTTTTATGATCAATTGTTCCATTTGTTAGGTTTTGATGTTCAAAAGAAATATTCAGGCTATCTCGAACATGCCGACATGGAAGTAGTAGAGTATTTGAGTGATACCTTTGATTTTGGAATCTGTTCGCCAAAGCAAGAATGGATCAATGAGACAATTGATTCTAGAAAGCCTGGTTCCCTCCAACACATTGCTTTTAAAGCAGAAAGCAGGGAAGCCGTAGACGCGATCTATCCAAAAATCAAAGCACTAGGAGTAAAGATTCTTCATGGGAAACCAATGGAATACAAAGAACGGATCGCGCCTAATTATTATGCACTATTCTTTGAGACGCCAGAAGGCCTCCGCTTTGAAATCTTTCATTATGCCTAAACCTGTGCTGACTTTTCAGGTCTTTTAAATGAAGGAGTTTTAACCAAAAAAGACAAATCCTTTTCTGATTCGAATCGAGTTGATTCGATGAATGGGAAAGGATTTGTCTTTTTTTTAGTATAAAGCAAAATCATTTAGCTGTTCTAGTTTTTGTTACGAAGAATGGTTATAGATTTTGATCGACTAATTTTGTCTTATTGTTCTCCATTACTTTAAAGAATGGATAGTATATGAAGATACTGATGACGATCAACAGTAGGCAAAAGAGAATGTTGCGCCAGTCCATACTTGAAAGATAAGCTTGTGCAAAAAACGGTGTGAAGGAAGGATCAACAATAAAGCCAATTCCGATCCATCCAAGACTCTGAGCAAAGTAGGTCAGCAATAACGAAATGATCGGAGTGACCAAAAATGGGATTGCTAGAATGGGATTAAAAACGATTGGTAAGCCAAAGATCACTGGTTCGTTGATGGAGCAGATTCCAGGAATCAAGGATAATTTTCCGATGGTGCGATATTCGGGAACTTTGCTTCGCATCATCAATAAAACCAATCCCAAAGTACCACCAGCTCCGCCAAGGACTGAAATCCGAAACATTTGTAAGTTCATTAAGTGTGTCATGGTTTCGCCATTTGCCATTTGCTCGGCATTCAAGCCAGTTTGAGCCATTCCCAGTGTAAAGACGATGGGAAAGATGATTGAAGAGCCGTTGATGCCAAACAGCCATAAGATATTGCCCAAGGTCACGATCAACAAGAAACCGCCGAGACTGCCAGCGATGTTCGTTGCAGGAGTCAGAACTTCCATCACTGCTTCAGGAAAGATTTTGTTTGTTGCTGCTAAGAAGATCAAATTGATCCCATAGAAGATGATGATATTTGTCAACAGCGGAACGAGCATATTGATGAAGGTTGCCACCATGGGTGGAACGGTATCTGGCAGTTTCAATTTGATCTGTTTCACTTCAAACAAACGATTGATTTCTACCACTAACAAGCCGATGATGATTGCGACGAAGAGTCCGTTTGTTCCTAGAAAATTGAGGCTGATCGCGCCTTCTTTTACTGGTGTACAAACCATTAGAAAAATGACGGATGCAACCATACCATTCATGGAAGGGTTGATTTTGTATTCATTTGCAAGAGAGAAGGCAATCCCAAAGACGCTGATGAAACCAATGATGCCCATCGTCAATTGATAAGGCGCGGTGATGAGATCATAATTTGCTACAGCGAAATCTTTCCAGCCAGCCATAAATGTCATAAAGATATTGGCTGTTTCAGGATGGTACTGATCCATGTTGATGGGTGGGTTGGCAAAGATTAGAAAAAAAGAACCGATAACAATAAATGGTAGTCCAAACATCATACCGCTGGATATAGCTTTTAAGTGGCGCTGATTGCCGATTTTTGCTGCGATGGGGCTTAGGACGTCATTCAGCTTCATGATAAATGCAGAGTTTTCCATGTAACTTCCTCCTATACTTGCCAAGGATTGAATGAAAACGCGCTTGGCACAACGTGATCTGGATCATAGTTCTCGATGATTTTTTCGTATTGTTCTTTGTAGTCATTAGTGACTTTTGCTTGTGGGATTACTTTGCTGGCTTCATGTAAGAAATGTTCGGAACCACGGCCCATTTCCTGTCCGCGGACAGTATGTTTATCCAAGGCAATATCAGGAATTTCTGGAACATAGCCCATCGCGAAACTCTTGATCACAATATTCTTGAGTAAGTCTGATGAGCGGTCTTTTTCCGACTGGCATAAGTAACGAATCGCATGGAAGAAATACATCGCCCGGTCGGATTCGTTGTATTGGAATTCCTTGCGCATCGTGTTTAAGTTATTGATCATAATGGCAGCCATTGGATTTCCCATACCTACATCTTCAACACTGATCGCTAGTAATCTTCTCCACAGTTTTTCTTCAAATTGCGGTGAGGTGATATACATTTCATAGGCAAATTCACACGCCTCTTTTTCTTTGCCTCGACGAATCGATTTTTGCAATGCCGAGATAACTTCATCTCCGCGTAAGCCGTTGCGGGTCGTCATTTTTGCCCAGGGATCTTGAATAAATTTCGTTTCTGTCATGATATAATACTCCTAATTGATAAAATTTGAGGTGGATCTTATGGATGTTGAAATGCTTATAGATAAATACCAACTGAATGATTCAGAAGCAGAAGTCTTGCGGTTTATGAAAAAAAATCGGCAGTCATTAAAAACTATCGGGATTCGCGATGTGGCTAAAGCATCCTATGTCTCTACAGCAACAATCATCAATATGGCCAAGAAAATTGGCTATTCCGGTTATAGCGAGTTGGTTTTTGCACTAGGTAACAGCCAATCGGATATTGCGATGCCAAGCACTTTCTCCGACGAGGAAAAGGCGGCATTTATCGATTTACTCTCTGAGTATCGCGACAAGCGCATCATGATCCTTGGCTCCGGTTTCTCTCAGAATCTCGCCAATTATTTTTCGGAATCTCTTAATTTATATGGCTTTCGTGCGACTGCCAATAGCCATCTGGAATTTCTTAGACAGCAAGTGCAGCAAGACATTCTGCTCGTTATTATTTCTAATTCTGGGGATACAGTTCGGTTAGCTGAGCTAGCGAAAATGGCTAACGACCACCATATCGATGTGATTGCTTTTGTTGGTCAAAAAAATTCAAAAATCGGCAGCCTAGCCACACTGACCATTAGTACAGAAACATATACTCCCCAAAGAATCTCCGATTACCAACCGAATCTTTTCTTTGGCACAACACTGAACCAATTTGAGCTTTTGCTAAGTGCAGCACTGAAGGCTATTTTTGAATAGAAGAACGATGTGGCCACTGTTTCTTCAAAACCTAGTATAAAGAATCTCTTTTGAAATGTAAGTGTTTTCCCTTTGTTCTGAACATGTTTAGGAATTTGCAAACTTGTTTAGAAAAAAATTCTATTCCCTCCACTATCCCATCATTGTTTGATTTTCGGCTAAACTGAGTCCAGATCAGATGGGAGGGAATGTATGAGCAAACAAGCAGCGATACAGGTTCATGGATTGAGCAAAACATTTGGGGAGAAACGAGTGATTGATGATCTTAGTTTCACAGTCGAAAAGGGCACCATCTTTGGTTTGTTAGGACATAACGGGGCAGGGAAATCCACGACGATCGATTGTATTTTGGGCACACAAAAATGTGATTCAGCAAGGATCTCGCTTTTGGGAAGAGATCCTAAGGCTGAACGGAAACGACTGTTTCAGTATGTGGGGGTCCAATTCCAAGAATCTGCCTTTCAAAATCAATTGAAGGTAAGAGAGATTTGCGAGATCACCCATTCGTTGTATGAAAACCCGCTAAACTGGAAGCAGGCGCTCCATGAATTTGGCCTTGCCTCTAAATTGAATTCATTTCTCGGAACATTATCGGGGGGCGAGAAACAGAAGCTATGTATCCTTTTGGCTATCATGGGGAATCCGCAAATCATTTTTTTGGATGAATTGACAACCGGACTGGACCCCCAGGCCCGGCGCGAGGTTTGGCGATACTTGCTCGCTTTAAAAGACAAGGGGGTCACTATCTTTCTGACCTCTCATTACATGGATGAAGTGGAAACGCTGTGTGATCGGATTCTAGTGTTAAACAAAGGCAAAGAAGTTGCTAGCGGGACGGTAGCTGATATTCTAGCAAAAGTGAATAAGAGGAATCTCGAAGAGGCTTTCTTGACGCTTGTTGGGGAGGAAGTGTAGGAATGAAAACATTTATATGCTGGCGGATAATCTAAAACTAGATGTTGATGAGATCATCAAAGAGAAACTGCAGAAAAATGCGGTGAAATATCCGGTGGAACAAAGTAAGGACTCCAAAAAGAAATACCGGGAGTTGTGAGTAATAGCTTTTACGTAAGAGACCAGAATCGGAAGGATTCTTGGTCTCTTTTTGTGTAGAGAGTCATACTAGGAGTAACATTTACATAGTATATTTAGGTTGGTAAATCCAATGAAATGGAGTTGCAGGCAATGAAAAATTAGTTTAACTTTTTGCTAAAATTATATAGTTTGATATTAAATATTTATGATGTGCTGCGATTATAATACCAAAGGAGGAAGTAGATGTTAAAGAAGTTTAGACCAAAGAACAATGCTCAGTATTGTTTATCAGAAATTTTATTTGATTTCTATACAAAAAAGAATCAAAGCGGCGTGGTGAAAGATATCTTATACACGCATGTAAAACAAGCGCGCACAAAAGCAGAATTAGTAGAACTGATTGATAGGGTTGCGGAAGAAGATGCGTTTATTTTGCGATTTTGGAGCACACGTTTTTCTAATACAGAAAAAGAGCTGCTTACATCATATGACAAAATGTCCTACTCGATGTCTGCGTTATCGATTATCTTAGCTATGTTGGCTTTGACATTCGAAATAAAAAGTCCAGAATTCACATTACCTGTGTTTTTGTTGTTGGTTCTCATTGCTGGGTATTACTTGCGTATTCCTTTTAATAAAGAGAAAATATTTGACTGTGATTTACTTATTAGACGAAGCACTGCGAAAGAAGGAACAAAACAAAGACCAGTAACTGCCCTACGGTTTGTGTTCTTAAAAGAAGAGCAGCAAGTCCTGTACATCCGTTTGATTCTTGTTAAAACAATAGAAATATCAAGGATAATCTCCATATCTCAATAAAATACTGCCATATTTTGAATGTTTTGTTCGTTTTTCCTCTGATGTTCGCTTGCAACCCCTTCCAAAATCGGCTACACTTATAACCGAATAGAAACCAAAAAAATAGGCACCTCGCAACTCTGTTGGCGCAGAGCGGCGAGGCCCTGATCAGTCAGACCTTTAACCAAGATGACCAATCAAGTTGCCATAGTTGAACGCCATCGGCATCAACGTGTTTATTGTACCCAAAATTTCCCTTCATTTCTAGTAGCGGGGTGTTTTTTTGGTAAATTTTCGCGGGATGCTAGACGCTTATTTTGCTATGTCAAAGGCATTGGACAGTCTTGTCCGATGCCTTTTTTTGTTGTCTAAACATTCATGCGCAGAATCGTTTTTTGACAAATGGCAGGCATAAAAGCCTCGTAATGATAATGCTTACTGATAAATAGGTAGTCATAGCTGAACGAATAGTAAGTCGTTACATTCGTCGGGTGAACAATCCTTCTATCCTAGGTCCAGAAGTTGGCAAGCCTTGGTTTCTATTCACCTATGGTTGATCCGATAGTCATTGGAGACAATCCGTCAATCGTTATCGGATCAACAGGGATCATATTAGCTGAGGAGTGAACACATGAAAAAATTCAAAGGGTTGGTTTGCTTGGGTGCATTCTTTCTCTTAACGGCCTGTGGAGAAGAAACAAAGGAGACCGATCAAACAGCGCAGGACTCTCAAACATTAGTGATCAATGGCGATTATGTTGTTCCGCCAACTGCCCATGGCAATCCCTATATTAGTGGTTTTATTGGTGGTGGGATTGAACCTTATGTGCAAGAAGCGTTGTTTTCATTCACCCCAGTAGGTGAAGGCGGCGAGAATTTCAAGCCTAGGCTAGCTTCGAGTTACAGCATTGATCAAAATGTGATCAATATCACACTGAAGGAAGGTATCAAATGGAGTGATGGCAGCGACATCACTGCTCAAGATGTCCTCACCAGCTACCAAATGTGGGTCGGTAAGAAACAGATTTGGGAATTTTTAGAGAAAATTGAAGTCCCGGATGAGCAAACAGTGGCGTTTTATTTCAAAAATGAAAGTCACTTGATGCTGAATCTACTGACTGATGTAAAGGTAGCTGCTCGTTTCGAGGAATACGGTGATTGGGCACAGCAATATCAAGGCATCGCTGATGCAGAGCGGGAATGGCATGATGAGACCAATACGTATTGGTATTCAGAAGCAGGAAATGAACAATTACAAATCCTTAATGAAGAATTGGAAGGATATATGCCGCAAGTGACAGATATGGTTGGTTCGGGCGCATTTACGATTGCTGCTCTTTCTACCAGTGAAGCAGTCTTGGAGAAGAATGAACATTTTTATCAAGAGACTGGCATCGATTCATTAACGATTATTCGCGCTGTCACACCTGAAGTAGCTGCCAACAGTATGATCGATGGGACTCTCGATATGCACAGTGGCGGTATGACAGAAGATTTGATTCGCCAAGTTGAAAGTAAGTTGGACCATTTTACTGAATTTTATTTACCAGAGTATTCACAAATGTCCGTAGTTTTCAATGTAAAGCAGGCTTTTGCCCAGGAGCTGGCTTTCCGCGAAGCTGTGGCCTATTTGGTGAATCCTGATGAAATTCTTCCGTTAGCAGAAGTCGGCAGTATGCCAAGTGAGACGGGGAGTACAGGATTGCCGCTTTCCTTACAAGAAGTTTATGGATTGACAGATTGGGTGCAGTCGGAGCTCACCGCACGAGAATACAATGTTGAGCAAGCGGAAGCCGTCTTATTAGCAGCTGGTTGGACAAAAGAAGATACCTGGATCGATGCGCAAGGAAATAAAGTGGCCTTTGATTTTGCTTGCAATAATGGCTGGGGTTCAGCTTTGTTGCCGGGAGAAGCGATCGTTAATGAATTGAATAGTTTTGGCTTTGATGTGACATTTCTGCCAATGGAAGGCGCTTCTTATGATGCGTATTTGAGAAATGGAGAGCACACTGTTGCTATCGAATTTGCCCCGCCTTCTAATATTCTTTATGCCAATCCTTATGGGACGTATGAACAATTATATAAGGGCCGCAGTTGGCTATTCGGGCTTGAAACGGAGCCAACAGGAGAATTATACTTGACCAACGCTCAAGGGAAAGTTGATGTGATCGCTTTAACGAATCATCTGTTTGACAGTGAGGGAGACGATTTTATTGCGACCATCAAAGAATTGATGGCAGTGACAAATGAGCATATCTTGTTCATCCCTTATCTAGAAAAAGGTTTTCCAGTGCGTGTCCTTAATCCGGCTATCGACTTTCAAGTTCCTGCAAACCAATTGGTTCAAGACCCACGCTTTATTGGCGTTGGTGAATCAATGTTTTCTTCATTGATTGCGGAAGGAACGCTGCGAAAGAGCATGGGAATCACTGATTAAACAAATAGACTGGAAGGAGGCGTGTATAAGAAATGAAGAAATTAGCGAATGTTTTCTTTACGATAACCGCAGGCGTCTTTATGACTTTTTTGATTATCAAAATCATGCCTGGCGATCCAGTAACGATTTTGGCAAATGAGCTGCGAAGTACGCAAGGAATCTCAGAAGCGGATGCTATGAGCCGAGCAATCAGTATGCTGAATTATGATCCATCTCAGCCATTGCTGCAGCAGATCGGCCATTTCATTCTGCAGCTCTTAAGAGGAGATCTAGGCACCTCGATCCGTTTTCGGACGCCTGTTTTATCCATTGTTTTAAGTGCATTGCCTTGGACGCTTTTTTCAGCAGGCGTGGCTACTATTCTTTCTTACATGGCAGGCACACGAATCGGTTTGATGGTTGCATGGTCCAAGAATAAACGCTTAAATACGGTTACAGAAACGCTGACCTCCATGGTTGGTTCGTTTCCGGATTACCTCATTGGATTCTTCTTGGTCTCTTTGTTTGCCGTGCAGCTTGTCTGGCTGCCAAGCCGCGGTGCCTATGGATCACAAGTGATGGTTGGTTTGAACCTTCCGTTTCTCATTAGTGTGGCACGTCATGGGATATTGCCTATCAGCGCCATTTTTGTTGTTTATTTGGCGAACTGGATTCTGAATATGCGGGGAAGTGCTATGAATGTTATGCACCAAGAATACATCAAGTATGCACGTGCGCGTGGGTTGAGTGATGGTGTGATCCGCAAGAAATATGTCGGAAAGAATGCTCGCTTACCCATGATTACTACATTAGGAACGACTTTTGGTCTTTTATTGGGCGGTGCGCCTTTGATTGAGAACATCTTTTCTTATCCAGGATTGGGCTATTACTTGAACACAGCTATTGCGGTGCGTGATATTCCTTTGATGCAAGGGATGTTCTTTATGATCATTGTCACAGTAGTTGGTGCCAATGTCATTGTAGATACACTATATGGCTATTTGGATCCTCGATTAAGGAGGCAGGCAGAATGAAACAATTGTCTTCTTTTATCAAAGTGATTCGTGCAAATCGTCAAGCGGCTGTTGGAATGTATTTATTACTGATTTTAGTTGGTTTCGCTCTTTTTGGGCAATGGCTGATTGGCGACTTGCCCGCAGATTATACCAATCGATTATTAGGTCCCTCTTTGCAACATCCTTTAGGAACCGATTTTACTGGTAGAGATACATTGCTGCAGTTTATTTTAGGAACGAGGGATGTCGTCCTAATTGCCTTATTTTCAGGTTTTTTCTCGATTTTGATTGGGATGTCGATTGGCATTGTTGCGGGATTTGTGGGAGGAGCAACAGATAAACTCTTGATGTTCCTCACGAATGTTGTTTTGACGATTCCTTCTTTTCCCGTACTTATGGCACTTTCTTTGGTGATCAGTGCGGGAAATGTTCTGGCTTTTGGTTTTCTTTTGGCGATTTGGAACTGGGCAGGGTTAGCTCGCAGCGTTCGGAGTCAGGTCATGACATTGCGGGGAAGTGAGTACATTCTGGCTAGCCGGCTTTTGGGAATGTCTAAGGGATATATGATTCGGCAAGATATTTTACCTAGTCTGATCCCTTATATTGCAATCAATTTTGTCTTGATCATGCGGGCATCGGTTCTTGCTTCTGTCGGCTTGATGTTGCTTGGATTGGCACCTTTCAAAGGGGAGCATTGGGGAATCATGCTGAATTTGGCAATGACCAAAACCGGTGCCATGTTTGGATCCTCAGCTGCTATTTATTTGATTACACCGATCGTTGGCATCGTTGTTTTCCAGTCGGCCTGCTTTCTTTTTTCAAAAGGATTAGAAGATGCCTTTAATCCAAGGATTAGGAGTGAGATCGATGGGTAAGATACTTGAAGCAGACCAGCTAACTATAGGGTTTCGTCGTCACGCAACTTCGAAAAGTAGATCAAAATGGCGAATCAGTCGGAATCCTGACAAGCCGTCACGAAAGAATCAACTAAAGCCAGCAGGTTCAAACGCGCATGGAGAACGAGGGGGATCAGAAGCTTCGGAGATGCTTTTGAAGCAGATGGATCGTGGAACGATCAATGCAGTGGATCGAGTATCGTTAACGATTGAAAAAGGAGAGATTCTGGGAATCATTGGTGAGAGCGGCAGCGGAAAGTCCACATTGGCTTTTGGCCTTTTAAACTTGATTGATGAGCCAGGAGAAATACTGGCTGGACAAGTATATTATTGGCAATCTGGGGAGGCAGTTGACTTTCTTTCCTTGCCTTCACAGGAAGGGAATCGTTACCGCTGGCGGGAGATCGCAACGGTTTTCCAGGCGGCACAAAGTGCGTTGAATCCGATCTTAACAGTAGAGGAACATTTCTATGAAACAGCAGTAGCCCATCAAAAAACGGGCGATGCTCTACTGGATGCCAAAATCAATGATTTGCTGCAATATGTGCGATTAGATCAAGGAGTCAGAAAAATGTATCCCTTTGAATTAAGCGGCGGGATGAAGCAGCGAGTGCTGATTGCATTAAGTTTGCTGCTTGACCCGCAGGTGATTATTC
The DNA here is from genome assembly GCF_005234805.1 of Enterococcus sp. ARL09-542. Lineage (NCBI taxonomy): Bacteria > Bacillati > Bacillota > Bacilli > Lactobacillales > Enterococcaceae > Enterococcus > Enterococcus sp. ARL09-542. Next base: position 11,330 of record NZ_QPQX01000001.1, read on the forward strand.
TTGATGAACCTACGACAGCGTTGGACGTGATTACTCAATGGCATATTCTGGCTATTTTGCGGAAAATCAATCAAGAGAAAGGAATTACGATTGTTTTTCTTACCCATGATCTATCAATTGTTAGTTCAATGGTAGACCGTATTGCTGTGATGTATGCTGGACAACTGGTAGAAGTAGGCGAGGTGAGTGCCGTCATGACGCATCCTGCCCACCCATATACCAAAGCGTTATTGGCGGCAATTCCTAGCTTGACGGATGCTATTGATACACGTTCATCGATTCAAGGAGTGGCTTTTGATTTAGCTAAAGCGGACGCGACCTGCCGCTTTAAAGAACGATGCCCTTTCGCTGTGCGCATTGCTTGTGATGGCAGCGAGGAGACTTGCCATATGCTTTTTCCTGTCAGTAAACAACAAGCTGCGCGATGTATCCACTTCAAACAGGTACAGGAGGAAGACCATGAGTCCATTACTTGAATTAGTAGCTGTCCACAAAGCTTTTTCGCCAAATGAGCCAGCGATTCTCCGAGGAATCGATTTGTCGCTTGCTCCAGGAGAAAGCTTGGCATTAGTAGGAGAAAGCGGCTGTGGCAAGACGACATTAGGAAAGCTGATCACGGATCTCCATCAACCTACAGCGGGAAAGGTACTTTATAAAGGTCAAGACTTGCGCACGATGACAAAGAAAGAATATCAGGCGTATCGCCTCAAAGTGCAAATGATCCAGCAAGATTCCTTTGCGGCACTCAACCCTTACAAAACGATTTTCCATTCACTGCAAGCAGCGATGCGAAAGCATGGATTCGCTAAGGATCAGAATGAAGCGCGAAGGAAAGTGCATGGGCTATTAGCCGATGTCGGGTTATTTCCTACAGAACAGTTCATTGATAAATACCCGCATCAGTTAAGCGGCGGACAACGGCAACGTGTACTGATTGCACGGGCATTATCTGTAGAACCAGAATTGATCGTGGCAGATGAACCTGTTTCAATGGTAGACGTGTCTCTAAGGATCTCCTTGTTGAAGTTGTTGCGGAGAATGAATCAGAAGTATGGAATTTCTTTTGTTTATATTACGCACGATCTTGCCACTGCCCGTTATATTTCAGATCGTGGGAAACTCTTAGTCATGTATTTAGGAGAAGTGATGGAAGTCGGTGATATTCGACAAGCCACCAATCATCCGAATCATCCATATTTTCGGGCATTAGTAGCAGCCGTCCCGCAAGGAGTCGCTAACCGGCAATACACTGTCCCAGATTTGCCTTTGAAAGGTATGGATATTCCTGACATCAAGCAATTACCAACTGGCTGCATTTTTCATCCTCGCTGCATCTACGCGACAGAAAAATGCCACATGCAAAAACCCCGATTGATCCAACAAGGGGCGGCGGAAGTTGCTTGTTTTCATCTAAATGAGATCGAAGAAAGTTTTCAGTGATTATCATGCAGCAAACCGCAAGCATATACCCGTAAAGAAGTGTTCTGTTTGATGGACAGTGATACAACATTTATCTTTTAAGAAAAGCGCCTAGGCAATGATTTGCTTGTCTAGACGCTTTTTTGGTTTATCAGTTTATCAGCGGTTGGTTTGGCAGCAAGTCGTTACACCAAGAGTTGCAATAAACTAAGACTTCCTTCTAATGTTCTCTCCAATACTGCCCTCCAACACTCCCGCCCAACACTCTCTCAGCACGCTTTTTCCCAGTGTTGAATGCTGATAGAATCCTTGCTATGATAGCGCTTTATGAAGTTGGCACGCCTTTTGCTTATAGAAAGGTGTAAACAGACAGGAGGGTTAATGATATGGCAACAATCATTCTAGCAAGCCATGGAGAGTTATCTCAAGGATTAAAACAGACTGCTGCAATGATTATAGGAGATCATTCGAACATTTATGCATTATCTGCTTTTCGAGACGAAGATCAACCGATGACAGAGCAAATTCAGAATATATTAGCCAAAGTAGACTTGGCAGACACGTATATTCTTACAGATATTCTTGGAGGGAGTGTCAACAACGACCTGCTGAGGGTCGTTCAAGAGCACCCCGATTTGGAACTGATCGCTGGAATGAATCTTCCATTGGTGATCACGCTTGCGACACAAGTCAACCGAGTCTCGCAAGAAGAATTAGCAGCTATTATTCAGGAAAGTCAGCAATCTATTGTGAATTGTAAGAAATTACTAGTCGAAGCAACAGCAGAGGAGGATGAATTATGATCAAATTAGTACGGATCGACCATCGTTTGTTACATGGTCAGGTTGTTTTTTCTTGGAGTAAGTTTTTTAATATCAACCGCATTATTGTCGCAAACGATGAAGCTGCCAATGATGAATTCAAGAAGATGTCGTTGAATCTTTCCAAACCGGCGGGTATCAAGCTGACGATTTTAGCAACGGATCAACTAATTGCTAAAATGCCTAAGATCGAACAACTCGCCGAAAACATCATGATCATTTTTGGGAATACCCATGAGACGCGGCGATTTATCGAAGCATATCCTAAAGTCAAAGAGATCAATTATGGCGGAATCATCAAAAAAGCCGGTTCAAAGCAATACAGCAATGCCATTTTTTTGACAGATGCGGAAGCAGAAGCAACCAGCAGTCAAACGATCACTTATAGCAACGCCAATCTAGGGGAACAAACCATCACAGTCACAGGAGGAAGCACCGGTCCGTGGATCCTTGCCGGAATTGCCGTCGTGATTGCAGGTTATTCTTTTTGGAAAATTAGAGGGAAATCTCTTAAAGCAATCAAGAATTAATTCGCCTTCTTTTCTGGTTTGCTGCTTGATCCAATGACTCTCGTTTCTCTTGGAGATTCGCCTGCTTCGCTTAGGGGGAAGTAACCAGTACAATAGATTCAACAAAAACAAAGCGCTAAATTCTACCTTGTGGGAGAATTTAGCGCTTTGTTTTAATTTGCTTTAATAAGTCGAACAGATTCTCGGATGTTCAGCTGCGGAACGATTTGCTGATGGACGATTGGCTCTTGGGGATGGGCGATTCGATGGACCAATGTTCGAATCGCCAACTGGCCCATAAACTGCAGATCGGTAGCGATATTTGTCAATTGAGGAATCGCCATGCGTGTAAATTCAGTTTCATCAAAACAAATCACACTGATATCTTTGGGGATCGTGTAACCAGAAGATTGAAGATAACTGTTTAACATGAAAGCTAGCCCAGAATTCACGCAAAACCATGCATCTGGCATTTGTTTTATATTCTTTAAGCTGTTAAATAAAGCACCTTGAGATTCTTCAATTTCTGTGATTTCAATCGTAGGATCATGTGTTAGATTGTGTTCTCGTAAAGCCCGTTGATACCCGCGATAACGCTCAAGATAGCTGGGAGAAAATGCTGTATCACCAATAAAGCCAATTCGCTTCATTCCATTTTCAATCAGAAGTGAGATGGCTTGGAACGTTCCGTCGGTGTTTTTTGTCAAGATGGCATCTGCTGTGAGTGAAGGATCATGGTGATCGATCAATGTGACAGGAAGCCCAGTATCAATTACTTTCTTGATGTAGGCATTTTTACTATGAGACAGGATCAGGATACCGTCATACTTTTTTAAGTTTGGCGGAAGCTTTAGGCTAAGTAAGTCTTCCTCTGTAATGGTATAAGTATCAAGTTTAATCGCTGTTTTTTGAGCTTCTACTTCTGCACTTTTAACGATTTCGCCAAAAAAACTCGTTTGAGAAAAAGCAAATTCGGTTGCCATCAATAAGAATGACATCGTGGTATCTTCATTCATCGTTTGATAATGATAGCCTAATTCATCTGCTTTGTTTTTAACGAGTAATTTGGTTTGTTGACTGACACCAGGCTTATTTCTCAACGCCTGTGAGACAGAATTTTTTGAGATGCCCAATGCATCGGCAATATCTTGCATAGAGGCTTTTTTCATATTTTCACCTTATTTCTCCTAGTCTTATATTGATTATACCATAATGTTACAAAATTAATAGCCTAAAACAATTACAAAAGTAATGTTGTAATTATAATTACGTAATGTTGACAATTAAAATGACGGGTGGTATGATGACGGTGTAAAAAGAAATCGCTTACTATTTAGGAGGAACGATCATGAAAATGAAAAAAATGCTTTTTGGTATTGCTGCGGTAGTGGCAGTGACAGTTTTATTCACTGGTTGTAGCAATCAATCAAAAGAGAGCGGTTCTGGGGCAACGGATGGGAAGACAAAGATTACTTTTTGGGCTGCACCCAATCCAACACAATTGAAGTATTGGCAAGAAATGGCCGCAGACTTTGAGAAACAAAATGAAGACATTACAGTTGAAGTTTCTCAAATGAAGGAAAGTCCATCTTCTGAAGCAACAATCCAAAGTGCGATTGCTTCTAACACCGCACCAACATTATCTGAAAACATCAATCGTAGTTTTGCTGCCCAGTTGGCTGCTAGTCAGGCTATTTTACCATTAGAAAAACAAGATTCTTTCGATACGATCGTCAAAGCTCGTAATATGAGTCAAACCATCGATAGTTGGAAATTCTCTGATGGTAGTCAATACGTGCTACCTGTTTATTCCAATCCGATTTTGTTTGGCTGGCGATTAGATAGTTTGAAAGAATTAGGCTTTGATGAAGTGCCAAGAACCTATTCAGATTTATTGAAAGTCGTCGACAAAATCAAAGGAACGGACAAAGCACTTTGGGCGAAAAAAGACTTAGCAGATCCAACGGCTTGGATGCGTTGGTTTGATTTCTTCCCACTCTACAATGCGGCCAGTGAAGGTGCGAGCTTTGTCGAAAACAATCAATTCACAGCTAATGAAGCAGCCATGACAGATGTATTTGGTTTGATGCATACATTAGCGGATGCAAAAGTACTGCGCACCGGTGAAGCAACGGATCCCTTTGAAAACGGCGATAGTATTATGACCGATTTGGGTCCTTGGACGTTCCCTAACTGGGAAGAAAAATACCCAGAGCTGAAGTTTGGTGAAAACTACACGGTTACTACGCCTGTGGTACCTGATGCTTTAGCGGATGCAGAACAAGTATCCACCTATGCAGATGCTAAAGGAATCGTGATGTACGCCCAAGCAACAGAAGAAGAACAAGCGGCAGCGATGAAATTCTTGGAATTTGTTTATTCTGATGAAAACAACGACATGAAATTACTAGAAATGACTTCGCTTATTCCAGCGCGCGATGATGCAACAGAAAACGATGCTTTCAAAGCCTACTTTGAAGAAAATCCAGCGATGAAAGTCTACGCAGAGAATGTACCGTATGCGGTTCCAGCAATGGACAACGAGAAATACAATGACATTCAGCAAGTATTTGGCGAACAAGCATGGGTGCCAGTTGTTCGGGGTGAAAAAGATGCGAAAACAGCTGTGAGCGATGCGAAGACAGCTGTCGAAGGGGCGCTACAATAATGAGTAAGAACACAAAATTGGGCTGGTCATTTACCAGCCCCTATCTGATTTTTACATTGATTTTCTTTCTACTTCCTTTATTTTGGTCATTTTGGCTAGCATTAACGAGTTGGAATATGATTTCACCGACCGTTGAATTTGTTGGATTTCAGAATTTTATTGATGCGATAAAAAGTCCAGCGATCCAATCTGCATTCGTCGTTACATATAAATTTCTGATTATCTTTGTACCAATGGCGCTGGTTCTTTCGATGGTAATTGCGCTATTAGTCAACAGCCTGCCAAAGCTGAAGGGGTTATACATGGTGGCTTTCTTCTTGCCTTACCTGTCAAGCGGGGTTGTCACTTCTTTGATCGTCAAAGGATTGCTTTCCTACAACGGTCCCTTTAATACCTTCTTGCGAACGAGACTAGGCTGGGATATTGATTGGCTAGGTAATCCCCATGCAGCCATCATCATCGTTTCTCTGATGATCGCTTGGAAGATGTCTGGCTACTATGCGCTGATCCTAATTTCGGGCTTAGGGAATATCAACAAAGAAGTGTATGAAGCAGCGGCAATCGATGGTGCGAGTCCTTGGACAAGGTTTTGGAAAATCACCTTTCCCATGTTGTACCCAGCATTCTTTACGGTTACAGTTCTGGCGGTGGGGATCAGCTTTGGTATCTTCACAGAGGTCTACCAGTTGACAGGAGGCGGACCAAACTTTGCGACCAATACATGGCAAATGGAAATCTACAATCAAGCCTTTGTTAATTTGAAATCCGGCTACGCGTCTGCAGTTGCACTAATGGCTTCTGTCGTTACTTTTGCATCTATCGGCGTTATTCGGAAGTTACTAGAAAAGTGGGGTGAAAAAAATGGTTGGCAATAAACGAACGAAGGGAAAGAACAGTGTCCTATATCTAGTAACCACCCTGGTGATGCTCCTCATGACGTTTCCTTTTGTCTATCTTGTTTTGCACTCGTTTGCTGCTTGGGATCAAGTCGATCGAAAAATTATCCCGACCACTTTTAGCTTACGTTCTTGGACGTGGCTGTTTGGCGGTTCGGCCACTTCAGCAGATGTTCCTTGGATCGGTGCATTCGTGAATACCACGATCGTGGCTACGATCGCAACGTTTTTAATGATGGTCTTTGCATTGATGGTAGGGTATGCGCTTGCCAAAATCGAATTTAAAGGGAAGAAATTCGTGAATCATTTTATTCTCTTTCAAATGTTTTTCCCAGCGATCATTTTGCTGATCCCCCAATTTCTAATGGTGACCAAAGTGGGATTATTGGATTCTTATGCTGGAATGATCATTCCGACTGCAATTAGTTTATGGGCGATTTTTATGTATACCAACTTTTTCAAAGCCATTCCCGATGCGTTGATCGAGGCTGCAAAGTTGGATGGGGCAACGGAAATGCAAGTGTTATTCAAAGTGGTATTGCCAATGTCTAAGTCGATCACAACGGTGATTTTTCTTTTCCTATTCACGGATCGTTGGACGAACCTGCTTTGGGATATGATCGTTTCAAAGAGTGACGCCACTGTTACGCTAAATGTCTTGATTTCGCAAATGTTTGGGCCTTATGGGACATATCCGGGACCAATGTATGCAGCCTCTGTGTTGCTCACGTTACCATTGATCCTTTTGTTTTTGATTTTTTCAAAACGATTCCAAGATGGAATGCAATTTACACTGAAGTAAGGAGACCAACGAATGTGGTGGGAAAATGCTGTATTTTATGAAATTTATATTGCCTCATTTGCAGATAGTGACGGAGATGGAATAGGCGATATCAATGGGATTCGTGAAAAATTGCCCTATTTAAAAGAATCCGGTATGGATGCCCTCTGGCTAACACCATTTTATCCTTCGCCTAAAGTTGACAATGGATATGATGTCTCCGATTATTGTGGGGTTGATCCTCAGTATGGTACTTTAGCCGCTTTTGATCTCCTTGTGGAAGAAGCCCATCAGCTAGAAATGAGAATTATCATTGATGTCGTAGTTAATCATACTTCTACCGAACATCCTTGGTTCATCGAATCAGCCAGTGGCAAAGAACATCCAAAGCGGGACTGGTATATATGGCAAGATCAACCAAACAACTGGGAAAGTTTTTTTTGTGGTTCTGCTTGGAAGTATGACGCGGCTACGGATCAATATTATTACCATAGCTTTGCCGAAGAGCAAGCAGACTTGAACTGGCAGAATCAAGAAGTGAGACAAGCCGTTTTTGATGTCTTGCGATTTTGGCTAGACAGAGGTGTCGATGGGTTCCGTTTTGATGTCATCAATAATTTGACGGTCAGTGATCAATTTATTGATAATCCAGTGGGAAAAGATGGGAAACAAGATCATCGCAATGATGTGAATCAACCGGGGATCAAACGTGTGTTAAAGGAATTAAATCAGTGGATCAAAGCAGTCGATCCATCAATTTTTACAGTGGCTGAAATTAGCTCGGATCAACTCTCATTGATCAACAGTTATACAGAAGATGGATTGTTCGATACCGCATTTCATTTTAATTTGGGCAGCATGGAAGCATTGGATCTTGAGAAACTAGCTAGGGATTTTAAAGAAATGAGTCAACAAAAGAAAATGCCTACGCTGTTCTTTAACAGCCATGATATGAGCCGTTCATGGCAGCGGCTTGCAAATGAAAACCGCGACATCTATCGCTTATTGACCGTGTTTCTGTTGATCAATCGTGGCATTCCCTTTTTATTTCAGGGAGAAGAACAAGGTGTCGGTGACTATTTGCCTCAGCAGCTAGCTGATATCAGGGATATTCAAGCAAAAAATAAATACCAAGAAGAACTGATTTTAAGAGGAAAGTCACACGCTTTAATAATGGCCAACCAAGTGAATCGTGACCGCTCGAGGGGCATGCTTCCTTGGCTATCAAATCAGCAAAGCGGTTGGATCGGATTGGCAGCGGTGAACCAGGAGGCGAAGGGGATTTTGGCAGATTATCAAAAACTGATTCGGTTGCGAAAAATAGAAGGACCTTTTACAGCCATCCGCAACATTGTATTAACAGGAGATTGCTTGAGTTATCAAACGGAAAGCCTACAAATTATTTTAAATTTTGGACAGCCGATCAAGCACTCGTTAGAAGGAAATCGAAAGACCATTTTTGGAAATGGCATGTTAAGTGAAGATGGTCACTGGGTTCATCTGCCGGCAAAGGCATGTTGGATTGGAAAGGAGCAACGATGATTTATATCAAGCAATTATTGCAGGAGTATCGAAATGAGAAAGCCAAAGTAGTCAAAAAAGCCGCAATTTTGCGATTTAGCGGTGTGGGTGATCAAGATGTTTATAATATCACTGCCCCTTTTGAATTGGCGGGGAAAGAAGTGATTGCAGGTCGCATTGAATCAAGAGACAGTGAAGTTTCCACTGTCAGTTTATTTGAAGAGGTTGAATCAAACAGGTGGACACTAATCGCTGATAGTATCGAACTTTCTTTACAGGATCCTTTTTATACTCGAATTGACGGACAAGTCATCCTTGGGGGGGTTGAAGTTGTTTTTCTAGAAGATGGCACAGCGAATTGGCGTACGGTTTTTTATCACTTGGCGACTCTTTCCGAAGCAAAGAAAATCTTTGAGGGGCCGTGGGGGATGAAAGACTTGCGCTTGAAACAATTATCTTCTGGAGAAATCCTAGTGCTGACACGACCGCAAGGAACTAAAGGTGGCCGAGGCAAGATAGGTGCAACGATCGTTCATACTCTTAGTGATTTGACCATTGAAACAATTACAGAAGCCCCGTTACTGTCTGACCAGTTCTGTGAAAGCGAATGGGGTGGCGGCAATGAGATCCATGAGATTGATGGCGACATTTGGGTCTTAGGCCATATCGCGAATTTCGATGATCAAGGAAATCGTCATTATTATGCGATGGTTTTCTGTCTGGAACGAAATCAATTTGCTATGACACAGGCAAAAATTATTGCAGAAAGAAACGATTTCCAACAAGGACCAATGAAACGCCCAGATTTAGAAGATGTCGTCTTTAGCGGTGGTATTCATATATATAAAGATCATATTGTACTATATGCCGGCATCAGTGATGCAGGCGCGCAGAAAATCAAACTAGAAAATCCATTTAGATAGAGGTTAAGCAGATGAAAATAGAACGTTTTAATGAAAATCCATTGATCACTCCCGCAGATGTGAAACCATTACATGAAGGGTATGAAGTGATTGGCGCCTTTAATGGTGGAGTAGCAAAATACAACGATGAAGTCTTACTTTTATTACGTGTGGCAGAGCGCCCAATCTCTGACGACCTTAACGTTATTAAAGCGCCTGTATTTGATCCAAGAACACAAACGATGGAAGTATTAACATTCCACCGAGATGATCCAGATTATGATTTTGACGATCCGAGAATGATCCGCAAAAAAGACAAGTTGGATAGTTTTGTCTATCTGACATCTCTTTCTTATATTCGAATTGCCCGCAGTAAAGATGGGCATCATTTTACGATTGATGAGGAGGCATTCTTGTATCCTTTCAATGAATATCAATCATATGGCATCGAAGACGCGCGATGCACACAGATTGGCGATATTTACTATATCAACTTTAGTTCTGTCTCACCAATGGGTGTTTGTGATTCATTAGTAGCTACCAAGGATTTTCAATCCTATCAAGATTTAGGGAATATCTTTGCACCAGAGAACAAAGATGTGCTGATTTTTCCAGAACAAATCAATGGGCGTTATTACGCCTTACACCGTCCCTCTCTGAAAAGCATTGGCAACTATGACATTTGGATTGCTTCTTCGCCAGATTTAGTTAGCTGGGGACAGCACCGGCATTTACTAGGGATTCGTGAAGATTGTTGGGACAGTGGGCGTGTAGGTGGCGGGTTGGTTCCTATTAAAACCAGCGAAGGCTGGTTGATTATTTATCATGGTGCGACTCCTGAACATCGCTATTGTATGGGTGCAGCCTTAGTAGATTTGCAAGACCCAACGAGAGTCCTTGCTAGAAGTCAAAAACCAATCATGGAACCTGAAGCAGACTATGAAAAGAATGGGTTCTTTGGCGATGTCGTCTTTGGCTGTGGTGGCATACAAATTGGCGATCAATTGACGATGTATTATGGCGTAGCAGATACTTCAATGGCTGGCTGCACCTTGTCGATTGCAGAGATTCTCAAACAATTAAAAGAGGAAACAAAATGAATTGGCAACGAAAATATCAAGAATGGTTAGATTATCCATCTTTGGAAGCAAACTTGAAAGATCAGCTGCTCGCTCTGTCTGATCCTGCTGTGATAGAAGAACACTTTTATGACTATTTGGCTTTTGGGACAGGGGGGATGCGGGGAGAGCTAGGTGTTGGCATCAACCGAATCAATGACTACACCATTAAGCGGGCAGCACTTGGATTAGCTCGCTATGTTCAAAAAGCGCATGCTGAACAACAGGGGGTAGTGATTTCTTTTGATAATCGACATGGTTCTAAACGATTTGCGGAATGGACCGCTCGCGTATTAGCCAGTCAGGGGATTCGGGTCTATTTATCTGATCAATTACGTCCGACCCCGCAATTGTCTTTTCTAGTTCGGTATTATAAAGCCTTTGCAGGTGTCATGATCACTGCGAGTCATAATCCTAAGCAATACAATGGATTTAAAGTGTATGCTTCGGACGGCGGTCAAATTACACTAGGAACTGCCGAAGAATTGATGGGAATATTAGCAAGTATTCAAAATGAATTAATGATCGAAGCGGATTTATTGTCAACTTATGTCGAGCAACAGTTGATTGATATTTTTGGGAAAGAAGTAGATGCGTTGTATTTAGATCAATTGATTCAGGTGGCCCAAAATCCTGAAAGGATCCGCCATTTTGGCTCACAGCTTTCAATGGTTTATACCCCACTTCATGGTACTGGAAATGTATTGATACAAAAGGCCTTTCAACGCTTGGGATTTACGAATCTTCGGACAGTGAAAGAGCAAGAACTGCCTGATCCTGATTTTACAACTGTCTCTTCTCCTAATCCAGAAGACCAACAGGCGTTTACTCTAGCATTGAAAGAGGCTCAAACACAGCCAACACAGCTAATTCTAGCCACAGATCCAGACGCGGACCGCTTGGGTGCTGTTGTACGTAAGGACGGACAGCCAGTCTTTCTAAATGGCAATCAAATAGGGGTGTTATTGCTTGATTATTTGGTTCGAGTAAAACAAGCAGCAAATTCATTTATCGCAAAAACGATTGTAACATCTGATTTAGGGGCAAAAATTGCCGAAGCTTATGGCATTGAAGTTAGAAACACGTTAACAGGATTTAAATTTATTGGGGAACAAATCCAATTATCAGAAGAAACAAAAGATAAAACGTTTCTTTTCGGCTATGAAGAAAGTTTTGGGTACCTGGTAGCCCCATTTGTCAGGGATAAGGATGCGATTCAAGCAGCTGTATTATTGGCTGAGACCGCACTGGACTGTTTCCTTTCCGGAATTGATTTAGTTGATCGCTTGAATGAAATCTATGACCGTTATGGTTATTACGAAGAGCAATTAGAAACAAAAGTTTTTCCCGGTAAAGATGGACTGTCGCAGATGAGTCAGCAGCTAGATCGTTTAAGATCCCTGTCATTTTCTCATTTGGGGGATTTTGTCTTAATGGCCAAAGAAGATTTCCTGACTTCTGAACGGTGGATGGCCGGTCAATCAATCGAAAAAATTACATTACCATCATCCAATGTTCTAAAATATATATTTACCGATGGTTCGTGGGTCTGTCTGAGACCTTCAGGTACAGAACCAAAGTTTAAAATTTATTATTCTGTCAATGCGTCAAATCAACCATCCGCTACACAGAAGATGCAGCAGTTGCGAACAGCTTTTCACCAGCTGTTAAAATCTGAATAAAAAGGCTTCTAAAAAAGTGTCCCCCAGTTTTGGAGGACACTTTTTTAGAAGCCTTTTAATGATGAGAATTTTTTGCTCCACGGTTCATGAACTGTTAACCTTCGGCAGTGGCCATCCGTTGATATTCGGGCGTTAAAGGGGCGCTGATAGAAATAATTTGATCAAATTTATGAATGTTTTCTTCCAGTGGATGATGACTGATCATCACAACCGTCAACTCGTTGTCTTCCAAAAGGAGATTCTCAATGAGCAACGTATTCTTTTTATCTAATGAAGAGGTTTCTTCATCAAAGAGGATGACTGATTTTTTTTGAATAAAGGCTCTGGCTAAACCAATGCGCTGTTTTTGTCCACCGGAAAGATTGGTACCGTTGTTTTCAACTACTTTGTCAATATCATCTACAAAATCTGCCGCGGCTTTATTCAATGCTTCGGCTATTTCTGTGTTTGCGTAGTTGTTCCAAAGAGCGACATTTTCTTTATAAGAAGTGTTGAACAAATAATTGTCTTGGTCGATATATTGAATAAAAGAGTGGCTATCCATATCCATCAACTGATGACCATCCACCTTTATTTCGCCTGAATAGCCTTCCAAATCACCAATCAAGATTTTTAATAAAGTACTTTTTCCGCTGCCACTATCACCCGTGAGGAGATATTTCCCCCCTTTTTTTATGTCTAAATTTAAATTTTCTAGGATCGGGAGATTTGCGTCATAGCCGAAAGATAAATTTTCGATTCGTATACAATCAGTGAATTCGTTGTAGGTTTTTTTCGTGGCGCGAACGATTGGCTTATCAACAAAAAATGTTTCTATGACGGGCTCTATGGATCTTAGTTCCATGGCCGACTGACCTACCAACGATACAGAGTTAAAGATGTTTGCTGCTAAATTGCCACTGGAACTAATAGCTCCAATCGTCGTTTGTCCGATAATTGCCAGAAAGCCTGTCACAATATCTACGACTACTTGACTCAATAAACTAGAAAAAGCAATGAGGTTCATAATCTTGTGATTTGTTTTTGCAATGGCAACCTTATTCTCAGAAAGGTCTTGAGAGTATTCGGTAATCTTTTTTGGAATTTCTGCCAGCCTATTATTGTAACGGAAAACGTTGTAACCTTTTAAGATATTGGCAATCCTTTTTGTATAAGAGGAATTACTAGTAGATAACTTTTGTCCAAGCGCCACAAGGACTGTCCCGAATTTATTAGGGATATAAAGGATCAATCCCGTTAAACCAAGGACCAAAACGACCAGCCAAAGGTTAAAAAGGGCCAATGCAACAATTGAGAACAAAATCAACCATCCGTTAGAAAAAAGACGATATAAACTCATCACGCCCTGCGTTTCGATTTGTGTGATATCATTTGTCAGCTTCGACACATAGCCATCAGCCGTGATTTTATTGAAGTCTGCTAATGGGACTGTCTTGATAGAGTCAGCTTCACGTTTTCGCAATGAAAGACTGATTTTTTGTAGTTCTTTCTCCTGATAAACTGAAAATAAATAGTTTGAGCAGACATAAATCAGCCAAAGAATGAGAATCACTAGGTCCCAAAAAAGAAATTGGCTGATATTTCTGGCAAAGATAGCATTCGTGGCAAAAGCCAGTAGATAACTTGGCAGAACGCGTAAAAAGGATAAGAGGCCTGACAGCAACAAAATTTTAAGAATATTGCTTTTATAATGTTTATAGAGTGTTTTCACTGATGATCCTCCAATCTCTGTCGGATACAATCAACTAAGAATAAGACGCCGATTTCCCCTGTGAGAAATCTCGCTTCTATTCTTGAATTGGTGCAGTCCGGGTATCGATTCTTTCCTTTGAAATTGACCTTGTAGGATAGTAGATTCGTTAATAGAGAGTTGTAATCGTTTCTTTTGAGATTATTTGTCAGAACTTTCAAATAGGCGATACCACTAATACCGTATCCAAAGCTGACATTTGAAGAAACCAGTGGCAGTTCTTTTATTTGCTCAAAGGTTTCATTTTTCATGGCTTCTGTCCCTGATCCACTTCGCAAAACATACCATTTTGCCAGTAGCAGACCGGCTTTACCATTTGCCAAATAAGGTGATTTATTCGCATTTCTTTTACTGATTTGCGGGAAATGTGTCTTGCCAAATTTTTCTGTATAGTTCAGCCAATCAGTAAGACTCTGGAGTATTCTTTCCTCACGAAAAAAACGATAAGCTTCCACCAATGAACAGACGATCATTGCTGCACCATCAAGAAGCCCCTCTCTCTCAACCCCATCAAATTCTGAAATAAAGCTGCCATCTTGATTCTGAGAACCGATTAATTTTTGTATCCAGAGGTGAATCATAGGTTTCAATCGATTGATCGTTTCTGCTGGACTCATAACCAAAACAAGAATAATCAAGTGAGCATAATCAACCGAACCGGTTTTATTTACATGTCCTATTTTTTCAAAAGAGAAATCTATGTTATTTGTAAAAGTTATTTTTTGATTGTCCATTAAATAACTGAGATAAGCCAAAATGAATAGTTCTTTTTCGTTTGCTAAGTCTGTTAAATCAACCGAACTGCTTTTTGAGTCGATCAAATGAACTGCATTCTTATCCACGTTGGAAAGATCATCAGCTAATAGATTTTCTTTTATTTCGTTATACGCTAATGAGACGGCTTCAAGTGGGTGGGTGCACATAAGATGGAGCTGGATTTCAAGGTTCGTCGAATGAGGTCTCAATAGTAAATTGCTGATCAGTGAATAATAACGAGGGTCTAGCTGATAATGACAAGCAAAAAGATAAAATGTCTCAAGTGCTGCTTGCTGATCCAATTGCGCCAGTTGGTTTGTTCCGATGAAAAGGTTAATAATCAGGAGCCCTAAGGAAACATAATCTCGCTTCATTCTGTCGATTGAATGATCCCCATTATCAAAACCAGGAGTCTTTACGATGTAATCGTATTGTTCAAAAGCAAATTTTCCACCTTCAAAATCTATGATTACTGGCTGTCCGTCTCGTAACATAATATTAGTATTGGAAATGTCATGAATCGTGATTCCAAATTTATGAATCGCTACTATCATTTTCATTAACTCGATGATTATCTTTTGAGCATCCTGGCGATAGCTGCCAGTAAGATCGTCGAAATACACTTCTTCAACTACTCGATCTGAGAACTCAGAGAGGGTGGGTCCTTCAATAAATTCGACTACCGTAAAATAATGCTCCCACTCGTAAAAACTGTCATAAACCTTTGGGCAATACTGCGGAAAAAGGTTAAAGAAGGCTATTTCTTTCTTGCGCATGTCAATACAATCACCTGATGAAGAGGATTCGATATAGGGGCGCGCTTCTTTAATAATCACCTTTCGATTGCCGATAGTATCCGTTCCTAAATATACATCGCCGGTATTGGAGTAATGAACAGCTGTTTCTACTTTGTATCTATTATTCAGCAATGCAGATGGGTTCTCTTGTTGTGAACTATCATGAAAAGGATCTTGTACAAAAGGCGGCTGAGAATAATAAGGCAACCGTTTGTCTTCGATAATAGAGCCATCGGGACAAATTAATTGCTTTCTTTCTGTCTCTGATTCATTTTCGTCCGCTCGACAACGTCCATACCTGTAGTAGAGGACTTTACAATCTTTATATCTCTTGTCTGAAAGAACGTAAGGTCCCTGAAAATCATTTAATCGGGTATATAACTTTTCGCACATCACAATAAACTTCTCTAAAGTTGAGGGATAGATTGTGATGAACTTTCCTGAATAGGCTCTAGGGGTACTTTTAGAAAGGTTGTTTGTAAACTGATCAAGATTCTTCAAAAATTTCATATCTACATCATTTTCGATACAGCATGAGATACATTCGCTCAGTATCAAAAAATAATTAGTATAAGTAGCAGAAACATGAATTTTCCATCCTTGCTTGGGAACGTTCTGGTTAATGTTTAAATAAGTAAATGCTTGATCTGTATATGTATTTTTTAGATCAGGATAGATGAAGTGGAATGTATTGATGAAATCCATTGATTCCCTCTTTTCTTGACGTATTGATTTCATTTTTTTGAAAAACTGGCTTTATTCCCCTTTTGCTCGACAAGGATCAAACCTAAGCAAGGGGGACTTTGACATCTCTTTGTATCTAATTAAAAAAGAATAGAATGACCAAGGGGGGAGTATTCTATTCTTTTTTAATCGCATTTATTTTGTTGCTGGTACTTTTAGTGAGATTTGACATTTAAACGTAAAGATTGAATTTGGAGAAACGGCAGAATCTTCTTTAAATGCTTGTAAGCTTAGTACTGTATTCATCTGAACACCACCTTTCCACTTGTTACCGTTACTATATCATCGGTAAATGTTCCCCCGTATTTAAAAATGTGTAGTATACTATACGTGAAAAGGAGTGGTCAGATGAAGGCGTATGGCCCATTGATCAAAAAAATCAGAATGTCGAAACACTACACTCAAAAAGAAGTTTATTCAGGTGTAGCTTCCCGCAGCTTTTATGCGAAATTTGAAGCAGGAGAGTATGCGATCGAAGCATTTAAATTCAAGCGTATCTTAGAAAATATGAATATGAGTGAACCAGAATTTTTCTTCCTTTATGATAAGGAGAATCCTGCAACTAAACGAATCACGATTAGAGACGTCATTGCTATTTACTATGACTTCAATCTGCATTCTGTCGATAAGTTATTAGTGATCTATAGGGACAATAAAGCGTCAGAGATAAGCTCAGATCGGTTGATCAGCTCTGCAGCATATGCTTTGGCTTGGTCACTAAAACCGACCATCGATCACTGGCCTTTAGTGACTTTAAGAGAATATTTCACACGTCTTGAGAGTTTTTCAATGATGGAACTGGAATTGTTCATTACAACTTTTTTTATCTTTTTTGATGAGGAAGAACGAATTGAGCCATTACTCTCAAAAGCGATTGCTGCCGCAATCACTTGGTGGTCACTTTACCCAGAGTTGATTGATCGACTAATCGGCGCATTGTATGTCAATATGATTCAATTCTTGATTACAAATAATGAGTTAGAGAAGGCATCACTCTTAGATGAAAAATTGACGGAATCGCTTACTGATTCTACCTTCTCTCTGACCACGCAGCTCTACTTTGCTTTTTTTAAAGCCTTTCTAGCAGAAGATCGCGCAGAAGTAACGAATATCTTAAACTTGCTCAGAAAGAATGATCGACAAACTTATACCATTCTTAGTAAGATCATCCAGTCGACAGCTTTTAGAAAAATTCTCGATATATCTTCGTAAGCAGGCTGCTTAAAGGAGGGGCTAGTGAGCAAAAAGACATTGACCGCTACCTAACTGTTTTCGTTTCTGACTCGGGGAGTAGTGGCTGCCGGTCTGTTTCCACTCGTGCTAGTTGATAGAAGGATCAACTAGCTTTTTTGTTTGCCCTGCTGAAGTAATCATTGGTGGGAGTAAAAGTCTGAGACGTAACTATGCTTTTCCAGCGCCTGGTTGGAGATTATTTTCTAAAAGGATCAAAGCGATTAGCGAAAAGAGCTATCGAACGAGCAGCAATATGGACCACGTGTGTTCGAATCGCTGTGTTGATTCACTGTTGAAGATAAGGGAACAAGACGCAACCTTTCTTTTTTAACACCAAACATGTCGCCTCATTTTCTAAGTGGTAGGCGATAATTAAAGGTGCAGAAAAAGTGAGAGAGGTGTTGAGTATCTCGTTGGAAGAAAGTAGAACAATTTTATGTATTTTAGTAAGAAACCAGAGGCTGTTTTTTCAGACAAAAATTCAAATAGATTATTTCAGGAGGCGAGTTAGATGAAGCGCTATGACATTAACCGAGATTGGGCAAATTCAGGAGTGATTGAGGCTGGGAATTTAGTCTTTGTTGGCTATTGTGTCGGAAATATCGGACAATCGGTCGAACAACAAATAATCGGTGCTTTCGATCACTTGGAAGAACGGTTGAAACTAGCGGGACTTACGTTAGCAGACGTGGTCCAAATGGACGCTCTTTTCAAAGATATCTTTGATATTCCGATAATGGAAAAAATCATCAAAGAAAAATTTAATGGACAATACCCTGTCAGAAAGTCTATTCAGACTTCTTTTGCGCACCGTGGTGAGGTAGGCATCTTGTTTCAAGTGGATGCCATCGCATTTAAAGGAAAGGACTTTAAATAATAAAAGAGCTGAATTAGTCATTCAATTCTAAGATATTCAACTCAAGAAGGGGATTTGCTTCTAGAGTGCTTTCCCAGATCAAAAACAAACGGATTCCTCGGTAAACAACGGACGTTGATTTAACCGGGGTTTTTTTAATAGAATCTGATGAAAATTTCGTGAATTTTTTTACAATAACAATGCAAAATCAAAAACGATGGTGTTATAATCGTTGATGGAAATGTGAAGGAAATCACTATTGTTTTTTATCAGAAAATCTATTGGAAAAGTAGGGATCAAAGAGTTATGCACACACCAGAAGAAATTATGGACATTAGTATTCATCTAGGCACCAAAAAAGTACAAAAACCGATCATTGCGAAACTTATTTTAGGATTCATCGGAGGGGCTATGATTTCTCTTGGCTATTTAGCCTATGTTAGAGTCTCTGCCTCTATTCCAGAATCACTTTCAAGTCTCACCAGTCTAGTTGGAGCAGCGGTTTTTCCAATCGGATTGATTGTCATCCTGCTTGGGGGCGGTGAATTAATTACAGGGAATATGATGGCGGTAGCGATTGCTTTTATGGATAAGAAAGTCACGTTTCTGCAACTAGTGAAAAACTGGCTGATCATTACCTTAGCTAATATGGTCGGTGCGATTTTTGTGGCGTATTTTTTTGGTCACTTTGTTGGATTGACAAGTTCAGGAGTTTATTTAGACCAAATCATTCACCTTGCTGATCACAAAATAGCTGCGTCTTGGTTACAAGCAATTGGTTCTGGTATCGGCTGTAACTGGTTTGTCGGTTTAGCATTATGGTTGTCTTATGGTGCGAAAGATGCGGCTGGGAAAGTATTGACGATATGGTTTCCAGTCATGATTTTTGTTGCCATCGGGTTTCAGCATAGTGTGGCAAATTGTTTTGTCATTCCGGCAGCGATCTTCGAAGGCCACGGCACATGGTTGGAATTCTTTGCGAATTTTATTCCTGTCTATATTGGGAATATCATCGGAGGTGCGCTATTTGTATCCGGCTTTTACTATGCCAGCTACAAACATCATTAAGAAGTTTTCGAATAACAACACAATCCTATTCGTTCGTTGATAATGAGCTTTTTATATGGAAACTTGGTTCATTGTAAAAATAAAATTACTAAAGAACATCGAAGCGCATTTTGAGCAGCTTCGATGTTTTTTTGTGACAATGTTGTTTAGTAATAAAAACAGAAAGTATGAGGCATTGGACAGGCCATGAAATAACAAATAAATGAAAGCAATTCCCTGTGAGGTTTAATTTCGTCTTTAAAAGAAATTTTTCCGTGGTATACTCTTTTTTAACATTTGTTATTTCGAGGGCAAAGAAAGAGGTGTAGAAATGAATGTTGAAGTAGAAGTGACTACATGGAGCCGAGAATTAGCGAATCGTGCTACTAAAGAAGCGGTTGAATCGGGACTGTTTACAACAGCCGATATTGAAGCTCAACTCTCCTTTAGTCGAACACAAGCGAGTCGATTGGCCAATCGTTTTGTTGATCAAGGCATTTTTTTTAAAATCAATACACGGCCCGTCTTGTTTGGCAATCGAGGGGGGTATCAAGAAAAGTTCGCTATCGAAGTATCTGAAGTCCTGAATTCAGTAAAAGAGTTAAGCGACAAAATCGAGAAAGTACCTATCAATCGTGTATTTGAAAAAGTGATCGGTTACGATAAAAGTTTGGCTGAACCCATTGAACAATTGAAGACAGCTGTATTTTATCCAAATAATGGTCTTCCTGTTATGGTGATGGGGGATACAGGCATCGGAAAAAGTTATTTCGTGCAAATCATGTATGAATATATGGTCAAAGCAGAAGTTCTATCAGAAACAGCCCCATTTAAAGTATTAAATTGTGCACAATATTATAATAATCCAGAGCTCTTGTCAGGATTATTGTTTGGTTACTCCAAAGGAGCCTTCACTGGTGCCTACGAAAAGAAGCGCGGGTTATTAGAAGATGCGAATGGTGGTCTACTATTTCTAGATGAAGTCCATCGGTTGAATGCGGAAGGACAGGAGAAACTTTTTACTTTCATGGATAAAGGGACCTTTTCTCGGATCGGTGAATCAACCGAGCGAAAAGCAACTGTCCGATTGGCCTTCGCGACAACTGAGAAAACCACCGCTTTTTTACAGACGTTTTTGCGTCGAATTCCTATTACTATCTATTTACCTAATCTGAGCGAACGCAGTATTTTAGAAAAAAAAGAAATTATCGAGAAGCTCTTTCAAGTTGAAAGCAAACGGCTTGAAAAGAAAATAGTGGTCAGCTCGCAGGTAATGAATATTTTTCTTCATACCATTTATTCAGGAAATATTGGTGAAATTGAAAATGCCATTAAGTATGTTTGCGGCAGTGCGATTTCTCAAAATGTTACTTCAGATGAAGTCCATGTTTCCATCAAGGATCTGCCCGCACAAATGTATACGCTTCCTCGAAATAAAATCGTTAGCCAGTTTTCTGAGTCAACTAATTACGTTTTCGACGGGGAAAAACAATCTCTTTCCGAAAATGATGGCCGGCAAGACCTTTATGCGTTTATTCATCGATTAAATCAAATTTATTCGTTGAGAAAAAATGATGAGGATGCGGAGATGCGTACGTTGATCGATCAACAAGTGGCTGGCTTTATGGATCGGTTAGTCTTTACGGATTCAAAGCAAAAACCAGTTGCTTTGGAAGAGTTTGTGCATCAAACGATGCAAGAATTATTTCGGGAAATCGAATATCAGGCGTTCTTTCATTATGATGGAAGCTTCGTTCTATTTGTGTCTCACTACATTTACAAGTATATTTTGAGAACGTCTTTCGTTTCTCAGCCTTCTGAATTTTTACTGGAAGCCTACATTGAGCAGCATTATGGGAAAGAACGGCAAACGCTAAAGAAAATTTTTCCTGAAATTGAGCGACGTTTAGATATTCAGTTCGATTCATTAGACATTAATCTCTTCTCATTATTCTTTTCGACACTACGTTATACAAGAAAGAGCAAAGACATTGATGGATTGATCATTGCTCATGGTTTCGCAACCGCTAGCAGTATCGCCAATGTGTGTAATCGCATGCTAGGAGAGTCAATATTTACCAGCTTTGATATGCCAATCGAGGCCTCCATTCATGACATCTCTACAAAGGTAGAAGAGTATGTACGAGAAAACGGAACAGTCAAAGGACTGGTAATCCTAATTGATATGGGGTCGTTGAATATGATCTATGATTTATTGAAAAAGACCGTAGCAGTTCCAATTTTGTGTATGGATCAGCTAGGGACTTTGATGGCACTAGAGATTGGCAATATGATGCTTCAAGGCACTCCTTTAACCGAGATTGCGGAACGGATGAAGGAATCGATCTCACCGAACATTCAACTGTTCGAACCGGAAAAGGCTCAAAAAAAAGCGATAATCACCACTTGCTTTACTGGGATAGGTACAGCGATTCAGATTCAAAAAATGTTGTCGGAATGTTTGGAAGGATTGCTTGAGGTAGCGTTTTTCCCTATGGAATATAGTGAATTGGTTACCAACGGGATACCCGCTAGTATTTCTCAACACTATAATTTATTAGGCATTATTGGAACCGACGATCCTCTGATTCCAGAGGCCGAGTTTGTTTATTTAGAAACCATTATCTCTGGTGGGAACGCGCAAAAAATGTCAGAGATCTTTGGCGTTGATTTGGATGAAAATGGCATGAAGATTGTGAATGATCGGATGGTAAAAAATTTTTCCCTCATTCGAGTCCTCGATTCGTTAACTATTTTAGATACTCAAAAAATCATGTCGATCATAGAAGAATTAATTGTCACACTGGAAGAACGATTAGCACTGAAGTTAACGAATCCACGAAAAATCGGTCTTTATGTTCATATCTCCTGCATGGTAGAGCGTTTGATACGGCAAGTAGAAATTACCGAATTTGCAGATCTTGAACAATTTGTATTTATTCATCAACGTGAAATCAGAGTGATCAAAGATGCGGTCAGTGTGCTGGAAACAATCTATAGTGTGCAGATTCCATTGCCAGAAATTTGCTATATCCATAATATCCTTTTTCTTGACTGATAGATGAGGACTTTTCGAAGCGTGTCACTAGTTGGCACGCTTTTTGCATTATAAAAAAGTGTAGTGAGGAGGAAAAGAGATGAAATATTTAGTAGCAACCCACGGCACATTTTCTAAAGGGATTATTGATAGTTTGAAATTGATTGCTGGTGAAGATATCGAGATCGATTGTTTTTCAATGACCAAAGAAAAATCGAGTGATGATGCGGAAGCAGAGATGACTGCTTACTTAGAGCAGAATCAAGATCAGACGTTGATCGTCCTAACAGATGTCTTTGGGGGAAGTGTGGCAAATCTATTTACCAATCATTTATTAAACGGATATGAATTCCAGTTAATCACCGGTGTCAATTTACCTATGTTACTTTCTCTCATACTCTCAGAGGAAACAGCTGAGCTATCTGTTGAGGATTGGGTACTTAGGGGAATAGAAGAAGGGAAGAAAGGAATTTTACACATTAATCAACTAATCAAACAGCAAGGAGGACAAAACAATGACGATATCTTTAGTGAGGATTGATGATCGGTTGATCCACGGCCAAGTAGCTTTTGGCTGGACGACGGCCTTAGGGATCAATACGATTTTAGTGGTAAATGACGATGCCAAAAATGATCAAATGAAATCTATGGCTTTAAATCTGGCGAAACCTTCCAATGTTGTTCTATACATTCGAGGAGTAGCGGAATCCGGAGAAATCGTTCAAAAATTTGCATCATCAAAAAAGAGTAATGTCTTGGTTTTAGTTAAGACGACCGAGGATGCTCGCCGATTGGTCGAAGCTTCAGGTGGGGTAATTACCACATTAAATGTTGGGGGTTTGCGTTATGGCGAGGGGAAAAAGAAATTAACGGATCTAGTGGCAGTGGACGAAAAGGATATCGCTAACTTAAAAATGATTAAGGATGCCGGTGTCCAAGTAGAATTTCGGATGCTGCCTAGAGATAAAAAGAAATTGTTGACGGACTTTGACATTTAGAAGAAGGAGGGTTACACGATGGTTGCTCAAGCAATAATGTTAGGGTTAATTGCTGGAATCGGTATTTTAGATGGCAGAATATTTGGTCAGATGATGTTTGATCGTCCGCTTGTTACCGGTTTATTGGTGGGGTTGGTTTTAGGCGATGTAAAGAATGGAATTATCATTGGGGCGCAACTTGAATTGATCTGGATGGGGATCGCCGGTATTGGGGCTTCTACACCGCCAGATGTGGTGACAGGAGGGATTTTAGGAACAGCATTTGCGATTTTGTCTAATAGCGGTGTTGAAGTAGCTTTAGCATTAGCTGTGCCGATCGCAGTTTTAGCGCAATCTTTAGGCGTATTGGTTCGGATCATCAATGCTTATTTTACCCACAAAGCAGATAGCTATGCGAAAGAAGCAAATTACAAAGGATTAGCCTTTTGTATGTGGATTCCAGTTGGTTTGTTCTTTTTAAGTACATTTCTACCAACCTTCTTAGCTATTTTATTAGGTGCGGATAAGGTAACGGGAATGATCGAAGCTGTTCCAAATGTCATATTAGATGGGTTATCTGTAGCTGGAAATCTGCTTCCTGCCATCGGATTTGCTTTGTTGCTGGACATGCTTTTTTCAAAGAAAATGGCGCCCTTCTTTTTCTTGGGCTTTTTAGCAGCTGCCTACGGAGGACTAAATATTACTGCGATTGCTTTAATCGGTGCTTGTATCGCAGTGATCTTGCACTTCTATATTGAACAGAAGAAAGAGTCTATCCCCAGTGTCCCAGATAACTTGACGGAAGGAGAGATCGATTTTGAATAAGATTGAGAAGAAGCAGCTAAAAAGTGTATTCTGGCGGTCCTTTGCTCTTCAAGGTGCGTTTAACTACGAACGGATGCAAAATGTCGGTTACATGTATGCCATGTTGCCAGTCATCAAAAAGCTCTATAGAAATAAAGAAGATCAAGCAGCAGCAATTACACGCCACTTGGAAATTTTCAACACGACACCAGCGGTAGTACCAACGATCATGGGTATCAGCGCAGCGATGGAAGAAGAAAATGCGAACAATCCGGCTTTTGATGTCCAATCAATCAACGCTGTCAAAGCATCACTGATGGGGCCTTTAGCTGGGATCGGTGATTCGATCTTCTGGGGAACTGTTCGGATCATTGCTGCCGGTATTGGTGTATCGATCGCAAAAGATGGCAATCTTTTTGGTCCATTGCTGTTTTTAGTTTTGTATAATTTGCCAAATATATTGGTTCGGATCTTTGGATTGAAACTGGGGTATCAAGTAGGGGTCAATTCGTTGGACCGTATCCAAAAAGAGGGCTTGATGGATAAAATTATGGCAGTAGCAACGATCGTTGGATTATGTGTTGTTGGAGGTATGGTGGCGACGATGCTGAATATCACGACTCCATTAAAGTGGAATATCAGCGGAGCAGAAATCGTGGTTCAAGATATACTGGATCAGATATTACCAAAGATGCTGCCGCTAGCCTTCACCTTTGGCATTTATAAGCTGCTAAAAAAAGCGAGCATTACTAAGATTACGATCGGCATTATTATTTTTGGGATCGCTGTTCATTTGATTGGCATTCTATAATATTGGAGGAGAAAAAATGGCATCAATTCAAGAGTATTTACAAGAGACACCAAGTAAATTGTTAGAAATTATCGAAAAAGGAGACCGTCTTTTTTCAAGTATCAAAAAAGAAAAAATCACTCGGATTTTTTTGACAGGGTCTGGAACGAGCTATCATTCCGCGTTGCAAATGGCTCCGCAAATGCAAAAACTATTACAACTTGAAGTAAGAGCGGTCTATCCTTTCACGATCACTGAAGAGACTTTTTTAAGTGATAATGAACAGACATTAGTTGTCGGAATCTCTCAAGGAGGTAGCTCTTTTTCCACCTACAACGCTATGAAACTAGCGAAAAGCAAAGGTTGTATCACTGCTTCCATGGCAGGAGAAGAACAAGCATTTATTGATGAAATGGCTGATTTTGTTCTGACTGTCCATTGTGGACCTGAGAAAGCAGGGGCAAAAACAAAGGGCTTTTATTGTACAAAACTGAATCTATTATTACTTGCTCTCTATCTGGGACTTGAGCAAGGAACGATTTCTGAAGAGACATTTGAACAACAGATCCAAGGGGTGAAAACTGCTGCTGGACAGTTCCAAGCTGTTTATGAGACTTCATTAAAATGGATTTCTGCAAATCAGGAACGATTAGTCACTGCAAAAGAAATCCGTGTGACTGGTCCGGCAGCTATTTATGGAGATGTTTTAGAAAGTGCCCTGAAGTTGTTAGAGACGATGCGTTGTCCGGTGAGTGGATATGAATTTGAAGAGTTTATTCATGGCATCTATAATGCGATCAATGAAGATTCGATGGTCTTTATTTTAGACAACGGCGATGAGCCAAGGTCTGAGAAAATGAAAGAAGTTTTGTCCGAATGGTCGGATACTATTTTTCTGATTACGACTTATGAGTCAGACGCAGCAGATCTGGTCTTACCTGTGACCACCGATCCAGAGTTTATGACGTTCAATTTCATTGTCTTATTGCAATTGATCTGTGGAGAAATTCCTCATTTGCGAGGTGTCGATCCTTCCACACCAAAAGATCCGCAATTTCATATGAAATTAGGCAGCAAAAAATTCAATCGTTGATCTGTAATAATGATTTATAATACGGGACTATGACATAAGTCATCATCCAACAAGTTAAACCGAATAATAGTCTGTTGCTAGGATAGATCCCTCTGACTTTTGCGACGAGGAGTCCCTGCACCGCAGGAGCAATAATCATTAATGTTCGGCTAGTGTTACTTGTAGGAGACTTATGGCACAGTCCCTTTTTTTTGCTTCAAGTAGACTAGAAAATCTGACAATATTTTTCCCTTAGCTAACTCGTTGACAATGACAGGTGATCAACTGGGCGCACAACTTAGGATAACGCAAGATAACGCGTAGGAAAAGAAATATAAGTGATAGTTAGCAGCTAGGCTATCCTTCCTCTTTAAATCGCTCTTCCAGTTTTGCTTTATGATGACCCATAATGTCTTCGAGAGCAATATCGTATTTATCTGCGAGAATCAATACGTTGTCAAAGACATCGCCAAGTTCTTCCATCAAATTCTCTCGATAGTAGGCTTGATCTTTTGCAGACTCATCAGGTCGATCTCGCCCAATTTCAACGCCGCGAATGGCCCGGGATAGTTCTCCTACTTCTTCCGTAAGAAATCCAACACGAATAAAAGGATCATATTGATACCAGTTCCGTTTTTTATAAAAGTCGATCACCCATGAGTTGTATTCATTGATTTTCATATTGAGCCCTCCTTATTTCTCGACTATAATAACATGAAGTGCAATCAGATCGAAAGGGGATCATTTGAGAATGAATGTCGCAGTCTATTGTGGAGCAAGTATCGGAAGTTCAGAAGAATACAAGCAAATCACCAAAGAATTAGGTAGATGGCTAGGTGAAAATCAGTATAACCTTGTCTATGGAGGCGGTAATGCGGGATTGATGGGAATAATTGCCGAAACCGCTATTGAAGAAAATTGTGAAGTAACAGGCATCATACCAGAATTCTTGGTGGCACGAGAATTAGCAAAAGAGAATCTTACGTCACTGATCGTTGTCTCGAATATGCATGAAAGAAAACAAAAAATGATCGAGCTGGCTGACTTATATGTGGCATTGCCAGGAGGACCGGGAACCATTGAGGAAATTACAGAAGTCATCTCTTGGGGCAGGATCGGGCAACATGCCAACCCATGTGTGCTGATCAATTTCAACGGCTTTTTTGATCCATTGAAACAACAATACCAGGCAATGGTAACAGAAGGGTTCTTGACCCAAGAAGACTTCGACAAAATTCTTTTCGCCGAATCACTTGCCGAAATCAACGCATTTGTCACTGATTTTGTGCCTCCTGCGATTAGGGTGTATAAATAGAAGTATACTTGATCAAAAATAGAAGAATCGATTCGATCAATAATGGTTCTGTATTGAACAAGCCAACAGCTTTGTAACGAGGCTTTTGGCTTGTTTTTGTATATTAGTTATCTTTTTTAGAATGCGAATGGAGTAGTTGAATGAGGCTAACAGCTGAAATGATGCAGGATCAGCAGTGTTCAGAAAAATATCGATCGATCCCGGTTATGTAAACCGAATCGTTTGCTCGTAGAAGGAAATGGTTATTCTTTTGAATCAGATTATTCTTGCATCATTTATCGGAAAAAGTTGCCATTTTAAGTAAAGGGCTTACATTGTATAGTTTATGTGAAGGCGGGAGGAAATTATGCGACAAGAAAAAATTGTTGAATACTTATATGCAAAGAAGCAAGCAATTGCTCCCAAGGCATTGGCCGCTGAATTTCAGATTTCTGAGCGGACCTTGGCTAATGATATCAAGTGGTTAAGAGATATCGGACGAACAGAAGGATTTTCAATAGAGCGGATTCGTTCGGCAGGCTATCAACTGGAAATTTCTGATAAAAAAAAGTTTCTAAGATTTTTATCTCATGCAAAACGTCAAGAAAAGATCGATAACGGGAACCCGAACGAACGAATTAAGAATATCGAACTTCTCCTGCTGTTTCATGAAGAATACATTACGATGCAGCAGATTTCAGAATGGTTAGAGGTGAGTCTTTCAACAGTTAAAGCAGATATCAAACAAGTCGAATTGTTTTGCAAGGACTACGGATTAACTTTATTCAGCAAAGCACATTATGGTTTGAAGATTGTCGGGACTGAAGAGAAGAAAAGACAAGCAATTCTTTATTTGATTCGCAACATTATCCATACACCCGTCCTGACGGAACGATATAAAGCTTTTCACTTCGTCTTTGATGAAGAGGCGCTACGTTCCTGTTTATCAGAAAAGTTGCAACAGCATCAACTTAAAGCGAGCGATATTGTTTTTGAGAATATCATACAGCATATTCGATTGCTTGTTTTTCGAATCACACAAAATAACACTTTAACGAATGACGAACGAACCGTAAGGACAGCAACCGATAAGTATGACCTTTTAACAGAAGATTTGGTCTCCTATTTGGAAACGGCTTATCCCATTACTTTTTCTACTATGGAAAAAAATTATTTGCATGAGCAACTGAGAGGAAAATTTTCGGTCCTTGATGATCGAACCAGTAATCAGCAATTGAAACAAGCAATTGAAAAAACACTAGAGCTTGTCGATTTACGTTACCATACACAGTTTAGAACAGATCAAGAATTAGGTAATGCCCTGTTGATGCATGTCGCTCCATTACTTCAAAGACTGTATACCGGACATCAACTAGATAATCCGATCATTGATGACATTTATACGCAATATGCCAATGTATTCAACGTTGCGATGGTGTTCATCAGTGAATTAAACAAGGACTTGGACGCAGATATCAGCAAAGATGAGATAGGCTACGTTGCTATCTATTTCGCAGCTAGTCTTGAGAAGCAGGCGAATCAGTTAATCGATGATTATAAAAAAATAGCTGTCATTTGTTCTACGGGTGGCGGTGCTTCTTATTTATTGAAAGTTAATTTAGAGCGGCTTTTCAGCAATGCTGAAGTCATCACATTTGCTTTGAACGAAGTTGATCAGATTGATAAAAGTTTTGACTTACTGATTTCCACTGTTCCTCTGGATCAGGAACAGTTTGCTATCCCTATCATCTACACAAAAACGATTTTAAATCGGGCAGAAATCAATAAAATCGAAAAAGATTTAAGCCTATTGCGGGAATCGGAAAATAAAGTATTTGATGTACACCAGTTTATTCTCAGTTTATTTGATCCTCAGTGGTTTCAAATTGATACGGAATCAGAAGATTATTTGCAACTACTAGAAAGCGAAGCGGCTCGTTTAGAAGATGGGTGGGCCGAGCAGGGATTTAAGCACAGTGTTCTTGAGAGAGAAAAAATGATCGATACCATCTATCAAAATGGTATCGCAGGACCCCATCCTATGGAGCAGGCAGCGATCAGGGAAGTCATCGATGTCATTTTGTTAAGAAAATCAATTTGGTACAGTAAAAAAGAAATCAAGGTTATTTTCTTGATCAATATCAAGAAAGATCATTTAAATCTGCATAAAGAAATCAGTCGATTGATGATCAAAATGATGGAAGACCAAGCGTTAGACAATCAACTAGCCAAAATCACGAATTTTCAAGACTTTAAGTCTTATATACAAAGTTTAATGAAAGAAGGATGAAACAATGAACGAAAAAGAAGTTGATATTTTTAAAATCATCTCTGCAGCAGGAGATTCGCGAGGAGCAGCTTTTGAAGCGCTAAGATTCGCCCGTAAAGGGGATTTTGAACAGGCAGAAGCAAAAATGAAAGAAGCCAAAGAAAGGAGTATTGATGCCCATGATGTCCAGACAAAGTTGATTACCGGTGAACTGAATGGCGAGAAAACAGAAACTAGTCTATTAATGGTTCATGCGCAGGATCATTTAATGACAAGCTTATTGGCACGCGATTTGATTGAAGAAATGATTGGTATGTTAAAGGAAAAAAGCGAAGAAAATAAGTAATCAAAAAAAAAGTAGGAGGAAAGAAACATGAAAATATTGCTTGTTTGTGCAGGAGGCTTCTCAACGACAATGATGATGGAGTCAATGAAAAAAGTTGTCAAAGAATCAAAAAGCTTAGATGAAAAAGACTATCCAATGGAGGCAATCGGTGTCGACAAATTGGAACGCTATATCAATGACTATGATGTCATCTTAGTTGGGCCACAATTGAGTCACAAATATGATTTCATTAAAGGGGAAGCAGATAAAGTGAACAAACCAACTGTTTTATTAACGTCGGATATCTATGGGTCCATGGATGGGGCTACGGTAATGAAACAAGCGTTGGTTGCATATCGTAAGAATGAAGCATTGAAAACTCAATAATTAGGAGTGAAAAAAATGGAAAGTCCAAAAAAACAGGGTGCTTTTGAAAAAGTAGAAGCATTTATTCGTAAAACATTGGTGCCGGTTGCTAATAAAGTTGATAGTAATGCTTACTTGACTGCGATCAAAAAAGGAATGGTCGTAATGACACCAGTGCTATTATTAGGGTCTGTTGCAGCAATTTTTCCGTCTATTCCTGAGTTCATTACTACACAGGGAGTTGCAAATTGGTTTGAAAGCTACGGTTATATTTTTGGGATTATTTCAAAAGTTTCATTAGGGTTAGTTGGTTTGTATGCAGTTCTAGCAATTTCGTATTTCTTAAGTGAACACTATAAGCTTTATACAGTGGGATCAATGATGTTGTCAGCAATTGCCTTTTTGATTGTAGCAATGGATGTGGATGACAACGGCAATATCGTCGCCAGCTATCTTGATTCTAAGGGCTTATTTACTGCAATTTTCATAGCGATTATTTCGGTCAAACTCTACCAATTCTTCACGAAGCACAAGTTGGTGATCAAAATGCCAGAGGGGGTTCCGGATTTTGTTTCCAGTTCTTTCGAATTGATCACGCCCACTGCGGCTATCGGGGTTCTGTTTATTGTGATCCGTGCGGTTACCGATAGTTTATCTGGGGGTGTTCTTTTACCGCAAGTCATCATGGATATTTTAGCACCGGCTATTGGCAGTCTAGATTCGCTATGGGTGATTTATCTAGTATTAGTTTTACGGTTGGTTTTCTGGTTTTTTGGTATCCATTCAGCGGTTCTTTCCCCGATTCTTTCACCAATCGCAGTGCAATATTTGTCCGAGAACATTGCAGCGCACGAAGCGGGAGAACCATTACGCCATGTCATTACGAATGGTACCTTATCGGCCTTTGCCAACTTTACCGGTTCTGGTGTGACGATTGGCTTAGTTTTAGCAATGATCATCAGTAAGTCACAACGATACAAAAAAGTAGGGGCAGTTGCTTTACTCCCTTCCATGTTTGGTATCAATGAACCTGTGTTGTTCGGTGTGCCGATCATCTTGAATCCAGTTTTGATGATTCCATTTATCTTTGGTGGGGCATTAGTAGGAATGTTCCCAATGATTTGTATGAAACTAGGTTTACTGAACTACCCGATTTTTGATCCGCCTTATGTGCCAATATTTATGGAAGGGTTTCTCACAGGATTCGATTGGCGAGCAGTCATCATTCAAGTGATTCAAGTCGCTTTATCTTTTGGCTTATATTTGCCATTCTTCAAAGTATTGGAGAAACAAGAATTCGAGCGGGAAGCATTATTAGAAGCAGAAAAAGGCAACTCAGTCATCTCAGATGAAGATGAACAATACTTAACAGATATTGATTTCTAGCCAAAGGGGCTGGGGCATAAGTTAGAACAAGTAGCGGATAAACAATAGTGTGGGGAATCTTGTCTGGTAAATTGGGGTACTAGTCCTCTTGCAAAAGAAACCATTCTATCGGTCATCACTTATCTTGTGAACTTGTGCCCCGTTTTTACTATTCTGAGTATATTGTTTACCCTTGAGACGAGAATCAACTATTAAAGATGATTCAGGTTAGAAAAGGAATGAGGGGAAAATAGATGAGGATCGATGCATTAAGAGCAAAACTAGCGGAAAAAAAATTATCCGGACTTGTAGTCACAGATAAAACGAATCGTCGCTATCTTTGCGGATTTACGGGGTCAAACGGCTTACTACTAGTTACTGAAAATAAATTAACTTTGTTTGTGGACGGTCGTTATACAGAACAAGCGTCTCAACAAACAACTGGTGTGGAAATTTGTGAGATCCCGATTGGAAGTCATTTGATCGAAGTAATGCGACCATTTATTGCAGGAATGAAGGTAGGTTTTGAGGCGGAAACCATTTCCTATCAGACTTTTACTGAGCTTCACTTTTTAATGAAGGAGGCCAATGGTCAGCTAATCACCACCAAAAACATGGTGGAAAGTTTAAGAATGATCAAATCATCTAAAGAAATTTGTGCCCTCAGACAGGCGGCGCAGATTGCCGATCAAACATTAGAACGGATCATGTCAATGATTCGAGTAGGGATGACAGAACTAGACTTAGCGAATGAACTCGATTATCGTAGCAAGAAATTAGGTAGCGAAGGCCCGGCTTTTGAAACAATCGTCGCTTCCGGAGAGCGTACCGCGTTGCCTCATGCCCATGCTAGTCAGAAAAAACTTGAAGCGAATGAGCTGATCATGATTGACTTTGGAACGATCTACGACGGGTATTATTCGGATATCACACGGACGATAGGCTTTGGCGAAGTAAAACCCGAGATCCGAGAAACTTATGAGATCCTATTGGCAGCTCAAAAATCAGCTGTTCAAAAGGTTTCTTTCAATAAAACGTTAGGAGAGATTGATCAAGTTGCAAGACAAGCACTGAGGAAAGAGGGACTTGAGGATCATTTTAGTCATAATTTGGGACATGGCATTGGTCTTTCTTGTCATGAATATCCGGCCGTAGCACCCAAAAATGAGTTGTCAATTCAAGCCAATATGACGTTCACAATTGAGCCAGGAGTCTATTTCCCGAAAGAAAAATTCGGTATTCGCATCGAGGACGATATATTAGTAAATGATCTGGGGAATGCTGAACTTTTGACGAAATTCAGTAAGGAGTGGATAACTATTGATTGCAACCGATAAATTATTAATGCGTCTTTCTAATTTAGATGCACTGCCTGGTCAAGAGTCACAAGTGCAAGAGGTGCTGATGACGATCATTGATTCGAATGGCGTCAAAGATTCATTTGGAAACCTCTATTTTGGAGATTTGACAACAAAAAAGAAAAAAATCGCACTCTATGCCCATATGGATGAAGTCGGTTTTTTTGTCTACCGTATCACAGAGGAAGGCTTTGTCTACTTCTATCCGATTGGTGGATGGTGGGGGCATGTCATTTTGGGGCAGCAAGTGCGAGCAACTTGTCGTAAAAACGGCTCTATCATAGAAGGTGTGGTGGGAACGCTGCCAAAATCAACGCATGCAATGTCGGAAGTAGTACCAATCAGTGAGATGTATATAGATTTTGGGGCCAAATCAAAACTTGAATTGGAAGCTGCTGGTTTGCAGATTGGTGATATGATTTTGCCAAATACTCAAGCCAAGAAAAGTTATAATCAGCAGAAGATTATTGGTAAAGCATTGGACAATCGTGTTGCCTGTACGATCATGGCTCAGATCAAAAATCAGATTAAAACGCAACATGTCGAAATCATTGGTGTGGGGACTGTTCAAGAAGAGGCTGGGACACGAGGATCGAAAGTTGCCGCGCAGCAAGTAGATGCCGATATCAATATCGTTATTGATGTAGCCAATGGGAAAGATACGCCAAAAGCTGCGGACTATCCTAATCGTATTCAAGGCAAAGGTCCAGGTCTTGTTCTGGCCGATAAAACCGCATTAGGAAATATAAAGCTGTTGGATTACTGCAAGGAAGTTGCTGAAAGCAATCAAATTCCTTGGCAATATGATTTGTTAGCCGGAGGTGGAACGGATGCTGGTTCGGTTCAGTTAGATGCCGGTAAACCAACCCTAGTCTTTTGCGTGCCGGTTCGCTATTGCCATTCGTGGCATTCCATCGTGGACATCAATGACGTTGAAGCGACGATCGAGTTGATTTCTGCGGTTATTCGTTCCTTGGATGAAGGAGGGATCGATCTTGAGTAACTTTAAAGAACAGCGCTCTCGCTACGGCACGTATTCGACCCAGTGGGATTATGTCCAAGATCGTTTCGGAGAAAAAGGGCTATTGCCCTTCTCAATCTCAGATATGGATTTTATGATCCCTGATGGAACCAAAGAAGTATTGGCTAAAGCTGTGACTAGAGGTTTTTTTGGTTATACTCGCTGGAATCATCTTGATTATAAGCAGAGCATCAGCCATTGGTTTTTGCAGGAATTTGATTGTACGATTGATCCAAACTGGTGTGTCTACTCGCCAAGTGTCATTTATAGCTTATCTCTTTGCATCCAACTATTAAGTCGAAAAGGAGACAAAGTAGTAACATTTACTCCATGCTATGATGCTTTTTATCATTGTATCGCCGGTAACGAACGGGAGTTGATCCCATTTTCCTTAACCAATGATGGGGAACGGTTTACGGTTGATTTTGATGCTTTAGCCAACGTATTTGCTATCGAAAAACCAGCAATTTTTCTGCTATGCAATCCGCACAATCCAACTGGCCGAGTGTTCACTGATCAAGAACTATCCAACTTGGTTTCGCTATGCCAAATGCATAACGTCGCTATCTTGAGTGATGAGATCCATATGGATGTCCGGCGCCCAGGAGAAAAACATCGACCTATCTTAGAATTTATTGATTCGATAGAGGTGCCTGCAGTTTTGCTATCCTCCGCATCAAAGACGTTCAACACGCCAGGACTGGGTGGCTCTTATGCTATCTTTTTGGATGAAAAATTACGAGAAAGATTTTTGACGATATTGAAAGCAAGAGATGGTCTATCGTCGATTCCATATCCTGCACTACTAGCGACAATGGACTGTTATCGGAATCAAAAGAAATGGGCCGTTGAACTCAATCAAACAATCGACGAGAACTTTTTCGAAGCAAAGAAGATACTGTCTGCTGATCCGCGAATTCATTTCACTATTCCAGAAGCAACCTACTTAGGCTGGATCAACATAAAAGAT
Organism: Enterococcus sp. ARL09-542; assembly: GCF_005234805.1. Lineage (NCBI taxonomy): Bacteria > Bacillati > Bacillota > Bacilli > Lactobacillales > Enterococcaceae > Enterococcus > Enterococcus sp. ARL09-542. The sequence goes on from NZ_QPQX01000001.1 coordinate 46,478, forward strand.
TTACCTTATAGTATGGATGAATTGCAAAGTGTTCTGGTAAAACAAGAAAGAATCGCGATCATGAATGGTAAGGTTTATGGACCAGAAGGTAAGACTTACCTGCGGTTTAATCTAGGTGCACCAAAAGAGAAAATCATTGCTGGGTTGGAAGGTCTCATGCATGCCATTGACTCTTTGGATCAGAAACATTTGAATTAGTCAGAGCGTCATAGGATACTTGTGAATGAAAATTTACTGATCAAAAAAACGGAAATCATTAAAGGCTCAAAAACTTTGATAAAAAGTTTTTGAGCCTTTTTTGTCGAAGCGTGTTCTTTTAACTTTCATTCCAACCCTTTAGAATTTCTAAAGATAAAAAACAACCCGCAAAAAAGATGATACCTCTCTAGTTATTTATTTTAGCAGAAAGGGATTACGAGTATCGTTGATAGAACAAGGTTGCTGAATGTTCAAGTACTAAACAAACGAGGTCAGAAAGGAACATTATGCCAAAGCGTGACAGTGAAGTGACAAAAATGAAACGCCAAGCAGCAGCATATTATGCTATATTTTACACAATTAGGTCATCTTTTATGAGAGGATAAATTATTCTTTAGACTATAAAAAATAAAAGTTCCGCAAAAACCAACCGGAAGTCCTATAGATTAACCAGCCATTCTTACGTAAGATGGAATGAGAGTATGACAAATGATAAGAAGAAAGGGTGAGACATCATCGAAAACAAACATGGATTAACCTCAGCAGAGGTAAAAGCACGGATTCAACGGGGAGAAGTCAACAAATCAAAGAAAGATAAGACGAATTCGTATCCGAAAATCATTTTTACAAATGTTTTTACTTTTTTTAATCTGATCAACAGCCTCCTCTTTTTCTTAGTGGCATTAACTGGTTCTTATCAGAATGGCTTATTCGTTTTTGTCGTTTTTAGTAATGTGATCATTAACATGTTTCAAGAAATCCGTTCGAAGCGAACCCTTGATAAACTGGCGCTGTTAAAAGTTGCCAAAGTCAATGTGTATCGTGATGGCAATTTAGAAACATTGCCGATCCATAAATTAGTCCTAGATGACATTCTGTTATTGAAGAATGGTGACCAAGTTCCGGCAGATGCCAAAGTCATCGAAGGTTCATTGGAAGTGAATGAATCGCTATTGACAGGAGAAATGGATAGCATCAGTAAAGAACCTGATGCTGAACTGTTTTCAGGCAGCTTTGTCACAGCCGGTGAGGCATTTTGCCAAGTCATCCACGTCGGCGAAGAAAATTATATTGAAAAAATCAATAAGGAAGCGAAAACGATCAAGCGGCAAAAATACTTGATTCAAGGAAGTCTGAACAAAGTCATTCGCTGGATCAGTATGATTCTGATTCCATTGTGTACGTTGTTATTCCTTAAACAATATTTTATTACGCATGCCTCTTTCAACAAAGCCATTTTGCGAACTGTCGCCGCAGCTGTAGGAATGTTTCCAGAAGGATTATTTTTACTGACGAGTGTGACCTTAACCATCAGTGCCGTCTATCTGGCACGAAAAAAAGTCTTGGTGCAAGAGCTTAACTGTATCGATGCGTTAGCACGAGTGGATGTTCTTTGCTTAGATAAAACGGGAACGATCACAGAAGGACAAATGACAGTAGAGAAAGTGATCCCTTTTACCTCAGAAGAAGAAATGGCAGAGATCACACAAAATCTACTGGCACATTTACCGGACAAGAACCCAACGGCCATGGCATTAAGAGACTTCTTTCCAGAGAAGGAAACGTATGCGATGCAGCATGTCGTGCCTTTTTCTTCGGAACGAAAATTCAGTTGTGTTTCTTTTGAAGGAAAAGGGACCTACTTTATTGGTGCGGCCTCTATTCTTTTGTCCAACGAGCATGCCCCTGTTTTAAAACAAGAACGAGCGCTGGCTGAACAAGGGTATCGGGTCATTGTATTGGCACATAGCCCTCAGATTTGCGAAAATCATGAGTTACCTGCAACGATTGAACCTTTAGGATTTTTCTTATTATCGGATACGGTCCGATCAGATGCCAAAGCTACTCTAGAGTATTTCAGATCCCAAGCCATTCAGTGCAAGATCATTTCTGGCGATGATCCGGTCACGGTTAGTCAAATCGCCAAAAAAGTCAATCTTCCCGGAGCGTCTGATTATATCGATGTTTCGACGCTTACCTCCGAAGAACTGAAAGAGGCAGTCGGCAACTATCAGATCTTTGGTAGAGTGACTCCACAGCAAAAAAAAGAAATGGTCATTTATTTAAAAGAAATGAATCATACGGTTGCTATGACAGGAGATGGGGTCAACGATGTCCTAGCTCTTAAAGAAGCCGATTGCTCGATCGCAATGGCATCAGGAGTCGATGCAGCAAGACAAGTGGCAAATTTAGTTCTGCTGGAAAACCAGTTTTCGGCGCTGCCTTCGGTACTGGATGAAGGGAGAAGAGTCATCAATAATATTACCCGCTCAGGGTCGCTCGTTTTGGTTCAAGTGCTTTTCTCCATCTTGATCACTATGGGAACACTGTTATCGGGGACCGCTTATCCTTTTGAACCGATCCAACTTACGATCATCAATGCTTGTTTTGTAGGCATTCCTACCTTTTTGTTGAATTTCGAACCGGATTTCAATCGGATCAAAGGCGCCTTTTTGTCTACTATTTTCAAAAATGCCTTCCCGGCTTCGCTGTCAATCGCAATTGGAACATTACTTATTATTAATATCGGGCACTTGTTCGGCAGCAGTGGTCAAGCTTTATCGATCATGTGTGTGATTTTTACTGCATGGAATTACATCTTGATCCAGCGGAAAATTTATCCGCCAAACAGCAAGTACCGAACATTTGTCTTCTTCGGCACACAGCTCCTCTACTTTATCGCATTGATTGTCGGAAGAGATCTATTTAATCTCGGCAATACGACCTATATCAATTTGATTTTGTTGATCGCATTACTCAACTATTCCGTCTTTATCCAACGATTAGCGAGCAAACTGGTCCATCGTGTTTTTCGGCGCTATGCTAAAAAAGGTGTCCTTCAAAAATCCTAACTTGAAAACAGCGCTTGTGAAGGCGCTGAGATAGAGTAGGTCAGAATCTAAGGAAAAAAAGTATTTTTAGTAAGGATTTTCTCAAATTGCTGGTTAATGAATGGACTTAAGCCATTTTAGTGCAGCATCTTCCGGGTGGTCAGTTATGACATCAGGAAGAATTGGCTTTTCTTCATACAGTATCCCATTGGAACCTTTGATTTTTGCACCTGCTAAGGACAAAGCGTATTTTCCATAAAGAGGAATCATTGAAACCCCTGTGGCATAACCAGCTGTTTCTTCTCCAAAAGAGGAAACATGGTCTTGTCCTAAAAGAGCAACCAGTACAACTTCAGCTGAACTAGCAGTCTGATGATCTGTTAAGACAGCAATAGGCAAGTGATGAAAGTTTAAGTTAGTTGGTAGACTTAAATTATCTTCTTCAAAACATATTTTCCCGTCTTTCTTGAAGACGGGGATTTTTTTGTTAGGAGAAGTAAATTCGAATAGTTTACCTTCTTTAAAGAAAGGAGCGCATGCCCCTAACATAGGCATCATATTGCCACCGGTATTCCCTCGTAGATCAATAATGACACCTTTGGGATCAGAAATCTTGGAAAGTTGTTCGAGTGCTGTAGTAACGTAAGTGTGCACATTTTCTTCATCACTAGCAGGAAATGAAGGCAAAATGAGGGTCACAATGTTGTCTTCTGCCAAGATTCTAGGGAAAGTAAGCAGAGCTGGATTGAAAAGTGGCGCTTTATCCTCTTGGACTTCAATAATAGCTGAATGATCACCACCAGCTTCCTTTATGGCTTCATTGAGCATGGGCACAACATCATCAAACGTATCGTCTTTTTTGACTTGAGCTAGATAGTTTGGTATTTCTTTCTCAAATCCTGTCTCTTTTGCATATACTCCATAATTCTCCATAATTGTTAATGCATCTTTTGTTAATCGATAGACGGAAGGTGGAATCATATAGATCGGTTTATTAAAAAGTGCGAGTCCGATCTGTAGTCCAAAGAAATGGATCGACAGTCCTAAAATTGCACCGACGGAAAAAAGAGCGATTAATACTTTCTTCATCTCGTACACTCCAATCAATTTTTTATAGGTAGGATTCATTCATTTTAACAGATTATATTGTCAAAATAGAATGATAAGTTATTTTGTTACTAATGAGGGGCTATATCTAACATTTGAAGGAATAAGTTTGTATTTGGAGGATAGATTGGATTTTATCGAAAATCGGAAATGTAAAGGAATCTTTACACAAGCTGTGAAATATGGTAACTTCTATGTAAAGGAAACTTGACAGGAGTGAGAAGATGCCAGTCATCAATCGTTTAAGAAGCATACGTGAGGAACAAGGATTATCACAAGGCGAATTAGCAGCGATTATGGGCGTTTCTCGTCAAACGATCAACGCCATCGAAACCCACAAATACAATCCTTCATTAGAGTTGGCATTACGGATTGCTCATTATTTTAAATTATCAGTGGAGGAGCTGTTTAAATTGACTGGAGGCACAAACGAATGAAAAACAAGTGGGCAAGTATTTTTGAGAAAGTATTACACGTGCTGTGGGTAGCAGCAAATTTGATTTTCTTTACCTGGGTAGGCTATTGGTTTATTGGAGTCTTATTTATTCTTGGCTTTTATCTCTTGTATGGATTACTTCTTCGATCAGTGAGTAGAATGGAAAAAGAGTCTTATGATGAACGGCAGAATCAGTTGAAAAGCAATAGCTATAAGTGGGGATTGAAAGTTGGATTTATATTATTATTTACTATGCCGGGTTTTTTCAGTAATCCTAGTGATTTTGCGTTTTTTCTCATGGGGATCGTAGGTAGTGTGATAGTAGGCTATCAAATGTTGAGCGGCAGTTTTTTTGGACACAATGCTAGTAAAGGTGAAATTTATACTACATTGATTGTCTCCCTAATTATCGGTGCAGGTGGAACATTTCTTTACTGTCGAGACATGGTCATTGGTTCACAGAAGCTAGTTGCAGAGGGGAGAATCACCATTGATTCCGGGTTTTGGCTTGTTTTAGCCAGTTTAGTGATCAGCCTAACGGGCTGGATGTATGTGTTTAAGGAAAGAGCAAATAAGGCTTAGAATTATACTATTATACTTAGGGTACTTATTTCCTTGGCTTATGTTCTTCTCCATCAATAATTAATTTTATAATATTAGAAATCTACTAACCCGAAAAGCCCAAAAAATTTTGGGCTTTTATTTTTATCTATAAATTTTTTTACTTATAAATGCCCAGGTCTTATTATCTGAAAGTCATGATTGAACAGCAAAGAAAAAGATTCCACAATGCTCTTCCCAATTTCTTTAAAAGCGCTTTCTTTTTTTCTGTTATTCTTTGTGTAATAAGAGATGGAAGGAGCGAAAGAATGGAAACAGTCAATGAAAATCAAACAATATTTGATCGGAATGTTATTGATCTAAATATGAAAGCCAGCACAAAAGACGAAGTGATTCGTGAATTAGCTACTCTATTGTACAAAGAAAATTATCTCAGCAAACTTGACGATTTTATTGCCTCTGTATACGAGCGTGAGGCAGAAGGGATCACAGGAATGGGGAATAACGTGGCAATTCCCCATGGGAAATCAGATTCGGTCATGCGAGCTGGAATCGCAATCGGTAAAACAAACAAAATGATCCACTGGGAATCTTACGATAATCAACCAGTTAATTTTTTCTTTTTATTTGCGGTTCCGGACGATGTATCTGGTGCAAAATTACACCTGCAATTGTTGAGTAAGGTTGCAGCAAAATTAAGTGATGATGAACTATTAAACCGATTAAAAATAACCCACTCAGTTGATGAGGTTATCGATCGATTAAAGATTTAAGGAGGAAGAAAATGAAAATAGTTGGAATCACTGCTTGTACAGCAGGAATCGCGCATACGTATATTGCAAAGGAAAAAATTGAGAAAGCTGCCATAAAAGCTGGGGATGATGTGAAAATTGAGACGCAAGGTTCGATTGGGGTAGAAAATGAATTAACTGAAAAAGATATTCGTGAAGCAGATATCGTGTTGCTAGCTACGGATATTGGCGTATCTCGGGAACGATTCAAAGGGAAAAAAGTCATTGACATTCCCATAGCATTGATCATGAAATCACCAGAAGGTGTAATCAAGAAAATTCATGAAAAATTAGGCTTATGATCAAGGAAAGGAGTAGCATACATGAAGGGGAAATTTGAGGTAAAGAAACACGTACTGACAGGAATTTCGTATATGATTCCGATCATTGTAGCCGGTGGTATTTTGGGGGCACTAGCAAAAGGGTTTGGCGGATACAATATTGGAGATTTAGTTCAACCGGGAGTCACGCCGTTTTCTGAGATGGATCCTTATACGTGGACAGGTTTTTGGTGGGGAGTCAACAAGCTGAGTTCCTATGCAATGGCCTTTGCGGTTGCGGTTATGGCTGCTGGCACCGCCTATTCCATTGCTGGACGGCCAGCTATTGTACCAGCACTTATTTTAGGATATACCGCTAATGAAACAAAAGCCGGATTTTTAGGGGGCTTGCTGGTCGCTTTTGTGATTGGTTATGGTGTGAATTGGGTGAAAAAATGGAAAGTCCCAAGTTGGATGCAAGGCTTGATGCCGGTCTTGGTTATCCCAGTAATAGTTACTTTAGTTAGTGGGATGTTGTTTCTAATGATTTTCTCGCCACCGTTAGCTTTCATTATGGATAGATTCCAACAATGGATCATTGCGCTGAATGGCGGAGCAAAGTCTGTGATCGGTGGGGTAATCGGTGCCTGCATGGGATTTGATTTAGGCGGGCCTATCAATAAAACTGCTTCACTGGCAGCCAATGCATTAGGAGCAGATGGAATCAACGGTCCAATGGCGGCTAAACTAGTTGGAGGGATGACACCGCCAATCGGGGCATTCATTGCCACTTTGTTAGCCAAAAAAAAATTTGCACAAGCACAAATCGATACCGCTAAAGCTGCTTTTCCAATGGGGTTATGTTTTATAACCGAAGGTGTACTGCCATTTGCGGCAGCAGATCCAGTTCGTTTCATCATCAGCTCCGTATTAGGATCCGCAACTGCTGGAGCAATAGCGGTAGGATCTGGCGTGGAATCAGTTGCGGCTCATGGCGGTATTTTTGTGATACCAATGATGACGAATCCATTAATGTTCGTTGTAGCTCTGGTGATCGGTTCAGTTGTTACCGGCGTTGTCTATGCGGTCATCAAACGTGAAACGGTAGCAGAAACTGAAACAGTAGAAAACAGTGAAACAGACGATTTCGATTTTGACATTACTTTAGAAGAATAAGAAACGCGATCATATGAAGAAGAGGGGGACAACAATGTTAGTAAGTATGAAATCAATTTTAGAAGATGCCAATAAAAATTATTATGGTGTGATGGCGATGAATAGTATCAATATTGAAATGGCGCGTGCAGGAATCGAAGCAGCCGCAGAACAGCGTTCACCGATCATCATTCAATTCGGTCCTGGTCAAATGAAAAATCATGCACATAAAGAAGAAATGATTCCATTGATCAAGGAACTGGCAGCCAGAGTTACTATTCCTGTTGCGTTGAATCTAGATCACGGCATGGACTTCCAAGTCATTGCTGAATGTATCAATCAAGGCTTTACAAATGTCATGTTTGACGGTTCAAGTCTGTCTTATGAAGAAAACTTGCAAAAGACGGCAATGGTCTGCAGTCTTGCACATAGCGTTGGCTGTTCTGTTGAAGCAGAATTAGGACATGTAGGACAAGCGCTGAACGAAGATGATGCAAATATGGATCTTTACACAAATCCTGAACAAGCGTTACACTTTGTTCAAAAAACAGATGTTGATGCTCTAGCTGTTGCGATTGGTACCGCACATGGCAACTACCCCAAAGGAAAAATACCACAACTAGACTTTGAGCGTTTAGCAGAGTTAAAAGAAACGTTGCAGATGCCATTAGTGCTTCATGGAGGAAGTGGTTGCGGGAAAGCCAATTTAAGAAAAGCAGTTTCTTTAGGAATCAATAAAATCAATGTGGCTACAGATGCGTTCACTGTTGCAAAAGAAGCCATGATGAGAGAACTAAAAAAAGACGAGCAAACGGATTATATGCATTTATGTATGGCTGCTGAAGCAGGAGTCAAGCAATTTGTGAAAGATTACATTGAGGTAATCGGCTCAAAGGATCGTTATATTTTTGGCGAGGTTACTTACACGGGTCATGAATAGTTGATGAAAGGCAGAATCTGATAGGAGGGCTTTGGATTTGATAAAAGACAAATTAGTAAAGAGAGAGATCTTACGTTTTCTTCAGAAAAATCCGGAGACCTCTATCAAAAAAATAGCTGAATATGTTGGCAAATCTGAAAAATCGATTCGGAGGAAAATCGCCCAAATCGATGATTTGTTGGTAGAAAATAAACTTGGACGAATTGATACGAAGCCTGGTAGAGGGATCTTATTTGTGCTCTATCCAAATAAACAAAACCAGTTATTAAAACATTTCAGTGATTTTTCTATACCTGAAGGAATTTCCCAAAATGATGAATGGACATTAATTTGTTTGCTGTTGGAAAGGGCGAGTAATCACTTTATCACTCAAGTAGAATTAGCTGAAAAATTATATGTCAGTATACCTACTTTCAGAAAACTAATGAGTCATGTGAAAGAATGGTTTGCTGATCATCATATTATGATTCAAACGATTCCCGGAAAAGGACTTACTTTGGTAGGTGATGAATATTCAAAACGGGTAGCGATTCGAGATGCGATCCTTCTGCAAGAAGATGAAAAACAAACTGTTGTTTTGCAACGATTTGCCAGAGGAATATCTGTTGAAGAAATCTCTGAGATTATTCGAAAAGCAGAAAGTGATTGGAAAATCAAATTTTCTAATACCTCGTTTATCAAAATACGAATCATGCTGATTTTGAGCATTGGAAGATTTTCTTATGCCTCTGATATGCCAACGATTGATGATTTTGAAAGAGAATACACCAATGAATATAGTTTTGTTGAAACCCTTTATCGTGGATTAGAAAAAAGAGGATTCGGAACATTCAATGAGGTAGATAAAAGAATACTTACTGCGGAAATTCTTGTATCAAATAAATTGCGCTGGAAGGATTCGGCAGCACTCACTAATTTAAAAAATCAGTATGATAACGATTTGCTTGAATTTGTTCATACAATCATTTCATCTATTTCAGAAATTTTGCAACAGCCATTGACGGAAGACAAAATTTTGGAAGAAGAACTGACAAACCATCTTCGTTCTGCTATTTTTCGAATGAAATACGGGCACAAAAATTCATCTGAATTGACCCGAGACTTGAAAAAACTCTATGGTCGCGTCTTTTTGAGTGTTTGGTCAACAAGTCAATTATTTGAGGACTACTATAATGTACAGTTAACCGAAGATGAGATTGCTTACATCGTTTTGTATATCGAAGCCGCTATATTGAGAAATCAAAGTCAAGTTGATGCTTATTTAGTAACGGATCGAGGCCGTTCCCAAAGTTTGTTTGCCACTGAATATATTAAAAAAAATATTCCAGAAATCAAAGAGATTCATATTATACGAGAAGAAGAAATTGACTCTACCAGAAAAGATGTCCTTTATTTAACGATGGTTCCAGTAGATTCGGTCACTGCAGTTCCGATTTCTTATCTTCCTTCAAACAAAGATCTTGTGAATATTCGAACGGCTCTTTCTCGTTGGGGAATTGTACCTGGATCAATCTCTATTTTTTCCGATGCATCCAAGCCGTTGCTGGATCCAAGATTGATCTTCGTAAATCAAACATATACAAACAAAGAAGAAGTCGTGACATTTTTATCCAATCAACTAGAAAGTTTAGGGTTTGTATCGCCAAATTTCTATCTGACGGTTTGGAAAAGGGAACAAAAGACAACTACCTGTATCGGTCATCATACAGCGATTCCACATGGAAGTATGACAGAAGTATTTGAACCTAAAGTAGCAATAATGGTTTTGAAAGAACCCATTCTTTGGTACGAGGATGAAATGGTGGACACGGTCTTTTTACTGGCCACTAGAATGCAGACCCCGATTGAAATTAGACAGAACAAACATTTTTATCGGGAATTAACCGATTTCACAGAAAACGACTCACTAATGGCCGCTTTTAAAACGAAAAAAAACGCTTTGGCAGCTTTCAATTATCTTTTTTTAAAAATAAATGAGGTGGAAAAGAATGAAAATCGCACTTTTGAACGAATTTAGTCAGGCAGCAAAGAATCCAATTATCCTAAATGAATTGACAACAATCGGCAACAAATATGGTCATGAGGTTTATAATGTTGGCATGAGTGAACCTTTATTATCAGAAGATCTGCCAGAAGCTTACAGCAAAGACAATCCACGTTTGACTTATATTCATTTAGGTATTCAAGCGGCACTGCTGCTTCATTCAGGAGCGATTGATTTTATTGTGACTGGCTGCGGCACTGGACAAGGCGCATTAATGTCTCTAAATGCCTATCCCGGTGTGATATGCGGGTATTGTATCGAACCAACCGACGCATATCTTTTTTTGCAAATCAATAATGGTAATGCCCTGTCTTTGCCTTATGCTAAAGGATTCGGCTGGGGCGCAGAGCTAAACCTGGAAACAATCTTCGACCGTGCTTTTGGTTCTAACAAAGGAAATGGGTATCCTAAAGAACGGAAAGCATCACAAAATCGCAATGCAGAAATATTGAATGAAGTAAAACAAGTGATGGCAAAACCACTACTGTCAGGTTTGAAAGCACTGGATCCAGCTTTGGTTCGCACCGCGTTAACCCCACGTTTTTTGGAATGTTTTGACGCTGGCTGCCAAAATCCTTCTATAAAAGCCTTTGTAGAAAAAATGAGATAGGAATGAAGAAGAATAATCAACAACCCGAAGTAGAAAGAACTACTTCGGGTTGTTTGTCTATCACTTATGGTAGAGAAATCTTCCTTTTCATCCCCACAATCTGTCTTTATATTCCTTTTATGGTAGACTACAACTAGACAGAGGAAGATAAAGCAGCAGTGAAAATACATAGCATAAGGAGCAACTGTTTATGGCAACGATTCGAGATATTGCAAGAATGACTGGTTATTCCATCACTACGGTTTCCCGGGTTATCAACGGCCATCCGTATGTGGAAGAACAAAAGCGTCAAACCATTTTAGCCATGATGAAAGAACTGAACTATAAGCCGAATAAGATCGCTCAGAAACTAAGCTCAGGAAAAACATTCAATGTGGGAGTCATCGTACCATTTGTCAACCATCCCTTCTTCGATAGAATACTAAATGGCATTATGGAAGAAGCATTTGCGCAACAATATAAGGTGACGCTTTTACCAACTAATTTCGATAAAGCCTTGGAGAAGGACTATTTAGAAGAGTTCGCTGCCAAAGGGTTCGATGGATTGATTGTCATCACTCGTGCCAACCATATTGAGACATTTCGCCCCTATCTTGAAAATGGTCCTATCGTTTTTTGTGAAGATGCCAGCGGAACGGATGTCCCATTTGTAACGATCGATCAAGTTGGCTCAGTGACAGCCAGCATCCTTTATCTTAAAGAACAAGGCGTTAAACGGTTAGGCTTGACTCTTGGCCGCAGCAAACGACTCAGCTGTAATTCGATCAATACGATCGCTAAAGCAAAGGAGCTCTTTCCCGGGTTTTCAGAAGAGGACATTTTTTGGGATTGTATCAAAGCAGAAGATGGCGAGGCTGCGGCTGTTTTTTTCAAAGACCGGGGCGTTGACGGGATCATTACCAATGGAGATGAAATCGCAGCGACAATATTATCTCAATATGGGGAAAGAAAAGCACCTCTGATTATCGGTCAAGAAAACTTACTGATCAGTCGATTACTGAACTTTTCAACCGTTGAATTCCATTTGCACCTCTGTGGACGAGAAGCGTTCCGTCTATTCCAGGAACGGAGTAGGGAACAAATCGTTTTACCGTTTGAATTGCTTGTTCGCAGTTAAGCAATGCTCTAAAAATGTGTTATCAAAATCACCATTCTTTTTTAGGAGACTGCCGTTTCGCAAGAAAAGGATAAGAAAGCCCTCATGAGAATAGAGGGCTTCTTTTGTTGCTATTTTTTAGTGCATTCTTTTTTTACTTTAAAGAAAAATCTTTAATTTGTTATGAAATACCTATAATTTGTTCTTAGATATTTCATTAAGTAAGCGCTAACATAAAGTGTATCAAATTTTATTCTGAAAGGATGGATGTTGATGAAAAAAGTCGTTTTGGGATTGTTTGCCGCTAGTTCGTTGTTGCTTTGTGGGTTTTTGTTTGGGGTTGAGGGATCTGCCACGACTGTTGATAAATCGGAAAAAACATTTATGGTCTATTACCGCACATGGAGAGATCAAAGTATTCCATCTGAACAAAATAATCAGATCCGAATGACAGATATTCCTTATGGTATTGATGTGGTCAATGTGTTCCACGCAAATGTGAGTGATGCAGATAGTAAAGTCTTTTTTGATGAAGTCGCCAATGTTTATGGACCAGAATTACACAAGCGAGGAACAAAGCTTGTACGAGGATTAGATTATCGCGAACTATTGAAAGTTCCTACAACGCAGAGCCAACCAACAGCAAAAGAATTTGACGATTATGCAAAGCAGCTTTTAGATAAATATATGACACCAGGAATCGATGGCCTTGATTTTGATATGGAAAGTACTTATACTACCAGTCAACTGAAAATCGCCCATGGGGTGATCGAGGCCCTCTCACACTATATCGGACCGAAGTCAGACACAGATACACTGCTGATTTATGATACTGTAGATATCTTTTCCCTAGAGCCATTTACTCCTGTTTCATCAGCGTTCAGTATTTTGGGTGCGCAGCAATATGGATCGAATGCCACGCGGGCGGAGTCTTCTTGGAACAACACGTTCTCAAAGACAGGTATCGAACGGTCTCAGTATTTAGTCGGTCTCTCGTTTCCTGAAGAACGTACCAATCAAACATGGGGAGATACCCGTGAACCTTATGAGTCCAGCAATCTCTATAGTGTCGCAAATTATGTCCGTACAACTGAAACTGGAGGCATGTTTCTTTATGCGATTGGCCGCGATGGTATCCAAGGAAGAAACGATCAGTTGTTGAAGACGGACTTTCTCTGGACAAAAACGGCGATTTTGGAATCAAAAGGCTGCTCTTTGGCGGAGTCGCAAGCTTTTGCTAAACATTATCTTGCTAGAAAGAACGACCAGTTTTCCGATCGCCAAGTTCAAGAATTAAGTCAACAAATCGAACGTGCCACTTCTCATTATGAAGTGAATCGAGTGTTTTTGGCTGCTAAGTATGAAGAAGCGGTCAGCCCTGAATATGACCCATTGAAAGAAGCTGCGCTTATGGCAGCAGAACAATAGACTCTATGCAAAAAAACTCTTCATAAATGATGTGTAAATATCTGATTATTATAGGAGGCGTTGACAGTGAACAATAAGAATCAACTAGCAGTGAAACCATCTCGAAGATTCACAGTTGCTTTTGTGGTGATGGTTCTTTTAAGTCTCTTTTCTTTGGCCGCACCGGTTTTAGAAGCTCAGGCTGCCGATCAAGTCACACCGAAAACAGTGATGTATGTTGAAGTCAATGACAACGAATTTAGAAACATTGGGAAATATACGCTAGCCGGAACGGACAAACCTGCAATCGACATCGGGATCATTTTTGCTGCGAATATCAATTATGATCCAGCGACAAAGCAAGCCTATCTTCATTTAAATGAGCAAGTACAAAAAACACTAGCCGAAAAGGAAACCCAGATTAAACCGTTACAAGCACGAGGCACAAAAGTTCTCTTATCGATATTAGGAAATCACCAAGGAGCTGGTTTTGCAAATTTCACAGATTATGCCAGTGCTGATGCGTTTGCTGCGGAGCTAGAACAAGTGGTGAAAACGTATGGTTTAGACGGAATCGATTTTGATGATGAGTATGCAGAATACGGGAAGAATGGGACACCTCAACCAAATGATCAGTCATTCATTTGGCTTATTCAAGCATTGAGAAATCGTCTTGGGACAGATAAGCTGATCACACTATATAATATTGGTCCTGCTGCCGAGAATTCAATGTATAATGAAAATGTTTCAAAGACGATCGATTATAGCTGGAATCCATATTATGGCTCTTGGCAGGTTCCTTACTTTGTTGGAATGGGGGCCGACCGTTTAGGACCAGCGGCTGTAGAAGTAGGAAGAAACCAAGCGCAGAGCATTCAATATGCTAAACGGACGAAAGCTGAAAATTACGGGATTTTCCTAATGTATAATCTTCGCAGCACCAACTCTGCCGATTATCTTTCAGGAATCACACAGGAATTGTATGGAAAGAAGACTGTATATACAGAGACTATTCCAAACTAGAAGGATTCAAATCAAAATGAGAAATGTGTCATAGATAACGACTGTGGGGGACGCTTCAACAAGAAGTGCCTTCGCAGTTTTTTTATTCGAGGATAGGATTATCAGCAGATCTCCGTAGCTGGAAATTTATCAACAAAAGTAGAAGAAATGTTTTTTTATTGGGAGATTTGAGGGGAATAGAATAGTAAATCTTTGTTTTGCTCAGCAATAAGACCACTTGAAATTCGTAGAAGAATGGCTTACCATTGTTCTGTAGTTCCGAAAAACAAACAAGGAAGAGGTACCAGGCAAGAGCACTTGGGGAAGATTCTCTTGGGGGAAGCCTGATACATCTCCTGTTTTTTTATTTTAACATTATTTGCAAATAATGTAGAGAGATATTGAATAAATAAAATAAAAATACTTTATACATTTTGGTGTTTCAACGAAGCAACACTAATTGGGCTGCCTTTTTTCTGTCTTGGGGATCCTGTACCTAAAATCAGTTTCCTCAGTCTCTGAAAGTTTTATCCCACCAATGATGCAGTTTTGATTGAAAAGTTGCAAAGTTTCGCAACTCCTGTTTCAGAAGTACCTTGAATCAACACTGTAGCTGTATTTTCGTAAACATGAATAACGCTAACATCTTGTAAACCACTAAAGCCAATAACCTTTGCCTGATAGTCTTGACCAGGAAACACTTGATATTTTTCCATGTTTGCTCTCCTTTTTTATTTTAATTTATTCTTATTTCAAAAGAATAATAAGTAAAAAGCATAAAAAAGTAAAGGAAAACGAATTAAGAAATAGCACTCTTTTTATTCACAATTTGTTGGTGCAAAAAAATATCTCCTCATAGAAAAGAGAAAGCTGCTTCAATTTAGATAATTATAAGGACTTATGTTATTTAATTTCCAGGTAAATCAAATAGGCATTTAGCAAGGTTTTCAAGTTATCTGGTGCTAGATTATTCGCCATATCATCATAGATCTTTAGTCCATCATTTCCTTCTGCTAAATAAAGCAGCGGGATTTTTTTGTTTTTCTCAAGTTTCACTTTGCCGTTTTTGATAGTAGTCACAGCACCAAATTGTCTGTCTTCCTGTGTAAGGGGAAAGTCATAGTCGGAAAGATCGGTGACTGTTTGTGACATGGCGCCATTGGAGAATAGCTTCACCAATAAATGATTCTGTCCTTCCGCAATACCAAAGTTTAGATAGCCACTGATGGAAACATCTTGTTCATAAGTCAAAGAAGCAACTGAGTCATGAGTATTTAATTCACCTTTGCGATAGTGATCAAAATAGACTGTTAATGAGGTTGCCGTGGTGTTGAATTTTAGTTGCGAACCATATGCCAGTAGCAAACCCGTTAAATCTGGTTTATTTTCTAGTTGAACAAGCTGACCATCAGGGACACCGGCTATTTTGCTACCCTGAAAAGGCCAGTAATTGAAGTGATTCAAGAACAGACCCAACACTACAACAACCAGGGTAGGGAGGAGGATGAGAACAAGACGTTTTGGCTTGCGCGTTTTATGGGTTGTTGGCTTTTCAGATGGCTGCATGTTGATTCGCTCCTTTTAAGTTGATCTTTCTTCTTTGATTTTCTCACAGTATAGTGTTTAAAACAATATTCAAAGTGTAAAATTACTATATAGAACGACAGTACTTGTAAAAGTTGCACTAAGTGAGTTTGTTGCTGTCTGTTTCTCTCATTCATGAGCGGATTTGTAGCACCTCCGAGGAAAGATAATTGAAATGACTTTAGCAATAGAAGGATTTAAACAAAACTTTTTGACTTGGAAATAATTTTTGATTAATATAGGGGTGGGGGGTACCCCCTATATTAAAGGAGGAGTCGACATGTCACATGCCAAAGAACATCAAACAGATGAATTACTTAAACGCCTGAATAAAATTGAAGGGCAAGTCTCTGGGATTAAAAAGATGGTCGTCGCTAATAAAGATTATGGGGATATCATGATCCAGTTGAACTCAGCTCGTTCGGCCATTCAAAAAATCAGCCAAATCCTCTTGGAGGCCCAAGCGGATCATGCATTGATGCATGTTAGTGAAGGATCGGATTTGGAGGAAGAAATGAAGGCCTTGAAACGGGTGATCACCCAATACAACAAGTTGAATTGAGTGACAGAATATGACTAAATTAAATGCAGATTTGCCAAAAGACATGCAAATCCAGAAACGAATCATTCATTTGGCATTGCCAGCAACTGTGGAGAATGTCTTGGAAACGACAGTGGGCTTTATTGACTCATTGATGGTTTCTAAAATCGGATTATTTGCTGTTGCAGGTGTTGGTTTGGCTAATGCAATATTGAATGTATATATAGCTATTTTCATTGCTTTAGGAATTGGGACATCTTCATTGATTTCACGAAGTATCGGCGCAAATAACCTAGAAAAAGCAAAGCAGATCGCTAAGCAATCGTTGTTGTTGGCAATCATCTCTGGTCTTTTTCTTGGAATTGTAAGTTTAGTAGCTGGATCTCAGCTTTTAACGATCATGGGAGCGACAAAAGAAACCCTTGATTCTTCCCTGCAATTTTTTAGTATTGTAGGGGGCGGAGCTATTGTTATTGCAACGATGTCTACTTTAGGAAGTATGCTACGAGCAATCGGAGATACCAAAACACCAATGAAAATCGGTATTATTACGAACGTATTGAATGTCGTAGTGGATTATGTCTTGATTTTTGGTGTAGGGCCAATTCCAGCTTTAGGTGTGATGGGAACAGCGTTAGGAACATTAATTGCCAGGTCGTTAGGTACGATATTACTTTATCGAAAAGTACAGCATTCTGTTATTGCTTTTCCATTGTTTACTCGATTGAATAAAAGTAGTTTCAATGAACTGTTGCGAATTTCTTTTCCAGCAGCGTTGGAGCGGTTAGTGATGCGTTTGGGACAGGTATTGTACTTTGGTCTGATCGTGGCGATTGGTGCCAAAACCTATTCAGCACACACCATTGCTGGCAGTATTGAAAGCTTTGTGTATATGCCTGCCTATGGGTTGGCGACGGCTGCTGCTACACTGACGGGAATGAGTATAGGAAAGAAAGATTATGATGAGACAAAACGAATTGCTTTTTTATCTGTAAAATATGGTGTGATTATTCTTAGTCTCTTAGGGATTGGACTATTTATTGGGTCTCCGATTGTTGCTACTTTGTTCACGAAAGATCCCGAAGCACTTCGTCAAATCGTGGTGGCTTTGAGGATCGATGCGTTCAATCAACCAGGATTAGCGATCAGTCTCATTCTAGCTGGCGTGCTGCAAGGAATGGGAGACACCAAGACACCATTGTATAGTACAGCGTTTGGGATGTGGGTGATACGAATAGTAGGTGTGATAGTGTTAGGCAATAGCTTGAATTTAGGGATCGCTGGTGTTTGGCTGGCAATTGGGATCGACTTGTACACTCGCTCGGCTTTTTTGTCCTATCGTTTTAAAAGAAATATCCGCAGACTTACGAAAAAAGGAAGCCCCGACTGAGGACTTCCTTTTTCATTACGAACCGGTAGAAACATACTTGCTCAGACCAAAGCGCCAAAACAAGAGGGCGGGAATACCAAATGGCAAGCATAGTAATGGAGCGAACGCCCACAGTGGCTGCTCCAGCCAACCAATGATAAATAAAAAGGGATAGTATTGAAACCAAGCCATTGGAATGACATAGGTCAAGATCCGCAAGACTTGTTTGCCGTAGATGCTAAATGGATAACGGCCAAATTCGCGGGCGCCGTCCGTGAAAATGTTCATGAATTCCAATCCCTGAAGGGTGAAAAAAGAAATGGCGGCATAAATCAAAAAGAGAAAAAAGAACAAGACGGCACCACAGAGAATCATCAAAGTCAGAGTCAGCACTTTGATTGGCTGCCAATCAATGCCGCTTGTTGGCAGTACATAGCAAAACAAGAGCAATGCTTGCAGGAGCCGACCAATGCGAGTGAATTCCATTTTAGCAGCCAGCACTTGAAAGACTAGCGGACGAGGCCGGACTAATGCTCGATCAAATTCGCCATTGGCGATCATTTGCGGGAATAGGTCGAAACCGCGGGCAAAACATTCCGCTAATGAAAAAGAAAAAAGGACTGTCGCAAAGCACAGCAGCACTTCCTCAAATGAGAAGCCATCCACTTGATGGAACTGGGAAAACATAAACAAAATTCCCAGAAAAGCGGTAAAGGAACCAAGGAATTGGCCTAACGCCGTCAAGAAGAACGAAACCTTATATTGCATTTGACTTTTCAAATGGATACTAAAATATTTCCAGTAAAGAGACATCTTCAACCCCCCTGTACAATCACTCGTTTTAACGCACGAGCCATCCAAAACTTGCCACCAGCTACCAATACCACCAACCAAAAGAGCTGCATTCCCAGCATCTGCCACAACGCATGTCCAACCAAATCCCCGCTATAAATCCGTAACGGGACATTTTGCATCGCGGCAAAAGGCAGCAATTCAGCGATTTGTCGAAAAGGCTGTGGGAAAAATGGCAACGGAATAATGGCGCCAGCGAGAAATTCACCGATTGCCCCCATCACAACTCGCACCCCGAGAGAAGAAAGGGTATAGAATGTCGAAATATAAATCAACATGGACACAGCCACTACGACGCCTAGACTTAAAACCAGCGACAGCATAAACAGCAGTATGCTCATCAGATTTTCTGGTAAGACCAAACGATAGGGCACTGGCAACAAAAAGACGATAGCAAAAATCGGCAGGCAGCGCAGCAAAGCTTTTGCACAGCGGTTCGCTGCTGATTGGCAAAACCAGCGGTCATAGAGATCCATTGGACGAGCCAACTCGTAAGCGATCGTTCCTGATGTTATGGCATCAAAAATCTCATTTTCAAAAAACCATAACATGAACAATGCTAAGAAAGCTTGCTGCATCCAGACATAAGAGACGGTTTGCTGAAAGGTCATTGGAAAAGCAGCTGGATCGGTCTGATAAAAGGCGCGGAAAGCGAAAATCTCCAACATGCCCCAAACGAATTGTGTCACCATTCCAGCGAATGCTGCCGATCGATATTGCAGACTATTTGTAAAACGGATGCGAAAAAGTGCCTGATACTTGTTCATATATGGTACTCCTTATACAACTTAGCAACCATTTCTTCTGCTGTGATACTGGAAACAGACAGATCAGTGATCTCCACTTGCTGGCTAAGCTGTGTGATAGCTTGCGGAACGGTCAGCTGATTTGGATCAATCGTTAGTTCCAATCGCCCGATTTCTGCTTGGGTTACAGTGACGCCTGCTGGAAGTGTCGGTGCGATTCCTAGATAATCGATCTGCAATGTTTTGGCGTCAGAGAAGCGTTGCTTCAACTCTGGCAATTGACCATCTAATAAAATTTGCCCTTTACCAATCAGTAAAATGCGTTCTGTCAATGCTTCAATGTCCTGCATGTCATGGGTCGTTAGGATGACAGTCGTTCCCTTTTCCTGATTACGCTTTTTGATGAATTGGCGCACTGCGATCTTAGACACCGCATCAAGGCCAATCGTCGGTTCATCTAGAAACAAAATCTTGGGATCATGGAGCAACGAAGCGGCAATCTCGCAGCGCATACGTTGCCCTAGACTCAAGGAACGGGCGGGGGTTTTCAACGTTTCGCTTAGATCGAGCAAAGTGACTAGCTCTTCCAGATTTTGCCGATAGACTTGCGGATCGACCCGATAAATATCACGAATCAGCTCGAAACTGTCGATGACTGGGACATCCCACCAGAGCTGACTGCGTTGACCAAAGACAACGCCAATGTCTCGGACATGATCGATCCGTTCTTTCCATGGAACGCGCCCGTTGATCAAGCACGTTCCGTCATCAGGTGTCAAAACGCCGCACATGATTTTGATGGTGGTACTTTTCCCGGCACCGTTCGGACCGATGTATCCGACCATTTCTCCTTCTTGAATCGTAAAGCTGATATCTTGTAAAGCGGGGATCGTTGAAACCTCTCGATGAAAGAGCGCTTTGGTAGCATTACGAAAACCACTTTGGCGTTTCGCGACTTTGAAGCTTTTGTTGAGGTGTTGCACTTGGATCATTTGGATTCACTCACTTTCTTTTTTGGCAAAAAACGCGACAAAAAGAGCATCCGAAAACACGAATACTCGCAACGAGTTGGTCCAAACGAACATGGTTGGGGCAGCGGTTCGTCAGCCAAACAAAAGTAACGCTAGTGTAGCATAGCGAATGATTGAATTCAATGGAAGAAAAGATATAAGTGATAAAAACGACATTCTAAACGAGCGATAAAGGAATAACGCCTTCGACTCTTAGCTTCTTTTTTTATGGAAAGCCGTGCGGTCTTTATATAGAAAAGGTATAATAAATGAGAAACGATCACTTGTACATGTCAATAGATCGTACCACAGATGAGTGATTGGTAGAGAGAAATAAGGAGGTTCCTGATGGTTCAACGAATCAAGAAATGGCTCGTGACGTTTGCACAAACGACCCCATTTCTTTTAAGTAATACGGTAATCGTGATTCCGTATTTGTTATTCCTAGGATTGAATGATGGCAAGAGTTGGTTAACGATTTTGCCGTTTACTTTATTTTATACATTACGGATGACAGGAATTTTTCTCATCCGCAGTATACGTTTGGGATTAGACAGTTATACACTGCTGATTGGTGCTTTGCTGATGGGTGGTGTTGGAGCCTTTGCTGGAGTTCTAGGTGTTTATTATTTTCCATTTTTCTATTTATCCGGTAGTCTGCTAGGGCTGAGTGCCTCTTGGCTAGTTCCAACGAATCGCACGGTCAATCTTCATGAAAAGAACTTGGGATTTATCAATATGACTCGTAAAAAAGTGCCTTTTGCATTGTTCTTACTGATTTTGTTGTTAGTGGTGATGGAATGGTCAGGCACAACGAAGCTGATAGCCGCATTTGGCTTGTATACGATGTTTTACGTCATGGCTTACCATACAGTTACCCACTATCCTAGATATAGCATCGACTTTAAGCAAATGAATTCAAAAGTGATCGCCTTTAAAGAATTACTTCTTTTTCTAATCTTTTTCTTGTTACTCTTTTTGCTGCGGAATGCACGTTTATTGGCAAATATCCAATTGCTTGATTGGGCGATTTATGGTTTCTTTTTCCTCTTCTTAGGTGCCGTATTTTATCTGGGACGAGCGAAGAAGCATTGGAAGCTGCCCTCATGGCTCAACGTGCTAACTTTTTTAAATGGCATGTTAGGGAATTTTGTTTTCTTATTTGGAGCGCTTTATCTAGGAAGTCTACATGGGACAGAGGCGTTGACTCGCTATTTGTATTTGCCTTATCTTGGAGGAATGATTTTGTCCATGATCTTAGGCAAACGTATTCTGCAAGGTAATTCTCCAAATACAGTTCCAGTTCTGCTTGGTGGTTTGGCTCTTTCATTGTTTGTGCTTCTTTTTCCACAAAGTTTTGTTCTTGGTTTGTTTTTATTAAGCTTTTGGCAATCTTTGACCAGCAGCTGGTTGAATCAACGGTATGCGCAGGAACCTTCTTTGCCTGTTGATCAGCGAATGATCGCCAAATTTACCACTCAAAATAAGGGGAGTGTCACGCATCAATTCGTCATGATGGCTTTTCTACTGATTATGACAACTCTCTTTGATCGCCCGATGAATATCTTGTTACAGCTATCGGGAAACGATCCATTGTCATCTCCAGATTTACACGTATTAAATGATGCCAAATGGTTGAATTGCGGTATCTTAATGGTTGCTGTCATCGTTGTGTACATCTTGTGGAAAAAAAACCACTCAACTGGAGAAAGTGACGAAACAATAAAAACGAACGATGATTTTCCATTGGAGTAAGGAAAATCCCACTAGACTAGCAACTAGTCCAGTGGGATTTTTACGTTTTGATAACCATTGGATTTTCCCAATCCGCTTAATTGATGATCCAGCTCAAGCAATGTCAGGGTTAGACAGACAAATTTTTTTTCCTAATCGAAAGAAAGAGTGGAAATATTTGGATGTTTATTTCGTTAAGAAGGATTCTGCAATTAAGAGGTAGGCTTGTAAGCAACCCCAATTCACTTTATAATGAAAGTGAATACATGCACAAATTCAATCAAAAATAAGTAAAAGAAGCGGGGTTTATGAAGAAATATTACGATATCAATGTGTTGGCAGCTGCTGAGGAACGTCTGACGTATATATTCAATACCTTTTCTCATGTTTATTTCTCTTTTAGCGGTGGGAAAGACAGCGGAGCAATGGTCCAATTAGCTGACCAAATTGCCCAAAAAAGTGGAAAAAAATTTGACTTGTTGATTTTAGACATCGAAGCCAATTATCGCTCAACTCGGAACTTTATGGAATCGATCAAACGGCTGAAAAGCGTTCAACAGGTCTATCATTTCTGCTTGCCATTTTATGAAGATAACACGACTAGTATTTTTCAACCTCAGTGGAAAATGTGGGATGAAGCCGAACGGGATAAGTGGGTCCAAGAAATGCCCAGGGATGCGATTTCGCTGTCAGATCTCGATGAATCAATGATGGAACTGTACCAAAGTGCGAATTTAAACCCAGATAAATTTCTGAAAAATTTTGCCTTTTGGTATGCGAATCATCATAAAGGCGAGCCGGTTGCCTGCGGCATCGGCATTCGTACCCAAGAAAGCTTGCATCGCTACCGGGCTATTTTAAATCGGAATTTCAATTATCAAGGACATTGCTGGATCAAGCATCAAACCAATCAAGGGGAGATTCTCAACTTTTATCCGCTTTATGACTGGAAGACAGAGGACGTCTGGGGGGCGTATGCGCACTTTGATTGGGAAATGAATGGTTTTTATGACAAGCTTTACACTTATGGAGTGTCCCTCTCCCAAATGCGGATTTGTCAGCCATATGGCCTGCAGCAACGAAAAGGACTTTCTCAATATGCGTTAGTCGAACCGGATACTTGGGAGAAAGTCGTCAACCGCGTCTCGGGCGCGAATTTTGGCCGCTTGTATGCACGGACTTCCTTGTTGGCCCATTACAATACTCAAAAACCTGCCCACATGACTTGGCAGGAGTACGCTGTCTTTTTGCTGGAATCGATTGGGTTATATTCCAAAAATCTGCAAGACCATTACTACCGTAAAATATCGATTCTGATCGCTCACTATCGGGACAAGTACGGTGTTCATGTAGAGGCGATCCCCGATGAAACCAAACGCAAAGAATGGCTGAAGAATGAAGTACTTTGGCATGACTGGAAGGGGATCGCGAAAGCATTGGAAAAAAATGATTTTTCTTTGAGTACCAGACAATACGCATTGACCAAGAAAGACGAGTCTGAACTCTATGCGTTAGCCGTGGAATTTGGTGCGGCATTAGGCATCGAACACCTGCCAAAATACCAATTGAAGAAGTTAGGAAAGACCTATGAACAATTGACCAAGAATCAGCCGTAATCAGTTATTTGCTGAAAGGATGTGGAGTAGTTGAAAGAACAACTGATCGTCTTTTTTCCACCATATAAGAAAGGACATTTCTATCAATTGATGGGGCCTTTCTTTGCTGAGCGAATCTACCAAAAGCAATTTCCCTATCTCGTTAATTCTGGGGATTGCCATTGGTATGTGATCGTGGATTCGCTGAATCAGGTGATGGGCTTCTCTTACTATGAAAAAAAAACAGCTCGCATCGAGATTGGCGAATTCTATGAAAAAGAGCCTGCTTCAGGCAGAAAAACTCTTTTGTTAAGAAAAATGCTGCATGACATCCGAAAAAAACATCCGGATCAAGAAATCACAGTCACAACGAGTCACCCTAACGAAGTGGCGTTGTTCCAGACAAAAGGGTTCACCGTTTTTCGCCAAACGAAGAACTATTATTTTCTCAAAAGGGAGTGTTCTGTTTAATGGAAAAAATTGCTTTTCCTGTGCTAGCTGTAAAAATGGTTCCATTGATTCAAATTCACGCCAATCACTACAATCCCAATAAAGTAGCGGAACCCGAGTTGGAACTTTTGGAGTTGTCGATTCGGGAAGACGGATTCACACAACCATTAGTCTGTTATTTTGACAACGAAAAAGAAGGGTACTTACTGATTGACGGCTTTCACCGCTATCAAGTGGCCAAAGAACGGTTGAACCTAAAAGAAGTGCCAGTGACTGTTATCGATAAGCCATTGGAACACCGTATGGCTTCCACTGTTAGACATAATCGAGCTCGAGGCACTCATGGTATCGAGAAGATGAGCAAAATCGTTCAACAATTAGTAGCAAGCGGATGGACAGATGATCGGATTGCCAAAGAATTGGGAATGGAGGCAGAAGAAGTCTTTCGTTTCAAACAAAGCTCCGGCTTAAAGAGTGCCTTTTCGAATCATCAATTTAGCCGATCATGGACTGATTTCGAAAAAAAATATTATCAGAAACAAGAAGAACCAGAGAATATTTGATTAAACACTAGAAAATTTGCTGTGTTAAAATTAGAAAAAAGACCATTGGATTACTCGTGATGAGCTTGCTTTCATCGTAAAACAATGGTCGTTTTTTGATGTGGTTTGCTGGGTTAGCGAAGGAAAGCCAAGTGATCAGCCTTGCAATGCTGATTGTTTTAAATAACGATAAAACGTTGCTTTCTTGACACCGGTCTTTTGACAAACTTCTGCTACTGAATAGCCCTACTCTTGATACAAAAGGAGAGCTTTTTGGATTAACTGAGGATCTACCTTGGGTCTACCACCAATGTTTCCTCTTGCCCGTGCAGAAATCAGCCCTTCTTTGGTACGTTCGACAATAATATCACGTTCAAACTGACTAAATGCTTGGAAAACGGTCATCATCAATTTCCCCTGCGGTGTCTGAGTATCAAAATTTTCTTTGACACTGATTACTTTCACACCTTTTTGTTCAAAAAAATATACCAAATCAATTAAGTCTTTGGTACTGCGGCCAAGACGGGAAAAGCTTTCGATGATGATTTGATCCTGTTGCTTCACGCGCTTTTTTAATTTGATCAACTCTGGCCGATTGGCCTGCGTACCACTAATCTTTTCTGTATAAATATTATGGCAGTTATATTTCTCAAGTAAATCCAATTGACGTGAAAGATCTTGCTGTCTTGTAGAGACTCGCGCATAACCATAAACCATTCCTGACATCTATATTCCTCCAGTTGAAAATTTTTCTTAGTGAAAGAATACCTTTTTTTGTACATGAAGTATATAACGTAAAATAACGAATTATTTTGTCTGACTAAATGAAAATTCGTTTTCAAACATCCTATTTTTCCCCACTCAGTTTTTTTCTTTGAAGATAGCAGATAAACCAAAACAATAATTGCTGAATTTGTTTGTCTAGAAGAGAGCAGGGCGTTGAGTAAGGACAAGAAAAAATGGCGGTCGTTAAGTTTTTTTTGCTATTTACGGAAATAAAACATTCTAAAAAAACAATCCTTGTCACATTGCTGTTTTTAAATATATCGGTTCGTTTGTTATGTAATCCCCTGAGGAAGAAAATGTTTTCTGCTGAAGAAGGGGAACATCACGTCAATTTTTTCACTAGGTAAAGAAAATATTGGTGGGTTTTATTTTTTTTGAGTTGTTATGATTAATCTCGAGAAATTTAAATTTCTCAATCTTTTGTCTCAAAAGCCTTCGTTTTTGAGACGCTTACTTATGGGGGACACACTTCATCTGCGCTGTCTAGAGACAAAGGATTTTTGTCTTTATACAAAGTCATTTGTCCGTTTTTTTATTTGCTTATTAAAAACGAAGATTTTTGATTTTAAAAGGTGGAAGGAGGAATGTGTCTAAAAAATAGACAATAACAAACGGTCGAATGTTAAACGAGTTTAAAAACGCAGTTATTGCTTATGTAGAGTAGGAAACGCATGGTTAAATTCGCTAGTTTATACAAAAGGAGGAAATGATGGAAAAAGTAAAAAAAATGGATCAACTGATTAAATTTCTAGTTGTCTTCTCCATTCTTTTATCGCATATTCCCGTAGGTATGGTTTATGCAGATGAGATCTCTCAATCCAATAATACCGTCGAATCAAATAGGCAAGAATCAGAACAAGTAATGAATCATCCTCTAGAGCGAAATAATCCCTTAGTCCAGTTAATTGCTAATCCGCCAGAAGGAGGAAATCCTCAACAATTTGTGAGTCCAACACCTACGGGATCGATCCCAGGTATAATGGCAAGACCCAATGTTAATTGGCGGTTTGTCAAGTGGAAGATTAGTAGCAGCATTGGGGTTTCTGTCAATGATGTTTATGCAGAATCTTCCTTGATCACGGTACAAGGAGCTGGTGAAGCAGTCATTCAAGCAATATATGAACGGATTCCTGGAGGAATAGTGACAGTTAGGCATGTCGATGAATCTGGAAATGAGATTGCGAATACCGTGCTTCTGAATGGCTATCAAGGAGAATCTTATACCGCAGAAGCCAAGAATATATCGGGCTGGGAACTAATGACAACTCCTCAAAATGCGGCTGGTACGTTTACTGGAGTTGACCAGACCGTCGTTTTTACTTATAAGCGAATTCCAGCCGGAGAAGTTCTTGTGAAATATGTTGATGAATCTGGAAATGACGTTGCGGAGAGTGCGACATTGACTGGTTATTACGGAGACACTTATACCGCAGAAGCTAAAACAATCGAAGGCTGGGAATTAATTACGGTACCCGATAATGTATCAGGAACGTTCTCGGATACGGGACAGACAGTTGTGTTCGTTTATCAGCGTCAGCTTTCTCTCTGGGGAACTGTTCCATGGGACTATGATGAAGTTTCAAAAACAATTACGCTTTATGGAGGGGTTGCTGGGCTTGTGGATGCAGCATCTTGGAAACTTCCATCAATGGCTACTGAATTTATTGTTGTTAAAGAAACGGTTGTCCTACCAGCAAATTCAGGACAATTATTTATGGGGGCATCAAATTTAAGGGCAATCGAAGGTGCGAATAAATTTGATACGTCTTCAGTTACTCATATGAACTGGATGTTTGGGAATGCAAGCTCCTTGGAAAGTCTTGACTTGAATCAATGGGATACATCCTCGGTAATTGAAATGACAGCCATGTTTAATGGCACGAGTTCACTTAAAGAATTGGCCATAGAAAATTTTGATACGTCCAAGGTAACCAATATCGATTATCTGCAAAATTTTTTACAGCATACGGCGGAATCACACTCAGGAACATTTATGCAAAAAGGCTTGATGGAGGGACAACGTCTGCTTCTTGAACAAAGTCGACCTGAAGCTGAAAAGATGTTTATCCATATTGGCGATGATAGTGCCAATCGCAGCTATTTACCTGCTGAAAATGCAACTGTGTATCCCAATACAGGAAAGATCAATGATTATAATGGTTATCATACTAGCAGCTATACCAAAGCTTTCCAAACAGCTAATCCTCAATACCATACAACAAGTAAGACTTCAACAGATAGTTTAGCAGTTCCAGTCAGCAGTCAAGTGGTGACTGATGAAACATTAGGAACGATCGTTGACATCAAGGAATCGAACTTTACGGTTTATTCAGTGGCAACGGCACCTTCGGCAAGGGGTGAATACATTGCCCGTAATCTTGCTACTGCACCGGCTAATTATTTGACGACGGACGAAAACCTTAGCGGTCTTGGTTCAGCATTGAAAGAAATTGCGAACCACATTGATAAAACGATTCCCAATGGAACGATCACAGACCCTATGGGGGAAGGAATCCTTTTACAAGGAGCCGGTACGTTTGATAATAGCCATTATCAATTGGTCGGGTGGCGCAAAAATGATCAAGGAGCATGGATCCAAGCTCCTGAAATTGTTGCAGCAGTTCAAGTAACTGAAGCTAATCAAACCATCTCTATCAGCAACATCGCGTTAGGTGAAAATGAAAAACTTACCCTAACTTATCAGGTTCGAATAAATACAGAATCCGCTGAGTTTCAAGGAGAAACATGGGTCTTGTGTAATGGACGTACGACATTAACAACAGGAAGTGATGGTGAATATTTAGATTTTCCTATTCCATCCATCAAGGCACCTGTCGTAGAATTGAAAATTATGAAGAAGTGGGTCAATGTTCCAGATGCTGAGATTCCTGATCAGATCGAATACCAAGTCAAAAGAACAACCACCGTTAGTGCTGAAAGTTGGCAAATGTCAGATAGTTTAACCTCGAATAAAGGCGAGGGCTATCAAGGAACACGCACAAAAGTCCCAGTTGAAGGCCAAAATGTAGTATTACCAAAGTACAATAACCAAGGGGAAGATTTCTTTTACACTGTCGAAGAAGTCAATGTTCCAGATGACTTTGAAAGTGCGGTAACCAATGAGGATGGTACCATCATTATTACCAATACTAAAAAAGAAACATCAAGTACGACAGAGCCAAGTGTCACAGAGCAAGCGTAACGGAGCCAAGTACGACAGAGCCAAGTGTCACAGAGCCAAGCGTAACGGAGCCAAGTACGACAGAACCAAGTACGACAGAACCAAACACAACTGATTCGTCCATATTAGGGACTCAGAACAATCAATCAGAATCAAGTCACTCTGCTGACTTAAACGCTTCAAATAAAACGAATGATAAAAAACTTCCACAGACAAATGATGAGAAGGCGAGTTGGATGCTTGTCCTCGGCATAATGATTGTGAGTGTTATAGGTGGGACAATTATCATACGCATGAAATAACTATCTATCTTTCACGATTAAATCGTGTTCTCAGCTAGGCTTTTGCCTAGCTTTTTTTGTTTATGTTCAGTAAAAACTCAAAAATTTTTTAATAAACAGTATATAACACTTGATAACAGTTGTGTACTGTTATATACTGTTTGCAACGAGAAGGGGGAAGAAAATGTGAGATTGATTATTAATACTTCCTTAATGGTGCCGATTTATGAGCAGATTGTCGATCAAATCAAAGGGCATATTCGATATGGGGAGCTGAATGAGAATGATCCGTTGCCATCTGTCCGCACACTGTCAAAAGAATTAAAGATCAGTGCTTTAACGGTCAAAAAAGCCTATGATACGTTAGAATCTGAAGGTTTTACAGTAACGGTTCACGGGAAAGGAACTTATGTAGCTGCTACCAATACAGAGCTTTTATTGGAAGAGCAAAAAAAGGAGCTGGAACAAGACTTGGAACAAGCAATTCTAAAAGGGCGACGTTGCGGGATTAGTGATGAAGAGATAAAAAGTTTGTTTGAATTGATATTGGAGGGTTGAAACATGTTGAAAATTGAGCATCTAAAAAAGCAGTATGATAATTTTTCTCTTGATTGTTCATTAGAAGTTCAAAAAGGTACTATCACAGGGTTGATTGGTCAAAATGGAGCAGGTAAAAGTACTACGTTTAAAGCAGCTCTTGGTTTAATTCCTTTTGACAGTGGGAAGATCACACTTTTAGGCAAGGATAGTAAAGAACTCACCCCAAAAGAGAAGGAAAAGTTAGGTGTTGTTTTATCCGATTCTGGCTTCAGCGGCTATTTAAGGATTAAAGATATTGTTCCGATTTTACGGACAATGTATAGCGAATTTGACGAAGACTTTTTTACCGAACAAATTCAGCGATTCCAACTACCAGTGGATAAAAGACTCAACGATTTTTCAACAGGGATGAAAGCAAAACTAAAAGTATTAGTAGCTATATCGCATCACGCTAAATTGTTGCTTTTAGATGAGCCGACAGCTGGCTTGGATGTGATTGCCAGAGATGAATTACTTTTGATGTTGAGAGAGTTCATGGAAAAAGATGAAGAGTGTGCGATTTTGATCAGTTCCCATATCTCTAGTGATTTAGAAACACTTTGTGATGATCTTTATATGATCCATGATGGACGAATGATCTTACACGAAGAGACCGATGTCTTGTTAAGTGATTATGCACTATTGAAAGTTGATCCGGAGCAATACAAAGAACTGGATAAACAATTTATTCTCCGATACAAAGAAGAAAGCTATGGGTATAGTTGTTTAACGAATCAAAAACAATTTTATATGGAGAATTTTCCTAAAATAGTCATTGAAAAAGGATCAATTGATGAAGTGATTATGATGATGGTAAGGGGGCGTGAATAATGACAGGTTTGTTGGTAAAAGATTTTAAATTGATGGCCACACAAAAAAATTTCTTTTTGGTTATTCTTTTGATTGTAATAGGAATGATCTCGTTTACAGAGGATGTATCATTCCCACTAGGTTTCTTAACCTTTGCGCTTTCTTTATTCACATTAAGCACTATCAGCTATGATGAATTTGACAATGGGTATGCGTTTTTATTCACTTTACCTATTACTCGAGTGGGCTATGTGCTGGAAAAATATTGTCTAGGATTCCTACTGGGATTTAGTTCATGGCTTTTGGCAACTTTCTTAGGATTGATTGCAACAGTTGTTAGAGATACTACTTCTCTCACTGAGATCTGGCAGATTGCAGCAATGATTCTGCCTGTTATGATCATCATCCAATCTATTATGATTCCCTTCCAACTAAGGTTTGGCGGCGAAAAGGGCAGAATTGCCATTATTGGTGCTGTTGGACTTCTGGTAGTCGCTGGTGTTGTAATTGTAAAAGGGGCAAAGCTCTTCTTTAATGTTGATCTGATTGCTCAATTGAACACATTGCCCATTGTCAGCATGGGAATGCTCTTTCTTATTGCATTAGTAATTGCTATGCTACTTTTGGCACTCTCTGTGAGGATCAGTATTTCGATTATGAAAAAGAAACAATTCTAAAGAGTTCTTTTTTGAATAAAAGAGAATACGTGTCAGAAAAACAGACAAAACGAACTGAGGGAAAAAATCAGCTAGTCTTTAGATAGAAGATACCTCTGACGGGTTCTAGTGAATGATCAATGGTTTAGCTCTATTCCTCCAAGCAATGAGCAAATGAAACAATCTTTGTTGTTAGTCATGTGGTTGGCGAAATATGATCAACTAGCAACAGAATGTATAAGTGATAAAAATATTTTTTAAAAGAGTGAAACATTGGTTTCGCTCTTTTCTATTCCGAAAAAATATTGCATTTGCAACAATAAAAAGGTAGGATAATGATAGAAGAGGAGAAAGAAGAATGAATGACATTTTACGAGAAATTGGCTCGATTAGCCGAATGCTTGATGCCATTGCCAATATTGAATTTAAAGAGTTAAAGCTGAACAAAGGGCAGTATATTTATTTGGTTCGTATTTTTGAGAATGAGGGGATTATCCCTGAACGATTAGCAGAGGTGATTAAAGTCGATCGGACAACGCTGTCAAGAGCTGTCCGAAAGTTGGAAGAGAATGGATTCATTTTAAAAGAATCCGATCCGTTCAATAAAAAAATCAAACATTTATACACAACTGAAAAAGGAAAGCATGTTGTGCAGTTTATCTTAAGAGAAAACGAATACTCGAACAAAATCGCTACCACTCAACTATCCGCATCAGAAATAGAAACGGTGTCAAATTTACTTTCAAAGATCAGAGAATCTATTGAATCGGATTGGGCGATTGTAAAGAATGGTGGAAAAAGAGACTACTAATTAGATAGGGCAAGAGAAATCGGCACTGTAGGATAGAAAATCGTTTTCTTTTTCAAAAATGTGATCAACCTTCCCTAGTTTAAAAGGACAGGTTTAAATAATGATCAACTTTTGGAATCAATTGGCGGAACTAGCAAATATTGTTTTGCCGCTTTTTATTAATACATTTGGAGTGTGAAAGTAATGAAGAAAATAGTAATTGATCAAGCATTCTGGGAAATCTTTCCCCAAGCACAAATTAGTTGTCTCGTTGTGAAAGGGATCGACAATTCAATAGATCCTGCAAAAGAAAGTTATTTTACGGAATTGCTGGAAAACGGTAAGCGCGAAGCTAAGCGATTCTTAACGAATGCAACCTTCAGTGAAAATCCAGTTGTCCAAGAATGGCGGGAAGCTTTCCAAAAATTTAAAACAAAAAAAGGTGCCCGTTCTTCCATAGAAGCATTGTTGAAGCGTGTCAATCAAGATCGAACTTTTTTTCCAATCAATCCATTAGTAGATCTCTACAATAGTGTCTCTATGAAGTATGGGATGCCTTTAGGTGGAGAAGATTTGGCTGCAATCGCAGGTGATTTACACCTTGGACTAGCCAAGGGTGGGGAGTCATTTTTCCCATTAGGCGCCGAGGCGGATGCGCCAGCTCTAGCAGGAGAATTGATTTACTATGACGAGCAAGGAGCCATCTGCCGCTGTTTAAATTGGCGAGAAGCGCAACGCACGATGTTAAAAGAAGAGACCGTCAACGCAGTATTGTTCATTGAATCAATCAATGAAGAACAACATTTACGGGCTGATGCCGCAATGGCTGAGTTGAAAAAATTAGTCGAAGACTACTTCAAAGTCGAAACCAGCCTATATACCTTGAGCCGGGATCATACGGAAGTAACGATTTAAGAAAGGAATAGAATGCAATAAGTAGAGAGTATTGTAAAGGAATAAAAAGGGAGGACTTGTTGCGGAACCGTCAGCTTTGATGATTTACTTTAGATTGCAAGAAATAGAGGTATCTATGAAAATGAAAAGAGTCTCTAGCGGAAGGGCAAGATCTGTGAACGGTCTAAAAAAAATGTGACTGCCTTGAGTGATTTTTATTGGATCATAAATTTTATGCTAAGGACTCTTTTCAAGATGACCTATAGTCGAGGGAAATATCCTCGAAATTATTCATTCCAAGCAACTTCCTCTGTCACCTCTTGGCTTTTTAAGAATCGTAAGCTATGATAAACGGAGAAAGAGGACAAGGAGAACAGCGATGAAAGAACAATTACTTGCTTACTTGCAAAACCAGACGGCTTTTTTCTCTGCAGAAAATGTAAGCGATATCTTTACAGCGAAAGATATTGCCGAGAAGTTTTCAGTCAAGAGAAACACGATCAGTCACTATTTGAATCAGCTAACGGAAGAAGGTCATTTAGTGAAAATTGCGACCCGACCCGTTTATTTTTTTCATAAGCAGGCATTTGAGAGCCAAAACTACCCCTTAACACAAAACGTATACGAGAGTCTGGCTGCTGTTGCGGCGGAAAAACCTTTTTTTGATCAAAAAGAAGATTTCTTTTCCAGTGTGATCGGCAGCAAAGGCAGTCTGGCAGAAGTCATTGAACAGATCAAGATGGCCGCCTTCTATCCAAATGGTGGGCTTCCCTTCTTACTGACGGGGGAAAGTGGGACGGGGAAGAGTTTTCTGGTAAAAATGTTCCATCACTATTGTGTGGCCAATGAATTATTGGAGGTCGATGCGCCTTTGATCACCATCAATTGCGCACAGTACGCCAACAACCAAGAGCTATTGACTAGTAATTTATTTGGACATGTCAAAGGGGCTTTTACCGGCGCAGAGGAAGATCGTGCTGGTGCTTTTGAAGCAGCAGATGGCGGTGTCTTGTTTCTCGATGAAGTTCATCGGTTGAATGCTGAAGGACAGGAAAAATTATTCACTTTTCTGGATCAAGGTGTCATCTATCGAATGGGGGATACAAGACGACCAGTCACGGTGGATTGTCGGTTGGTGTTTGCAACGACAGAAGATTTGAAACAAACTTTTCTAACAACTTTTTTGCGGCGAATCCCGATCCAAGCGACATTGCCTGCTTTGGAAGAACGAACGATTTCTGAACGGAAGCAACTGATCTTGCAAGCATTTTTTGAAGAGCAAAAGCGCATCGGTTTGCCGTTAGAACTCTCACCTCAAGTGATCGAAATGTTAACGACGAGTCATTTTTCTGGGAATGTCGGTGAATTGAAAAGTACGATCAAGATTATTACTGCCAAAAGCTATACTGCTAGTCTAAAGCGGAAAGCCAAAAAAATAGCAGTCACGGTCTATCATTTACCAGAACATTTACTGCAATTGACAGATGAACCCAATGAGTCAGCGACGACGCAATCGATTCTTATCGATGGGCAAACGCAAATCCAGCAGCTGACTGCCGAAAGTGAGCCAGAACAACAAAAGATCATTCAAACATATGAACAGATCCTGCTCAATTATGTCCAGGCAGGACAGGATTTTACAGCTGCAGCTGATCCTATTTCTAAAGTGATTGAAAGACTATTCGAAAATTTATTGTTTGATCATAAGCAAGAACAAAAGCAGCGGACGATGATTTTTGTGACCGAGCATGTCCAGCGAATGATGGAACAGATTGAACATTCCTTCCAAATCAGCTTTAACGGCAGCATGGTTTATACGATCAGTTATTATTTATGGCTGCGGCGAAATGTGGAGTGGCTGCCGGATGATCAAGACAAACTTTTATTGACAGAGAACCTACTGAAGAGCGTTAAAAAGCATTATTCGACAAGTGATCGCTACACCGAAAATCTGTTAGGGCTAGTACAAAAAGCATTGGATATCGAGTTAACCAGTATGGATCGCATTATCTTTACACTCTATATCAACGATATGGGGTATACCAAAGATTCATTGCTTCCGAGAAGTATCATCGTGGCTCATGGCTACGCAACTGCCAGCAGCATTGCGAATGTAGCGAATCGTTTGTTGAATGAATCGGTTTTTCAGTCTTTCGATATGCCATTAGATGTCACGCCCAAGCAAATTGCAGAAAGGGTCACCGCATATATTCAAAAAAATGATGTATCTAATGGACTAGTGGTCTTGTTCGACATGGGTTCGTTGAAAGAAATCTATCAGTATATTCCAGAATTGACGGTTCCAATCGTCATGATGAACAATGTAACGACAAGTGTAGCCATCGCTGTGGGGGAATGTATCCAGCAAAATGTTTCGCTGAGGGAAATTCCAGAACGGGTAAATGCCTACAGTCAAAATGAATGGGAGATTATTCTTCCGCAAACGAAAAAAGAGAAAGTTGTCATCACAACGTGTTCAACAGGGATTGGAACTGCGGTTCAAATCTCAAATTTATTAGAAAAGAGCATTCCAGATCATTTACAGATTCGAATTCTCCCTTATGAGTTCAATCAGTTGGAAAATAGGGAACATGTCAAACAGGCTTTGACATCGTATGACATTGTTGGTGTTGTAGGAACCAACAAACCTCGTCAAGAGCTGGCTCCTTTTATTTCTTTAGAAGAACTGATTTCTGGCGCAGGTACAGCAGTGCTATTAAGTTGGCTGAAAGAAGAATTGGATGAAGAGATGATTGCGTATGTGAACAATCAATTAGTAAGAAACTTTTCGCTGGATCGAGTGATTCAATCTGTGACGATTCTAGATACAGAGAAAGTGATTTCTCAAATGGAATTCTTTGTGGGGAATCTGGAACGTATATGGCAGCAAAGAATCACTAATGACCGCAAGCTTGCGTTGTTTGTCCATACAAGTTGTTTGATCGAACGACTGATTCGAAATGAAGCCATTGAGAATTATCATGCCAGCGACACACTGCTTCAGTGTCATGAAAAACAGCTGAAAGAGATCAAAAAGGCGTTTAGTGTCATTGAAAAGGTTTACAGTGTCGCGATACCAGAATCTGAAGTTTGCTATATCTATGATGTTTTATTTGGAAACACTGATTCTTCAATGGTTGAAGCGGATTTTTAATCGATAAGGAAAGCGTGCCACTTTTTTTGGCACGCTTTTTGCGTTTAATAAAGTGTAACTTGGCGCAAAGAGAGGTGAAAGCAGTGGAGCAAATCATTATTTTAGCATCACACGGTAAATTTGCATCAGGAATCTTGCATTCTTTAGAACTTATTTGTGGAAAAAAACAATCAGTCATTGCCATTGATTGTTATGTTCAAGAAGCATTCGATCTAACAGCAACTATAGATACACTGATGGAAACCTATAAACAGCACGAAATGATCGTTATCACAGATATTTTCGGTGGCAGTGTGAACAATGAATTTTTACGTTATATCCAACAACCGAATTTCTACTTGATCGCAGGATTGAATTTGCCATTGTTGATTGAATTGACAACACAACTTCAAGGAGGAGGTGCCATCTCAGAAACGATCCACCAAACGTTGGCTAATTCGAAAGATATGATCCAGTTCTGCAATGAGAGTGTAGCAAAAGAAATCGAAGAAGAAGAATTTTAGGAGGAACGACATGATTATTTTGACACGAGTCGATCACCGACTCTTACATGGACAAGTTGCATTTTCTTGGACGCAAAGCTTAGGGGCAGATTGTATCTTGATCGCCAATGATGATGTGCCGACAAATGACATTCGTAAGACAACGATCAAACTAGCTAAACCACAAGGCGTTAAGCTAGTAATCAAAACAATCGAAGATTCTATTCATGCGTTGAAAAGCGGTGTGACCGATAAATACAAGTTGTTCATCGTGGTGGAATCCATTGAAGATGCCTATAAGTTAGCGGAAAACTATCCAGAGATCACTAAAATCAATTTGGGCGGGATCAAAGCCAAAGAAGGCACCAAGAATATTGGCAAAGCAGTCAATGTTTTACCGTTTGAAGAAGAACTTCTGAAAAAAATGGTTGCTAAAGGAATCGCTGTCGATATCCGGCAAGTACCTTCAGATAAAAAAGTCGCTGTCGAAGATGTTTTATAAAGAAAGGAGTAACAGAGATGCTGCAAGCAATATTACTTGGAATTGTTGCATTTATCGCGCAATCTGAATATGCATTAGGAACGTCATTACTGTCGCGTCCTATTGTTACTGGATTGTTTACAGGAATCGTATTAGGGGATGTCAGCACCGGAATCATTATGGGTGCAACACTGGAACTAGCGTTTATCGGCTCTTTTTCTGTTGGTGCGTCTATTCCGCCCGATGTCGTAACTGGTGGGATTCTTGGTACAGCCTTTGCAATTACAGCAGGAGCAGGAACGGAGACGGCTTTATTGTTAGGACTCCCGATCGCAACATTGACACTTATCTTGAAAAATGTTTACTTGGGACTGCTCATTCCTATGATGAACCAAAAAGCCGATTTGTATGCGGCAGATGGTAACTACAAAGGTGTGGAAAGAATGCACTTATTGGCAGGTTTTGGCTTATCACTGATGTTGGCTCTTGTAGTTACGATTTCCTTCATGGTAGGCAGTAATACGATTAGTAAATTGTTGGATATGATTCCGGCCTTTGTTCAGAACGGTTTATCAGTAGCAACTGGCTTGATCCCAGCCCTTGGATTTGCCATGTTGGCTAGGTTACTGATCAATAAACAAGTTGCTCCTTATTTCTTTTTAGGGTTTGCATTAGCAGCTTATTTAGAGCTGCCTGTTACAGGAATTGCAATCTTTGGTGCGATAACAGCCGTTGTAGTTGTGAATCTAAGAAACATACGCGGACAAGGGCAATCTGTTCAAACGACTTCAGGGGAGGTACTAGATGATGATGAAGACTTCTAATGAGAAAACCGAAATTACCAAAAAAGAATTGAATCGTGTCTTCTGGCGTTCGTTTCAAATGGAGTTCTCATGGAACTATGAGCGGCAAATGAACCTGGCTTATGTCTATGCGATGATTCCGATTTTAAAGAAACTTTACAAAACAAAAGAATCGATGGCCGATGCATTGAAACGTCATCTGGAATTTTTCAACACGACCCCTCATATCGTGACACTTATTTTAGGAATCAATGCAGCGATGGAAGAAGAAAATGTGAATGATCCAAATTTTGATTCCTCAGCGATCGATAACATCAAGACATCCTTGATGGGACCTTTAGCTGGGATTGGGGATTCCTTCTTTTGGGGAACGTTACGGCTGATCGCCACTGGAGTAGGAACTTCATTGGCTTTACAAGGAAACATATTGGGACCGATTCTCTTTCTGCTGATTTTCAATATTCCTCATTTACTGTTTCGTTATTTTGCTACTGGTTGGGGATATAAGCTTGGAACAGGATTTTTAAAGAAAATCCAGGAAAACGGTATGATGGAAAGCTTAACATACGGTGCCGCGATCATTGGATTGATGGTCGTGGGAGGAATGACAGCTACGATGATCGATATCAATATCCCGTTACAGATCGGTTCGGGTGAAAATGCTGTTACAGTACAAAGTATCTTTGATGATATCGTCCCGAAAATTTTATCATTAGGTGCGTTTGGGGTTGTCTTTTATCTGCTGAAAAAAGAAGTCAAGCCGTTGATTATTCTGCTTGGATTAGCAGTAGTTGGTATTTTGGGATCCTTGATTGGACTTTTTTAAGGAGGAATTGTTGTGGCAACGATGATGGATTATATTCAGGAAGAGCAAGAAACATTAGTTGAGATATTGCAAGGATTTGTTCCTAAAAAAGAAGAAAGAAGATTAGCGATTGAACATTTAATGATTTTGGCAACAGGCTCTTCTGCCAATGCCTGTTTAGCAGCAAAGTACGCACTGGAGAAGTTGGCGCAGATCACTGTCACGATCGAGGAACCATACCACTTTAATCATTATGGTCATCTTTCAAAAGAAATTGAGACAGTTCTGG
Organism: Enterococcus sp. ARL09-542; assembly: GCF_005234805.1. Classification (NCBI taxonomy): domain Bacteria; kingdom Bacillati; phylum Bacillota; class Bacilli; order Lactobacillales; family Enterococcaceae; genus Enterococcus; species Enterococcus sp. ARL09-542. Next base: position 85,330 of record NZ_QPQX01000001.1, read on the forward strand.
CGGTTTCTCAAAGTGGAAAAAGTGCCTCGACAATAGATGCCGTGGCGCATTTGTCAGAGCAAGGTCTTTACACCATCGGTTTGAGCAGTGATCTCGAAAGCCCCCTTGTGCAAAAAGTAAACGAAAGAATTGATTTAGGAACCGGGATCGAGACCGTTGGATTCGTGACGAAGGGATATGTCGCAACGGTATTGCAACTCTATCTGTTAGGCGTATCGATTGGCTACAGCAAAGGCTTATTGTCCGATGACCAAGTGTCGATTATCAAAAGCCAGTTAGAGAAGATGATTGAGGCCGTTCCTCAAGTCATTGATAAAACGATAGCTTTTTTTGAGAAAAACGTCAGTACTTTTAAACTAGCCAATCGGTTTGTGACAATTGGTTACGGTCCAAACTGGGGAACCGCAAAAGAATTTGAAACGAAATTTACCGAAACTGTTCGAGTACCTTCTCAAGGCGTGGAATTAGAAGCGTATATGCACGGTCCTTATCTTGAAGCAAACCATGAACATGTGCTTTTCTTTATTGAAGCGCCAAGCTCGAATCAAACAAGATCTCAGTTATTGTGTGATTATATGACTTCTCATGTGGGGAAAGCTTATACAATCACTGTAGCAGCAGCGGCTGACTCCGATACACTTGGGCTGGATGTTGCATGTGAGGAACTTTTTTCTCCGTTGCTCTTAGTTATTCCGTTTCAAATTTTCTCCTATCTTGGGGCAGCTGCTAAAGGAATCGATTTAAGTAAACGTATTTTTGACGATTTTGATCAAGTGTTAAAAAGTAAAATTTAGAGGTGGAAAAATGCTTAAATTTAATGAACAACAACAAATTGATGATATCCAAGGAATGTTAGACTTGCGCCCAGAAATTGAAAAGTTGGTCGACACCCTTGACGAAAAAGGCTATGATGCGATCTATTATCTAGGAATTGGCGGCACGTATGCTTCTGCTATGCAAGCAGTTACTTATATCAATGGAAAAAGTGATCTGCCTGTTTATGTCCAACATGCGGCGGAATACTATACAACAGGGAACCGTCGCTTGACAAAAGACTCATTAGTTATCTTGTCATCTGTCACTGGTACGACACAAGAAGTGGTAAAGGCTGTCGCAGAAATCAAAAAAGTAGGAGCGACATTGCTAGGATTTATTGATACAAAAGGCAGTGTCTTGGCAGAACAGTGTGACCATGTCATCACGTATCCTGCACCAGGAACAGAACAAATCAAATTCTTTATGGTTGCGGATCGTTTAATGAAAAATCATGGGGATTTTCCTGATTACGAAGAGTATTATCAAGAATTGGATCAGCATCTAGCAAAAGGATTAGTAGAAGCAGAGAAACAAGCGGATGAATTTGGCCGATCGTTTGCGGAAAAACATCGTCATGATGCGATGCACTATTTCATCGGTGCGGGAAATCAATGGGGTGCTGTTTATTCTTACGCTATGTGTTACTGGGAAGAACAAAGCTGGTTGCGTTCTAAATCAATCCACGCCGCTGAATTTCTTCACGGGACGTTGGAAATCGTTGATGAAACAACCCCTGTGACCGTCTTTTTAGGCGAAGATGAACAGCGGCCATTATCAGAAAGAGTAGCTAAATTATTGCCAAGAATTTGTGGCGACTATACATTGATCGACACGAAAGACTATCCTGTTTCAGGAATCAGTGAGAAATATCGTGGCCGTGTACTGTCTCATTTATTGATGCATTGCGTGACACAACGTATTGATGCCTATGTCGAGCAAATGAATTGCCACCCAATGGAGATACGACGCTACTATCGCCAGTTTGAGTATTGATAGCATACAGACCTTAGATAACTCTTATAAGTTTCAAAGAAACGAGGCATATAACGCTTACTTCATAATGAAGAAGCAGGAATAGATTCAATTATGAACAAGCGGCCTACTGGTCAATCTACTCAGGATTGATCGATAGGCCGTACTTTTTTGACTTGTTAAGAGGTCTATGTGTTTAGCGATTGAAGATATATTAATAGACAAATAGAAGCGAAGGCTTTTTTCTTTTTTCTAATAAATTTTCTATTTAAATCACTTTGTCACAGGTGATTTTTGTTTTTAATTGTGCATAGTGTAAATGATAGACGTTTCTTCCTAAATTTGTTGCTGGGAAAAAATAGTGCCGCTTGATTGGAGTTGTGAGTTATTAAAAGGGTCTTATACCTAGACTCTCAAAAAAACATACTTTTTTCTCAGGCGAAAAATTAATGTGGAAAGAATGAGCTATCACGGCATAATGCTGCCTTACATTGTTTAGTAAGCTGATTTTTTATAGATGAGAGCCTAGTGCACCTATTCTTCAACAACAACTGCTGTTCCGCTAGCTGTTACAACGATGAGCATGATATCAGAATTTACAAATTGATTATAACTAACACGGGTATTGATTATCGCGTTTGCAGACAGACTACGGGCTTGTGATTCTAATTCTAAAAGAGCCAATTTCCTTCCGCTTGAATATTCATTAGAATAAGTAGTAGATTTTCCGCCAAATATCCCTTTAATACCACTGATTGTATCTTTCACAATGTTAATTGAAATGACTTGTTCATTAAAGATAGCTCCTTTTACTTCACGAATTCTTTTATCCGCAATTGTTTCCGTTGTTACTGTAAACATATCCAATCCTCTTTTCTTATAATTTAATCTCAACAGTAAAAATGGTGGCATTATTATAGGCTAATGAACAATAGATATTTTCAAAAACTAAGAAATGATGTGGTGAAGTATCCTTTATAGCTAGTAATTTATCAGCTAAAAAAAGATCAATATTTTTTTTAATGCAGTCTTCCGTATTAACGATAAAGCTCATACTGGCATAAGTCCCTTTAGCAAAGAAAAGATCATCCTCTTTATTTTTGCTTTGAAAGCAAGGAATCACTTCATTTTCATTATGAACATAGAATAGTTGATCGAGGGACGAGAAGTTCATTTTTGTTGCTTTGATCAAATCAATCTCGGAATTATCAATAACCGTTTCCGGAAAAGGATGGAAGTAGCGATCCGCTCTTTCAAAGAAAGTTATTTCATTTAGCTTGTAGCGTTCTTGAGCCTGGATGATCTTCTGCACGGTATTTTTTATAGCAAGTAATTCGTCGATTTTTTTTTGAAGATTTTGTTCAGCTTCCAAAAAATAGTGGGCTACATCCTCTTCAGTTAAAACCGTTTTAATTGTTTTAAGAGAGTAGCCAATGTTCCTAAGAACGATAATTTGATATAATCTATAAACATTTTCTTCATCGAAAAAGAAATAACCATTGTCTCTCCTTTCCTTAGGTGTCAGCAAATCAATATCAATATAGTGCCGGATTGTGTGTTTTGAAATAGAAAATAAGGTTGCTAGTTCACTTGTTGTCAGTAATTTCATCGTTCGCCTCCTAATAATCAGTATATAGTGTCGGGTAACCACACAGTCAATAACAAATGTAATAAAGATAATAAATACGTTTGTAGTCAGTATCCTCAATATTGCGATAAAAAAACATTTTAATTTTTTCTTTAAACAAGTAGATCATAAATTTTCCTTCAAATCCGACCCTAGCCGTAGGTCGAAACGTATCTCTTATAGTACAATAATAGAAACAGGAAAATAGTTAGATGGAGGATACTATGAAAAAAAATATCAGAAAAAAACAAATGATTTTAGCCACTCTCTTGGTTTCTAGCCAAGTTTTAGTTGCCGCACCATTAGCATTTGCTGAAGAATCAACTTCAAGTGAAGGGCGCTCAGCAATCTCACAAACGATCGAAACCTCGTCTTCGGCAGCTTCAGAGACAGCAAGCTCAGAAACTGCGACTTCTACGACGGATAGTAAAGAAAAATTGCAGATCAATGCGGTAGCCATTGGTAATGCATTAACAAAAGAGCAAGAAAACTATACCCTGGATCAACTGGGGATCAAAGGAGAAACACCGATCTATACGACTTCAGGTTCCGATTTAATGAAATATATCCCTGATGGTGGCTTTACTAAAGATTGGGCGGTGTATAGTTCTGTCCGCATGCAGACCCTTGATAGTGGCGAAGGAATCACGGTGGATATTGCGACACCTAAAAATATCACCCGCATCACTGCCGCACAATACCAAAATGCCGCACTGACTGCTGGGATCACAGATGCTAAGCTAACAGTAGCTTCTGCTGTACCGATTGACGGTTCTGGGGCATTGGCAGGAGTCTACAAAATCGTTGAAGAATCCGGCGGCATCATCAATCAAGATCGTGTCAGTGTTGCGCAAGATGAAATGGATGTCTTATCAACCATTACAGAAGAAAACAAAGACAAAGAAGGCTATTCTGATGAAGCTCTGAATGCTGCACAAGAACAAGCGAAAACAGAGCTAGCTGCCCAAACAGCTGATGGCTCAGAATTGACCCAATCCGATATTCAAGCAACTGTTGAAAAAGCATTGAAAGACAATGGTTTAGAGGGAATCGTGACTTCGGATCAAGTTACTGAATTGACAACATTGATGAGCGACATGAAAGACAAAAATATTTTTGAAGATTTTGTCAAAGAGTTGGATCTTTCAGAAGCCCGCAAACAAATTGAAGAAAAATCCAAAGGACTATGGGAAAATGTTAAAAACTTCTTCAGTGGACTTTGGTCTTCGATCACGGGTGTATTTGGCGGAAATTCTAACGAATAAGCAGTTGGCTAAATGAATGTAATCAAAAACGAACGAAGGATAATGCAAGGCGGTCGTCATCTATGATGGCCGCTTTTTTCAAAGGAAAGGAATGTGATGAGTATGAGTTGTTTAGGAAACCTGATTTGGATGATTTTTGGTGGATTGCTTGGTGCAATTTCGTGGTTTTTGGCCGGTTGTCTGTGGTGTGTGACGATCATCGGTATCCCGATTGGTTTGCAGTGTTTTAAATTCGCTTCTTTATCATTGGCTCCTTTTGGAAAAGAAGTTGTCTATAGTGGTTCAGGGGTTTCTTTGCTATTGAATATCCTGTGGCTGATTTTTTCAGGAATACCTTTGGCAATCGCTCATCTGATGAGTGCCATTCTCTTAACGATTACGATTATTGGGATTCCTTTTGCGAAACAGTCGCTGAAACTAGCGGGTCTAGCATTGATGCCTTTTGGTGCCACGATCGTTTCAACAAATCGCTAAACAAAGTGATCTGCTTGATTTCCGGCAACAGCAATACCCATCTAGTAAAACTGCAAGATTTTCTTTTCGAATAGACAGATACGAAAAAGAGCCTTTTGACGGGCTCTTTTTTGCTTGCTCCGATAGTTGATTTACGACTCACTAGGGGAATGAAGCATAAATTTTCTAAGAAAGGATCGCTCAGGCAGCACAGTGAAAAGAAAGCGACTGAGTAAATAACCAAGTAATGCCCCAACGGTATTTGCAATCAAATCCACGACATCTGCCCCTCGCCAGCCGCCTAGGAAATAATTGCTTAAAAACTGCAGTACTTCGATACTAAAGCTGACCGAAAATCCCAGCAGAACAGCTCGAAAAATAGAAGTTTTGTTAGCCATCAAATAATAAAAAACAGCTAATGGCGCCAACATAATGAGATTAGGGAGTATCGAAAGATCTGCTGCTAAGGAGAAGTTGATGCGACTAAGCCAATCGGATTGATTGGCATAGACCCCTGTTTGGATTTGAAAAGGGAAAAAAGTCAAGTAAAGGACAGCGAAACTATAGAAAACAAAGGCTCCAACCGTTATTTTTTGAAAAAGTGAAAGCTGAGCAGCATTGTAACGCAGAATCAAATAGCAAGTAACAAGAAATAACGGGATTAAGACCAGACCCGAGATCGTAAACTGCATTATTGATTGCTCCTTTCTAGATTAAGTGAGACAAGTATAACCAAATATAACAGGGTGGGCAAGAAGATAAATCCGCTAATTCGCTGTAAACAGACAGATTGTGTTACAGCTCATCGTATAAAGAAGATATAAAGAAATCCAGCGAACCTTGATACTATCTTTACAACATTTTTTTTAAGATAAGATCAAAGGAGAGGAAGAAGATGTTACTACTTTTAGGATGTTTGAGTTTTGGATTGATGCTTTATCTATTTTGGTTTCTGTTCAAGGGGGAAGAGTTATGATGAGCTTTGTTTTTCAAGGGCTGTTTTTCTTTTTTGTATTACTGATTTTAGCAGCCCCTTTAGGGTTTTATATCAAGATGATCATGACGGGGGAGACGCCCCGTTTCGTCCGCTTTATCCAACCGATCGAGCGGGGTTTCTATCGGTTGATCGGTTCAGAAAGTCAGCGAAAAATGTCCGCAAAACGTTATTTGATCAGTGTATTAGGGCTAGGAATCAGTTCGCTGCTGTTTTTGACGGTACTTTTAATGGTTCAAGGTTGGCTGCCGGGTGGAGCAAAGGTTGATAATCTGTCTTTTGATTTAGCACTTAATACAGCTGTCAGCTTTATCACTAATACGAACTGGCAAGCATATTCTGGCGAGTTGGCACTATCCAATAGTACACAAGTCTTTGGTTTGACTGTCCAAAATTTCTTGTCGGCGGCAGTTGGATTGGCTGTTCTTTGTGCATTCATTCGTGGATTGGTTCAGAAAAAAGAATCCTATTTAGGCAATTTTTGGCAAGACATGGTTCGCGGATTATTGTATATCCTATTACCACTGTCCACGATCATTGCGATTTTATTGATCTCTCAAGGAGTCGTTCAAACCTTCAGTAGCGGAATGGCCTACAACAGTTTGGAAGGAGAAAATCTTTGGTTATATCTTGGCCCTGTTGCTAGTCAGGTGGCTATCAAACAGTTAGGGACGAACGGTGGCGGCTTTTTTGGGGCCAATTCGGCCTATCCATTTGAGAATCCGACGATTTTTTCAAACTTTATCGAGAATTTAGCCATTCTCCTTTTACCAGCTGCGCTGATTTTTGCTTTTGGCTTTTGGGTAAAAGACTGGAAACAAGGACGAACGATTTTATTTGTTTCGCTGTTCTTCCTATTTGCCGCTTTTTTAGGTGTATTGATCAGTGAAAACTATGGACCGATTTTCAACGATGTCGTTGGTTCAGCCAATATGGAAGGCAAAGAAATTCGCTTTGGGATTGGCTGGTCAAGTTTGTGGGCAGTCAGTACCACGGCAGCTTCCAATGGATCGGTCAACGCGATGTTGGATAGCTTCACTCCATTAGGCGGTGCAGTGCCGATGTTTCTCATGCAACTAGGGGAAATCATTTTTGGTGGTGTCGGTAGCGGGCTTTATGGGATGTTAGCATTTCTGCTTTTAGCAGTGTTCATTGCCGGACTGCTTGTTGGACGCACACCAGAATATTTAGGCAAGAAAATCGAAGCCTTTGATATCAAAATGGCAAGTTTAGTCATTTTGACGCCGCTTCTGCTGACGCTGTTTGGGGCGATGGCGCTTGCGATGCACCCGGATATTTTGGAATGGTTGACCAACAAAGGGGCTCACGGATTTAGTGAGCTGTTATACGGAGCAACATCATTGGCTAATAACAACGGAAGTGCATTTAATGGGTTGTTAGCAGATACCCCATTTTTGAATGTCTTAGGTAGTGGACTCATGCTTTTCTCTCGGTATATTCCGATCATCGCCGTTTTATTTTTGGCTGAAAACATGGGACGCAAGAAGAAAGTAGCTGTGAATGACGGTACTCTTTCTACCGTCAATCCGACATTCGTCACGATGTTGATGATTGTGATTTTAGTGATCGGGGCATTAAGTTTTCTACCTGCATTGGCATTAGGTCCGATCGCAGATTTTCTTACACTGAAATAAAAAGGAGAAGAATAAAATGAAAAAGATATATCGCTGGGCAATCAAGCAAGCATTTCTCAAACTAGATCCGCGGCAACAAATAAAAAATCCAGTGATGTTCGTGGTTTATATTGGTGCCATCGCAGCGACGGTTCTCTGCTTTGAACAATCTGACATTCCATTGTGGTTTACCATCACGATCACCAGCTTACTTTGGCTCACATTGCTGTTCGCAAATTTTGCTGAAGCGGTCGCGGAAGGTCGTGGGAAAGCTCAGGCAGATAGCTTAAAACAAGCCAAAAAAGACGTCATGACTTACAAAATCAATGATTTACAGGATATCCAATCAGAGCAGTTCATCGAAATGAAGTCATCAGATTTGAAAAAAGGTGACTTGGTTTATGTCGTTTCTGGACAACAGATTCCGGCAGACGGCGATGTCATTGAAGGTGCTGCCTCGGTAGATGAAAGTGCCATTACGGGTGAATCAGCGCCAGTAATTCGAGAATCAGGTGGAGACCGCAGTGCAGTCACTGGCGGGACAACGGTGGTTTCCGATTACTTGGTCATTCGAGTGACGTCTGAAAATGGACATTCGTTTTTGGATAAAATGATTTCAATGGTAGAAGGGACACAACGCAAAAAAACGCCTAATGAAATAGGACTGCAGATTTTTCTGATCACATTGACGATCATCTTTTTAGCGGTGGCAGTAACATTAGTCCCATTTACGGAACTAAGCAGTATTCTTTCGCAAAAAGGAACCGCGCTTTCTAGTATTGTAATTATTGCATTGCTCGTTTGTCTAGCCCCAACGACCATCGGTGCACTGATCTCTTCGATCGGGATTGCTGGAATGAGCCGTCTGACGAAAGAAAATGTTATTGCCATGAGCGGTCGTGCCATCGAAGCGGCTGGTGATGTCGATATTTTGTTATTGGATAAAACAGGAACCATTACACTGGGAAATCGTCGGGCAAGTGCCTTTCTACCTGTAGACGGTATTGGTGAAGAACAATTAGCAGATGCCGCGCAGCTTTCCTCATTAGCTGACGAAACGGCAGAAGGCCGCAGTATTGTTATTCTAGCCAAAGAAAAATTTGGGATTCGAGAACGCGCTTTTGAACAATCCGAAGTGAAATTTATCGATTTTAGTGCCAAAACACGGATGAGCGGCATGGATTATCGTGGCGATCAAATTCGTAAAGGTGCGGCGGATACGATCAAGAAATATGTGCTCGCTCGTGGCGGTACCTACCCACCACAGTGTGACCAAATCGTAGCCAAAGTGGCGCACTCTGGGGGTACCCCGTTGGTAGTTGTCAAAAATGACCAAGTCATGGGGGTCATCTATTTGAAGGACATCGTCAAAAACGGTGTACAGGAAAATTTTGCCGATATGCGGAAAATGGGTATCAAAACTATCATGATCACAGGAGACAACCCGTTGACCGCAGCAGCGATTGCAGCAGAAGCGGGAGTCGATGATTTCCTCGCTGAAGCAACGCCAGAAAACAAAATGGAATTGATTCGGCAATACCAAGAAAAAGGACACTTGGTTGCCATGACCGGCGACGGAACCAACGATGCACCAGCATTGGCTCAAGCAGATGTGGCAATGGCTATGAATACTGGAACACAGGCTGCCAAAGAGGCTGGCAACATGATCGATCTGGATTCCAGTCCAACCAAATTGCTGCAGGTCGTACGAATCGGTAAACAGCTGTTGATGACTCGTGGTGCATTGACGACATTCAGCATTGCCAATGATGTGGCGAAATATTTCGCCGTGATCCCTGTTCTTTTTTATGGCATCTATCCTGAACTGGCGCAATTGAACGTGATGCAGTTAGGTAGTCCACTGACGGCGATCTTGTCAGCCGTGATTTACAATGCGGTCATTATCGTTGCTTTGATTCCATTAGCTCTAAAAGGAGTCAAATACAAAGAAAAACCAGCCAGCCAAATTTTGCGCCACAATTTACTGGTATATGGACTAGGCGGATTGATCGCACCTTTCATTTTTATCAAATTGATCGATATCGTGCTAAGCTTTTTCCTACTATGAATAAATTGAAAGAAGGATGCAGAAATGAAAAAGATTCTAGGGACTCAATTGCGTTTCTTGGTGTTTAGTATTTTGTTTTTTGGCGGGGTGTATACTGCTGTGATCACTGGTGTCGGTCAATTGCTATTTTCCAACCAAGCCAATGGTAGTCAACGAATGGTAGAGGGAGAAGTAGTTGGTTCAACACTGATTGGTCAGCAGTTCCTGCAACCAGGCTACTTTGCTGGCAGAAGCAATGCGGTCTCCCAATTGTCTCCGGTCTCTGCGGAACAAGAGGGACTGGTATCCGACAGAAAGACGGCGCTTCAAAGAGAAAATCAAATCACAGAGGTACCGGTTGATCTGGTGACTGCATCAGCCAGCGGATTAGATCCGCATATTAGTGTCGCTGCAGCCGAGATACAAGTACCTCGCATCGCCAAAGAACGTAAACAGAAGGAAACAGCCATTCGTGCTATAATAAAAGAAAAGACACAAAAAGATTGGTTTTCTGATCGAACATTTGTCAATGTGCTTGAACTGAATTTAGCATTAGATAAACTGTAAGTGATTGTTGATGGGAGAGGCAAACATGGATAGACCAACATCAGTAGATACATTGAAAGCAGAAAATCGAAAAAAAGGCCGGCTGCGGGTGTACTTTGGCTTTGCTGCAGGAGTAGGAAAAACTTACGCCATGCTTTTAGAAGCACAGGAACTAAAAGCCCTCGGCAAAGATGTGGTGATAGGTTACATCGAACCCCATGATCGTCCAGATACCAATAGTCTGCTGGCTGGTTTGCCGCAGATTCCGTTGAAAGAAATCCAATACAAAGGGATCACGTTGACTGAACCAGATATCGATGCGATCATTCAGCAGCAGCCTGCGATTGTCTTAATCGATGAGTTGGCCCATACGAACGCTGAAGGATCAAGAAATCGCAAGAGGTATCAAGACATTGAAGAACTTTTAAATGCCGGTATTGATGTGCATACGACGGTCAATGTCCAACACATTGAAAGCTTGAATGATATTGTAGAAGAAGTCACTGGGATCGAAGTCAAAGAGACGGTCCCAGATACATTCTTCCAACAAGCAACATTGAAAGTGATCGATGTCGAGCCAGATGAGCTGATCGATCGGTTGGCACAAGGAAAAATCTATGCCAACGAAAATGCCAAGCGAGCGTTGCAGAATTTTTTTATTCCCAAAAAACTGGAACAACTGCGGGGATTGGCAATTCAGCGGGCTTCTGACCACATCAATCGAATCAGTGGCCGAACCAATGGAATCCAGAGCAAACTGATCACGATTGTCCAGGATGCATTCCCTAAAATGGCAGAAAAAAGTATTCGTTGGACAGCGCGATTAGCGCAAGGCCTAGGTGCTGAATGGACTGTGCTTTACATACGTTCGGAAGAAAAAAATGAAGCAACGACATTAGCCGAAAAGTTAGGCGCGGAAGTCGTTGTCATTGAAGAAGACAATTATTTTGAAACAATCATCGAATATGCCAAGCTGGTGGGAGCCACCGACATCATCATGGGTAAAAACCTGGCCAAGCCATGGTATGAGAAACTGTTTGTGGAAGAACTTGATGTGCGGCTACTGAAACGGTTGCCTGACACTGAGATTCATTTGATTCCTTACAAAGAGGAGCGTGCTTCTATTTTTTCTCTTTCCAAGAAAGTCATTGAAGGAGGGGGAAAGGATCTAGCGATTGCCCTGATCAGTGTTTTCTTAGCGACACTGACGACTGAAGTGATGCAGTATTTGCATTTTGGTGATCAGAATTTGATGCTCGTCTACATCTTTTTTATTCTACTTGTGGCGCGGCTAACTTCAGGCTATTTCTGGAGCGCTCTTTCTTCGATCCTGAGCGTCCTAGCCTTCAACTGGTTCTTCGTTGAACCACTGTACTCCTTGACCGTCTATAAACAAGGTTATCCGATTACGTTAGTCATCATGCTGCTTGTCGCACTAATGATCAGTAATCTAATGGTTCGTTTAAAAAAACAAGCTGTTCATTCAATGGAAAAAGAACAGCAGATGGAAATACTTTATGAGTTGAACAAGCAATTTGTTCTAGCAGAAGACCGGCAGCAGATTTTTGATTTGTCAGCCACCTATCTGGCCCGCTTGTTAGATCGCGAAGTGATTTTGTATGATGCACAAGCGCAAAAACAAAGCCAATATGGTGCAAAAAAACAATCCGCATTGAGTCATCCGGAAGAAGCGGCTGTTGCTTATTGGTCTGCCAAAAATCAGAAAGAGTCTGGCTATGGGACCGATACATTAAGTGGTGCAAAGGGATTTTATTTACCGATTATTGCCAATAGCAAAACATTGGCCGTTTTAGGCATTCGCAGAAGCCGTAATTTTCCACTTGAGAACAGCCAACTAAATTATCTGCGCTTAGTGTTGACCCAGTTAGCTGTGATTTTAGAACAAACAGAATTGAAGGATGAAAAAGAAAAAATTGAATTAGAAAATGAACGAGAAAAAGTTCGCAGCAATTTGTTGCGGGCCATCTCTCATGATTTACGGACACCTTTAACGGCGATTTCAGGAATTGCGGAGACGCTCTTACAAACTAATAACTCTTTAAAGGAAGCGACTCGCAGCAAGTTATTGAGAGACATCCAAAGTGAGTCCCAATGGCTGATCCGCATGGTGGAGAATTTGCTTTCGATCACTCGTATCAACATGGATACGATGCAAGTCAAGAAAACCCCAGAACCAATCGAAGAGATCATTGGCGCAGTCTATGAACATGCCAAAAAAGTCTATCCGGAAAAAGAGTTGATCGTTCAGCTGCCGGAATCGGTCCTGTTCGTGGAGGTAGATCCGATTTTGATGGAACAAGCAATTTTTAATTTGGTAGAAAATGCCTTTCGTCATGGTTCAGATTCGGGAAAAGTTTACTTGTCTGTCTTTCAAGAAGGAGCGAAAACGGTATTTGAAATAAAAAATACCGGAGAAATATCGATGAAGCAGTTTGAACGGATCCAATCAAATCTGTCTTCAGACAATGAAGTGCCGGTAGACTCAAAAAATGGTCTCGGCATCGGCTTGAGTATCGTCAAAACCATTGTTCATGCCCATCATGGCAAGTTGGAGATGGCCGTAGCAGATGGTCAAACGGTCGTACGCATTTATTTGAATTAACTGGAGGTGGGCATCATGGGAAGAACTGTCTTGCTGATTGAAGACGATCCGACGATCGCCGATTTTATGGAAGTCGTTTTAGAAAAAGAAAGGTATCATATTCGAGTAGCAGAGACTGGAATGGCTGCTCTGACGATTTTTCAGGAACAATCCTTTGACTTGATTTTACTTGACCTAGGACTACCCGATATTGACGGCATGGAGTTATTGAAAATCATTCGCAAACGGATGGCGGTGCCATTGATCGTGATTTCAGCTCGCAGCAATGAAAGCGAGAAAGTCAAAGCGTTGGATCTTGGTGCGGATGATTATGTGACCAAGCCATTTGGTATGAATGAATTGCTTGCAAGGATCCGCACAGCATTCAGGCATCGGAAGCAAGAGCCAATGCCGCTAGTCATCAAGAATGGTGAATTAACACTTGATACTGAAAGGCAGCTTTTGACTAAGGCCGGAACAGAGATCCATTTAACCAAAAATGAGTACCGAATTTTAACTGTTTTGTTCCAACATCTAGGCAAAGTCGTAACGTACCAAACGTTGGCGACAGAAGTTTGGGGACCTTATGGCACTGATCCGCAAGTATTGCGGGTCAATATGTCAAATATACGAAAAAAGATCGAGACCAATACCATCAGTCCCGAATACTTGATCACTGAGATTGGTCTCGGTTATCGCTTAAGGGATCATCGCGACTTGTGAGGATTTTTAACAAGAGAAAGCAGACTGTTTTTCTATGAGGAAAGACAGTCTGCTTTTTTCTATTATCATGGACTAAAAATCGAACACGCTTGTGCTTAGACGGTATCAGAACTTTAATCGTTAGCTTTGGTTTTTATTTAGACTAGCCATCAATCCTCTGAAGTCCAAAGAAAGGAGAGCAGAGGAAATTACTTTTTCATAACCCATTAGTACATGATTGAAAGGTTTTAAAGATTAGGCTGCTACGCTATTTAAAGAAGGCTATTCTTTGATTTTAGAAATCGTACGTCGAACTTTCGCAATGGAGTCTTGGGATTTGTTGCGGTTGATAAACATCAAAATCACATAGAGCGAATCGATGATACTTAGTTGAGAGATTCTGGAAGCAAGAGCTTCTGAACGAAATTCGATCTCTTCGGAAACAGAAATAAATACGACATCCCCTAATTTGGCTAGCGGAGATGCTGCGTGACTGGTAATAACGATAACTTTGGCGCCGCAATCTTTGGCGACTTGCGCAAGTTCAATCGTTTCTTTCGATTTACCCGTATGAGAAATCAACAGGGCACAATCTTCTGGGGTCAGTAACGCTGCTTCCATCAACTGAATGTGATAATCCGCACTGTGAACGACAGAAATCGGTGAGCGCAAGAATTTATGGTATGCATCAGCTGCAACGATTTCAGAACCGCCTACGCCAAAAAAGAACAATCGCTTGGCACTGTCGATCATTTGGACGGCTTGTTTCAAATCTTCTTCTTGCAGTAGTTTTCGCGTATCGGTCAATGTGGTGAGGTTGGAATCAAAGACTTTGCGCGCCATGGTCAGCTCGTTATCTGATTGCTGAATATTTTCGTGGAAAGAGATGGCGGATAAATCATTTTCTTGCATCAACATGGCCATCTTAAAGTCTTTAAAACCGTTGTAACCAAGTTTTTTTGTAAATTGAAAAAATGTCGAATCCGCCATTCCTAGCTCATTTGCTAAATCACTAATGGAACTATGGCTAACCTTACTGGGGTTTTCGAGTATGTAATCGGCGATTGCTTGTTCTTTGGGGCTTAAGTCTTTATAGAGGGTCTTGATTTTTAAGCGAATCGATATAGTCATAGTGTTTTTCTCCTTTTTCAATACATTCCGAAGCCTTCATTTTTAAAGTACAACGATTTCCAAAGAAATGCAAATAAAAAATATTTTTTATTATTTATATTTACAAAAAATATTTTTTTGTATAATGAAGATAGAAATGGAGGCGCTATCATGGAGATTGGTATTATCGGTCTTGGCAAAATGGGCTTGAACTTAGCAAGCAATTTAAAAGATCATGGCTATCGAACGAAAGGGCTGGATCTTTCAGAACAAGCACGACTTACTGCACGAAGGGAGGGAATAGAAACATATGAGACTATCAGCCAAATGGTCGCTTCATTTACTGGCAAACGAGTCATCTGGCTGATGCTGCCAGCAGGGGAAATCACAGAATCGGTACTAAAAGACTTGCTGCCACTTGTTTTACCAGAAGATATCGTGATAGAAGGTGGAAATTCAAATTATAAAGATTCGATTCGACGAGGGAAACAATTTTCAGACAAAGAGGTTGCCTATTTGGATTGCGGCACTTCAGGAGGAATCTCCGGTGCGCGCAAGAATGCTTGTCTGATGGTCGGCGGCGACTTAAATGCCTTTCATTCGATCGAACAAGTATTCAAAAATGTTGCTATTGAGGGCGGATATCTTTATGCAGGCGTATCAGGAAGCGGTCATTTCTTGAAGATGATCCACAACGGGATCGAATATGGCATGATGCAAGCAATCGGTGAAGGGTTCCAACTGATTGAGCAGAGTGAGTATGCTTTTGATTTAGCAGCAGTAGCCCATGTCTGGAACCACGGATCGGTAATCCGCAGCTGGTTGATGGAGATTGCCGAAGCACAATTTTCCAACAGCCCCCACTTAGAAGAATATCGGGGTATCGTTGCTGCTTCAGGAGAAGCCAAATGGACGGTGGAAACAGCACTGGAAATGGACGTTGCCGTTCCAACAATTGCATTAAGTCTTTTCATGAGAAATTTATCACAAGAACAAGACAGCTTCTCAGCAAAAGTGGTGTCTGCGCTGAGAAATGGATTTGGCGGACACGAAATCGTAACAAAAACGGAATAAAGGAAGGAGACTTAGGATGCTTGAGTATAAGATTGCGATAGTCAACTCTAGTAGTTTTGGCAAAATATTTCCTCAACATATCCAGAGGCTCGAAAAAATCGGCACAGTGACTCATTTTGATGTGGAAAGTGACATTTCCGGGAAGGAATTGGCGCAACGTTTACAAGGTTATAATCTGATCATCGCCAGTGTGACGCCTCACTTTACAGAGGAATTTTTTGAACACAAAGATGAGCTATTATTGATCACTCGTCATGGTATTGGCTACAACAATATCGATCTAGAAGCTGCACGTAACCATCAAACGATCGTTTCGATCATCCCAGCATTGGTGGAACGAGATGCGGTGGCAGAAAATAATGTGACGAATCTGTTGGCGCTTTTGCGGTGTACCGTAGAGTCATCTGTGAAAGTTCGGCAAGATCAATGGGAGTCACGAGCCAAATTCGTCGGGCGAGCATTGTTCAATAAAACAGTAGGTGTCATAGGTGTAGGCAACACAGGAAGTTGTGTCGTGGAGATTTTGCGCAATGGGTTTCGCTGTGAGGTATTAGCCTATGATCCCTATCAATCAGCACTCCACATACAAAGTTATGGCGGGAAGAAAGTTGAGTTAGATGAGTTACTGACTCGTTCAGACATCATTTGTCTGTGTGCCAATTTGACAGATGAAAATTATCATATGATTTCAACCAAAGAAATTGAAAAAATGAAAGACCAAGTATATTTGTCAAATAGTGCTCGCGGAGCACTTTTAGATGAACAAGCAATTGTAAACGGTTTAAAATCCGGGAAGATCGCTGGCTTAGCGACAGATGTTTTAGAAGAAGAACCGGGGCGCAAGGATCACCCATACCTGGCATTTGATAACGTAATCATGACACCTAATACGTCTGCTTACACAATGGAGTGTCTCGAACAGATGGGAGAAAAATGTGTGACGGACATCGAACAGATCATTCAAGGGCAATTACCAGAACGAGCTGTTCAAGATCAAAGCGATTTTCTTATTTTCTCATAAGGAGGGAAGGAAATGTTAACTGATTTAAAAGTAAAAGTTGGTCCTCAGTTTTATCGTTACCATGAAGGTGCATTAGCCCATATTCCAGAGCTGCTGCAAGAATATCAAGCCAAACGATTATTAATCGTTCATGGCTCGATTTCATGGCAAAAAGCGCAACCCAAATTGACTTTTATCAACGAGGCGCCCCAGGATGTTTTTTATCATCAGTATACTGGGGAATGCAGTTACTACGGTGCAAATTTGATCAAAGATCAAGTAGAAGCACATCACATTGACTTTATCATCGGTGTCGGCGGCGGAAAATTGACCGATTTGGTCGGGTACGCAGCCCATCTGACCAATACGCCATTTGGTGTCGTGCCAACCTTAGCAAGTAATTGTGCACCATGGACACCGTTAGCTGTGATGTATAAAGAAAACGGCGAATCTGAAGGAATGTCAGAGCACTTCTTGCGGCAAGCAGCTTTTTTGATTACAGATCCGACACTAGTGATTGATGCGCCAGTTTCCTACTTTATTGCTGGACTAGCAGATACCATAGCAAAGTGGTATGAATCAGAAACAATTTTGGCGCAACCACAGCTTCAACATGAGCCTTTTCTACAATTGGCTGGCTACACAGCCAAACTATGCGAGAAAGCGATTGTATCTCAGTCAAAACAAGCAATCCAAGATATGGAAGAGCAAAAGGTAACAGAAGAATTCATTCACTTGTCAGAGATTGTGTTTGCAGTTGCCGGTTTAGTTGGTGGATTGGGTGACAAATACGCCCGCAATGCGGCAGCCCATGCGATGCATGACGCAATCAGCAAATATCTACCAGCAAGTCATCAGTTTTTGCATGGTGAAAAAGTTGCTTACGGCATTTTTTATCAATTAGCGATTGAAGAAAGATGGACGGTCATTGATCAGTTATTGCCGTTTTATCGAGAATTGCAGTTGCCAATGTCCCTGCATCAAATGGGGATCTATCCAGAAGACCCGCAAGTGATCGATCAGTTGGTGGCATTTGTTGATTCAAAAGAGAAAGTTCATCTGATTCCGGTTTCTATAACGAAAGAACGGCTGAAAAAAGCACTTTTAGATTTAGAAAACTATATCGAGCAGGTTTAGGAGGAGGAAAAATGGAAACTTTAAGCATTACACAGAGTTTACTGATTGCTTTATGGGTTGCGGCAGTCATGTCTAGATGGCTTGGTGGTGGGGCAACACTAACCCTTCGTTTCTCGCCATTGATGACTGGGTTGGTTGTTGGGATCGTGATGGGGGATGTAGCGCAGGCGATGATCGTTACTGCTGCACTACAGATGATTTATATGGGGGTCTTCTCTCCCGGCGGCTCAATGCCGGCTGAACCATCGATTGCTGCGGCTATTGCTGTACCGGTAGCATTATTAGGTAATCTGAAGCCCGAAGCGGCGATCGCAGTTGCTGTCCCAGTGGGACTTTTAGGCAGTTATTTGTATCAGTTCCGGTTCTTTATCAATACATTTTTAGGGAAATATACGGATAAAGCAGTGGAAGACATGAATACAAAAGCAATTACTCGTTCGATCATTTTGTATCCAACGTTGGCCTCATTTATTTTATTTGTACCGCTTGTTTTCATCGCACTTTATCTGGGTGCACCACTGATCGCTGATGTCATCAATGCCCTTGAAGGGACTGTCGTCATCCATATTCTGGAGGTAGTAGGTGGTGGCTTGGCAGCGATCGGGATTGCAACGACTGTTTATGTCATTGGTCGGAAAGATTACATGGTTTTCTTTTTCCTTGCCTATTTTATGAGTGTCGTACTGAAATCATTGGAAATCACTATGGTTACTTACGCAATCTTTGGTGTTCTGATCGCATTGATCTTTGTACAATCACAAAAAGGAAAATTAGCTCCAGCTGCTGAAACGAATACGTCCAATGCATCCTTTGATGAGGACGATTACGATGATGGATTCTAAGAAACAAGGAGGAAGGAAAAAATGACAGAATCAGTGAAAGCAACACAGATCGCTCCAGAGGAGATCACAAAAAAAGATGTCACGAAAGCATATCTTCGCTGGCACTTTGCCAACGAGATCCCTCATTCATTTGAACGCTATCTGGCACCGTCACTTTTATACGCAATGATGCCGATTTTACGAAAATTATATAAGAACGAAGACGCCCTCAAGGCTGCCTATAAGCGGCAACTGCTCTTTTTCAACACGCAATTGAGCTGGGGGGGCGGCGTGATCACAGGCCTGATGTCTTCTATGGAACAGCAGCGGGCAGAAGAAGAACATGAAAACAAAGAAGTTCTGATGCAAGATGATTTGATGTACAACACAAAAGCAGGGTTGATGGGTGCTTTAGCAGGGATCGGTGATGCGATCGATTCTGGAACAGTACAGTATATCTTTATTGCGATCGCTGTCCCATGGGCCCAGCAGGGAAGTCCGCTAGGTGCATTGTTCCCATTTGTCTGTTTCGCTTTATACCAAGCATTTTTAGGTGTATTTTTTGCTCGACAAGCTTTTGCAATGGGACGAAACGCGACCGGATTGATGCAAAGCACCGGTGTTCAGACAGCAATCGAAACGTTGTCTGTTCTCGGGTTGTTTATGATGGGGGTCTTAGCTGGAAACTATGTCAATGTTTCTTCTTCTCTGAAATTTGATATTTCAGGACGAGAATTTATCATTCAAGATATTCTTGACCAGATTGTTCCAGGTATCTTGCCATTGGCTGTTGTAATGGGTGTTTATTGGTTCTATACGAAAAAAGGCTTAAAAGTTACGCAAGCACTGCTCTGGCTGACTTTGATCTTGATCATTCTAGCCGGCGTAGGGATTTTATAGAAAAGGAAGTGGAAAACAATGGGTGTAGTAAATTTAGCACGTGTGGATGAACGGTTGATTCATGGGCAAGTCATGATGACGTTGTCTCAAAAAAGCGGGGTCAACTCTATCTTCGTCGTTGATGAAGTGGTTGCTAAGGATAAATTCATGCGAGATCTATACAAAAATGCCGGCAGTCGCACAGGACAAAAAACGATTGTCGTGACACCAGAAAAAGCAAAATTTTATTGGGATGAATATGCGTTTAAAGAGTACAACTGCATCCTGATCGCAAAAACCATCAGTGTGATTTATGATCTGGTCACCCATGGTGTGCCAATGAAAGAGTTGAACATTGGCGGGATCGCACAGAAAGATCCAGAAAAAGATCTGTTAGTCACAAAATCCGTCTACTTGAATAAAGCAGATGCCGCAAGATTAAAGGAAATGAATGAACACTATGGAGTCGAAAACATCTATTTCCAAGCAACACCTTCTGCTCCTAAATCCTCTTTAAAAGAGGTCTTGAAACAATTCGGATTATAACTGCCAAATACAGCAACTGAGCTAGTTCCATCAATAACAAAAAAGCAACGGTCATTTGATGGTTGCTAGCTCAAAGGCTGTTGAAAACGTGCTGGATCCTTCGAAGAATGGGAGATGAAAAAGATGCAGAAAGACCGTTTCAATGATTGGCTGTTTCGTTACCGCTATATTTATCGTTCTCGCTTAAGTGACCGCAGCAAAAAAAGATTCCTAAATGCTTTAGTGACAGATATCTCACAAATAAGAAAAGATATTCGCATAATCGAATATGATTTGAAACATAAAGCAGCTTCGAGAAATGTTTACATCGGAGATATTGCTCAAGCAGATCGAATCATTTGTACGTATTATGATACACCGCCGCAACATTTTGGCGCTTATCATTTTTTTGATCGAAAGGCGCAAGGTCGTCAAACAATGAATTTTATTCTTGTCAGCTCATTCATAACGATTGGGATCGGCGCAGTAGCGACATGGTTCTATAGTCAATTTGCTGCTGACGGTTTTGTACTTTTTTCTTGGCAAACATTTTTCTTAGTTCTGGCATTTGGTTCGTACTTTCTTTTATTGGGAAAAGTGGTAAAAGGGGCGGTCTTCCAGAAAAACTTAACGAGAAATACTTCTTCGGTTTTGGCATTATTGGCTTTAATCAGTGAAAATGAACGACAAAACACTGCGTTTGCGTTCTTGGATGAAGGAAGCTATGGCGAACGAGGATTAGAAGTTTTGCGAGACTCAGCCAAACGCAAGGCTACGATTTATTATCTGGATTCTGTTGGTGCCAAAGCACCTCTACATGTAGTAGGAACAGAGTTTGATCGCAAACAATTAGCACGACTCGGAATCCTTCAAGAAGAAGGAATCCATGCAACAATCAATTATGTGATCAGCGGAAATAAGGAATCAACAGAGGGATATTATCTGCCTAAACAATTATTAAGGCAAAAAGACATCAATATGGAAAATGTAAACAAGACGATTGCCTTGTTACAGTAAACGTTTTGCATGGAAATCCATGCAGGGAGACAAAGGAGGAATGACAATGTTGGGAATCGTACTTGCTACTCATGGCACATTAAGCGATGGACTGAAAGATGCGGCAACAGTCATCATGGGAGCAGTCGAAAATATAGCGACAGTCAATTTGTATCAAGGAGATGATGTTCAAGCACTGGGAGAAAAAATCAGTACCGCGGTACATCAAGTCAATCAACAAGAAGGGGTGCTGATCTTAGTAGACTTACTGAGCGCTAGCCCTTACAACCAGTCAGTTTTGACGATCAATCAGTTAGAAAAAGAGCTGCAAGAAGAAGTTTACGTTATTGGCGGTACCAACTTGCCGATGGTGTTAGAAGCAATCAATCATCAATTACTGCAAACACCAATTGCATCAGCGGCACAAGCAGTGATCGATCAAGGAGAAGATAGTGTTGCTTTTTGGCATATCTCGAATGAGACGCCAGCTGCTGGCGATGAGGATGACGATGATGATTTTTAAGAAAGGATGTTGACTATGAAATGGGGCTTTAGATGGTATGGCGAAGGAGACTCGATTCCTTTGCAAAATGTCCGTCAAATACCTGGCATCAATGGGGTCATCGGCACCTTGTTAAACAAACTGCCAGGAGATATTTGGGAAATTGCCGAAATTGAGGAATTAAAACAATCAATCGAAAAAGAAGAACTGACATTACTAGGAATCGAAAGTGTGGCGATCCATGACGCGATCAAGGCAGGAACAGAAGAACGGGATCACTACATCGATCATTACATTCAGACGATCAAAAATCTTTCTGCTTGTGGCATACATCTGATTTGTTATAGTTTTAAGCCGATTTTTGGTTGGGCAAAAACCAATCTTTTTTATGAAAATGAGGATGGCAGTTTCTCATTGCTGTATGACCAAGCAGTGGTTGATGGGATGGAACCTAGCGAAATGTACACATTGATCCACAGCCAATCAAAAGGATTCAAGCTGCCTGGTTGGGAAGAAGAACGGTTAAAGAAATTCAATCAGCTGATGAAGACTTATGACGGAGTGACAGAAGAGGTTCTTTTCGATAACTTGGCTTATTTTCTGAAACGAATTATTCCTGTTTGCGAAGAAATGAATGTTAAAATGGCCATCCATCCGGATGACCCGCCTTGGGAGATCTTCGGCTTGCCGCGAATCACCAAAAACTTGTCTGACTTGAAAAAAATATTGTCTATTGTTGACTCTCCTTATAATGGATTGACGCTATGCACTGGTTCGTTAGGCGCCGATCCGAAAAATGAACTAGTGTCGATCATCCATGAGGTTGGCGACCGAATTAATTTTGTACATTTCCGAAACGTTCTCTTTATGGGAGACCGCAAATTCAAAGAGTCTGCACACTTGTCTACAGAAGGTTCACTAGATATGTATGCCATTATGAAAGCCTTGGTGGATGTAGGATTTACTGGAGTGATTCGTCCAGATCATGGGCGAACGATCTGGGGGGAAGTAGCAATGCCAGGATATGGTCTGTATGATCGAGCTTTGGGGATTAGTTACTTGCAAGGACTGCATGAAGCGGTTGTCAAATCGCAAATGTCTGCAGAAATTGATCAGAAAGCGGGGGAATAGAATGGCAAACGTCGAATCATTGACCGAACATTTAGCGGCTACGAAAGTTTTACCGCTTTATACCGCCATAGACATGTCGTTGCTAGATCCACTAGAAGAATTATTGATTAAACATGATATTCGTTTGATTGAAGTGACTTTCCGCAGCGAACTGGCGTTAAAAGCAATCGAACACTTAGCACGCTCAGGGAAGTTGCTCGTGGGAGCCGGTACGGTGAGAACACTTGAAGAAGCCCAACAAGCGGTAGCAAAGGGGGCCCAGTTTATTGTCTCTCCAGCTATTGTTCCAGAAGTTATCGATCACTGTCTAAAGAATCAGATCCCGATTTTTCCAGGAACAGCGACACCAAATGATATTCAGAAAGCCGTATCGTTTGGGATCAAAACTGTGAAATTTTTTCCAGCAGATATTTATGGCGGGTTACAAGCAATCAAAGCGTTAAGCGGTCCCTTCTATGATGTTCGATTTTTGCCAACTGGCGGAATCTCTAAGGACAATTGCCAAGACTACCTTGCTCATCCGCAAGTAATCGCAGTTGGGGGTTCTTTCATCCTTTCAGAAGAGCTGGTCAGAGATTATGAGCAAGGGGATGCACATTTAGCATCCTTAAAAGCAATCCTTGAATCGACCTGAGTATCAAAACGAAGAGCGGTGCGATCTAATGCTAGACGCATGGCTCTTTTTTAAAATAAAGTAGGAGAAAGCGAATGAACACAATCCAACTAGTAATTTTTGACATGGATGGCTTAATGTTCGAAACAGGACGACTTGCCTACCGTGCCTATCTAAAATCTGCTGAAGAACACGATTTTGAATTGATCCACGATGTCTATTATTATTTGACCGGGAAAAGAGAAGCCGAGATTCGTCAAGGAATGAAAGAGTTGTACGGCGATGTCCCTGTCGACCAATGGCGGGATTCGATGAACCGATACAAAGAAGCCATTTTAGCCGAAGAAAAAAGAGTCTACAAAAAGCCAGGTTTGCTCGATTTACTAAAGGAGCTGAAGCAGCACACCTGCCAAATCGCATTAGCCTCCTCTTCTTCCCGAGAAAAAATCGCCACCTATTTTGAGCTAGAAAAGATGCCGTCTACCTTTGATATCATCGTTGCTGGCGATCAAGTCAAGCAAGGAAAGCCCGATCCGGAAATTTTTTTGACGGCTTGTCATCAGGCGAAGGTTCTCCCAAAAGATGCCTTAGTCTTAGAAGACTCGTTTGCCGGGATAGCTGCTGCTGAAAAAGCGGGCATCTCAGCGTTTATGGTCGAAGATGATTTGACAGACTTACCGACAAGAAAAGGAAGATACCCATTGAGCAAACAACCAATCATCGACAAAGAGGCGCTCTTTCAAGGTGTTCGGCGTTTTACTGATTTAACCGAAGTCAAAGACTTTTTACTAGCCAATCAATTACTTGGATAAGCGGGACATTGTTTGGTTTAATCTAGATGAATGGTGCTGACTAGCTCTTGAGACATCTTGCAGACCATTCATCTTTTTCTTTTTTTCGGAATTTAGTGGAAAGAGAAAATGAATACGCATCCAAAAAAAGATTGCAATTCTACAGAAACGTGCTATAGTTTAAAATTGAACCGGTTCAATTTTTTAACAAGCTGATGATTTTTATTAGATCGTGAAGGGGATCAACACTCGTTACCAAAAGCAAATCAATGAATCCAGCGATTCATAATCATTAGAAAATGGATCGTGAAAAATGGCATCAGAGAAAGGTGAGAAACATGGCTTCGATTCGAGATGTTGCGCAATTAGCAGGTGTTTCTGTAGGGACTGTTTCCCGATATTTGAATGGACATCAGCTGAAACAATTGAACAGAGAAAAGATTGCTGCTGCTATTGAGTCGCTTGACTACAAAGAGAATATTATTGCGAAGGGTTTAAAGAACAATCGTAGCTATTCATTTGGCTTATTGATGAATCGCATCTCCAGTCGTTTTGGCTCGGAAGTTGTTTCTGGTATCGAGAAAGTCGCGGAAGAAAATGGCTATAGTATTTTGCTGAGTGGTTTTACGAATAGCAAAGAGGACCATGACAAACTCGATTATTTATTGCAGCATGCTGTCGACGGATTGATTGTTTTCTTTTCTGATGAAAAAAAGTTTGATTTGTTGAAATGGCAGGACATTCAGATACCCATTGTCTTTTTGAATCATCCTGAGACACAAGGAATCGCCGATGTTCTCTTATTGAACGACCGTCAAAGTGTTTTTGACGTCATCAACCATTATTTAGCAGCTGGACATAAAAAAATCGGTTATCTTTCCGCTCCACAGTCGGATCACACTGCGAGAGAACGACTGTTTGGTGCGCAAGCTGCTATGGCAAACAATGAAGCAGAAATGAAAATCGTGGTGGGGGACTACACAAGACAAAGCGGTTATCGGGGAACTGAAGAATTAGTCGCATGGGGAGCGACTGCAATTTTTGTCAGTAACTACAACATGTCAGTGGGGGCTTTGGAATGTTTCAATCAAAAGAGACTGATCGTTGGAAAAGATATCGCCTTTGGTCACTATGATTATCTTTCTGAAGCAGAACAGAGTTTGTTGCCGCAAATAACTGTGAATCCGCCAGCAGAAAAAATGGGGGAGAAAGCCGCAGAACTTGTCTTAGAACGAATCAAAATGGGAAAAGCGGCCACTGAAAAACAAGTGGTCTTAATGGAAAATCAATTACTAGGATTACCGAAGGGAGCAGAAACATGAAGGTTCAATTTCCAGAAAATTTTTGGTGGGGTTCCGCAGCAAGCGGCCCACAGACAGAAGGTCGGGTAGCCGGGGACGGTAAAGGCGAGAATATTTTTGATTACTGGTATGCCAAAGAACCGGAAAAATTTTTTGATCAAGTAGGTCCAGACAAAGCATCGGAAGTCTATCTCAACTACAAAGAGGATGTCCAATTGATGGTTGAAACCGGCCATAACTCTTTTCGGACTTCGATTCAATGGAGCCGTTTGATTCCTGATGGAACGGGGGCAGTCAATCCTAAAGCTGTTTCTTTTTATAATGATTATTTTGATGAATTGATCAACAATGGGATCGAACCATTTGTCAATCTGTATCACTTTGATATGCCAATGGCATTACAAGAAAAAGGCGGCTGGCTCCAGCGAGAGACTGTGGAGTCATATGCCAGATATGCCAAGACATGTTTCGACTTGTTTGGGGATAAAGTCAAAAAATGGTTTACTCATAATGAACCGATCGTTCCTGTTGAGGCGGGCTATTTGTATCAATTGCATTATCCAGAAGAAAGTAACATGAAACATGCCATTCAAGTCGGATTTAATGAAGCATTGGCTTCCGCTTTGGCGATCAAGGCTTACCATGAAAGTGGGCAAACTGGTCAAATCGGCATCATACTGAATCTAACTCCAAGTTATCCAAGAGACAGTAATAATCCCGAAGATGTTCGAGCAGCAGAAATCGCGGATGCTTTTTTCAATCGTTCATTTCTTGATCCTGCGGTCAAAGGAATTTTCCCAGAAGAACTGGTGAAAATCGTGAAAGAATTAGACATGGTACCTGAGATGCAAGCGAGCGATCTCGACATCATCAAAAATAATACTGTCGATTTGTTGGGGGTCAACTATTATCAGCCACGGCGGATCAAAGCGAAAGAAACGCCTGTCGATCCTGCAGCAGAGCCAATGCCAGAAAATTATTTTGATGTGTATGATATGCCAGGCAAAAAAATGAATCCTTATCGTGGTTGGGAAATCTATGAAAAAGGCATTTACGATATCCTGATCAACCTGCGGGATAACTATGGCAACCTGCCGTGCTTTATCTCCGAAAATGGCATGGGGGTTGAAAATGAACGTCGTTTCTTAGGTGAAGATGGGATGATTCATGATGACTATCGGATTGAATTTGTCTCAGAGCATTTGAAATATGTTCATCAAGCAATTCAAGAAGGGGCAAATTGCCTAGGCTACCACATGTGGACCTGCATGGACAACTGGTCATGGACCAATGCTTACAAAAATCGATATGGCTTTATTTCTGTTGATTTAGAAAATGACCGCAAACGGAGTATCAAGAAATCAGGATATTGGTTCAAGCAAGTCTCTGACAATAATGGCTTTGAGGGATGATTTTTCCGTGAGCGTGCGCCTATAAGATGTCTGGTAAATCCAAACTAGAAGAGCGGATCAAACAATTAAAGCAGATAGAGGAAAGGCGATCTTTCTTTTATCTGCTTTTTCGTTGGTTCATAAATAGGGTCTGGAAAGGTTAAATGTAGGATGATTCCGAGAAAAGCATGGAATATTTTACAAGAAATCGAAAGGTTCAATGCTAAAATAGATAGAAAAGGAGGAACAGTATGAAAAAGGTTCACTATGATGAAATAGTTGGCATTGAGGCCTATGCGTTAGAAAAGTATCAAAAGAGCTTTCCCCTCCATTTTCATGATTATTATGTAGTGGGTATTTTGTTAGCAGGAAGAAGAAAGCTGTATTGCGGAGAGACACAAATCCTCGAAAAAGGCGATCTGAATTTATTCAATCCCTATCAGCCTCATAGCTGCCAAAGTCTGGAGAACCAAGAAATTACCTACCACGCCCTCAACATTTCCAAGCAAGCAATGACACAAGTGGTAAAAGAAATTACCGGCAAAAAGGATCTGCCTTATTTTAGTCAAGTCATCCTGCGAAACAATAGCACAGGAGAACTAGTCGAAGAATTGTACCAAGCGATTCTTTCAAAGAAATCACCTCTATATCGAGAGGAATTGATGTATTTGCTTATTGAAAACTTACTTGCCTATACAGCAGAAGGGTATCAGAATGAACCCGTTGAAAATGTCCTGTTAGAAAATGTTTGCCATCATTTACAAAAAAATTATACAGAAGACATTCGTTTAGAGAATCTCGTTGCGTTGACGAATTTGAAAAAAAGTTCTTTCATTCATCAATTTACAAAAAACTATGGCATGACACCTTATCGGTATCTGTTATCGATCCGAATCGATGAAGCAAAGAAATTACTGGCAAAACAGCAGTCCTTATCAGAAGTGGCGTTGATGACGAATTTCTCCGATCAAAGTCATTTCTCCAATGTATTCAAAAGCTTTATTGGGCTGACACCAAAACAATATCAAAAAATGTATTTAAGGAGTACAGAATGAATCATTTATTTAAGAATCCCCATGTCACTGCCTTGATCACGGTTTTCTTCTGGTCAACAACTTTTATTGCCACAAAACTGCTGCTGATTGATTTTTCACCCACGGCGATATTATTTTTACGATTTATCATCGGACTAGTGGCGTTGAGTGTGTTATCCAAATTTAGCAGGATACACTATCACTTTCGTCAACATCTTTATTTGATGGCAGCAGGAATATCTGGCGTTTGTTTTTATTTCTTTTTAGAGAACATAGCTTTAAGTTATACAAGTACATCGAATGTTGCGGTGATTGTTTCCATTTCTCCACTCTTCATTGGCTTAGCCTCTGCTCTCATTTATCGAACGAAATTAAAGGGAACATTCTTTATTGGTTTTTTGCTTTCTTTTTGTGGTATTTTTCTGATCAGCTTTGCAGGAAATCTTTCGTTTCATCCCTTTGGCGACTTTTTAGCTATAGCAGCCGCCCTGATGTGGATGGTCTATTCACTGTTGGTCAAAAAGATCGCTAGTTGGGGACATTCCGTGATCGACACGACGAAAATGATCTTCCTATATGGCATTCTATTTATTATGCCGCTGTTCTTTTTGACGAAAAGTTCCCTTTCGTTAGATAAATTGCTTCAAACGGACAATCTGCTTTATCTGCTGTTTCTTGGACTGGGGGCTTCCGCGTTGTGCTTCGTTCTATGGAATTACACCGTCGAACAGCTAGGTGCTGTTATGGCTGGCCTCTATATTTATTTGGTTCCTGTGACGACATTATTTGCTTCTTTTCTTATCCTAGGAGAAGGGATCAGTTTAGTGAAACTACTAGGCGTGACGTTAACGCTATTCGGTCTTTTTGTATCAGAAGGAAAATCAAGCCTTCCAATAAGGGCAAGACTAAAAAAGACAAAACTAAAGAACCAAGATGAGTAATGATCAAAAGCAATGGGGAAAATTCAAGCAATTCTGACTTTGTAGGTCTATTCCTTTTTTAGAAGGGGAATAGACCTTTTGATTTTGAATAGGATTAAATGATTGCAGTCGAAATATATCGTTGGCGGGATCACTGCAGGAGACATAAAAGAGTAAGCCGCTGGGAGAAGGGATTGATGAGGGGGGTTCAATATTGTCTTGCTGGCACTGTATGATATAAGGAAAAATAAAGAATGAGAACCAAAGTATCTGACAGGAGAACACGTATGAAATTGTGCAGGAGCACAGAGTACTCCTGCAGCGCAGCGACAGTCAGCTACCCAAACTTATGTCCCAGTCCATTTGTTGTGTTGCCACTTATTGAAGTTATACGGTGGCTAAATGACTGAGTGGATTTTCTGTATCAGAAAAAAATTTTTATGGATTAAAGGAAATCAATCGTTGGAAAGCGCAGATCTTCAATGTTTAAGAAGTTCTTGGCAATCAGAACATTACCACCGAACAGAGGTGCCTGTTCGCCCAAACGACTGTTTTTGATTTTCGTATTCTGAGTGAACTGACTGGTTAATTTTTGTTGCAGGTCTTTGGTCAATTGAGGGATTTTGCGATAGACAGAGCTGTTGATATAAACCTCTTCAGGATCGAAAAATGTAATGACATTATTTAAGCCGATACTCAAAAATTCGACATTTTGTTGTGCTAGTTCAAGCGCTGATTTCTCGCCAGAACGAATAGCCTTTGCAAAAATATCTGAATTGACAAGCTCTTTTTTTGTATAGTGACTGTAGGTATCGAATAAAACTTTATTAGAAGCGTATTGCTCTAAACACCCGCGATTTCCACAAGGACAAAGGTTTCCATGAGGGAACAATGTAGAATGACCCACTTCTCCAGCTGTTCCGTGAGTTCCTGTCTGTAAACGTCCATTTACAATGATGCCGACACCGATGCCGCTATGAATACTGACACTGAGCAGATTAGTTGAATCAGACGAAAAGCAATACTCTCCTAATGCAGTCAAATTTGCTTCATTTTCGATATAGACTGCGGTATGGTATTTCTGACTAAGAGGAGAGACCAAATCAATGTGTTCCAGATCATAATAGGGCGTAAAAGTGATGTTCTCCTGATTAACGATACCGTGGATCGCTAAACAAATACCAACCAATCCATGGGTAGTAGGAGGCATCTTGGGGGTAAATTCAGCCATTATCGAATCAATCGTGGTGAATACGTTGTCTTTTGTAATCAAGATATCTTGTTTTTCCAAAATGGCTATTCGTTGACCATTGATATAAGATAGCATGCCATTGACATAATTATACCCAATATCAAACGTAATCGCTAAGCTGCTTTGATGATTGAACTGAAGCTGGATAGGTTTGCGTCCACCAATCGATGTGGAATCACCAATTCCTACTTCTTTGACAAAATCGGTTTCAATCAATTTTTTCATTATTTGCGAAACAGAGGCTTTGTTAAGATTCGTTAAGTTGGAAACTTCAGCTCTAGAAATATGTTCGTTATCAATGATGGTTTTCAGGACGGCAGCTTCATTCTGCTCTCGGATGCCCATTTTGTTAATAATCATAGTATCTCCTTCTTCGTCTATAGTAATGTTAGTTTACCGTGCAAATTAATAAAGTGCAAGTTTATCTGTAAAAGGAGATATTACTCAGTTAGGTGCTTAAAAAAGTCTCAAATAACTGTTGAAAGCGCTTGACAAAAATGGATGGGTCGTTTACTATCCAATTAGTTAGTTTTTTAAGCAAATTAACCTAAAAGCAATATTTTGTAAACCATAACAAATAAGAATTTCATCAGTAGCAAAGGAGAAGAATATGGCTTATTTACTAGGACTGGATCTAGGAACGAGTTCTTTGAAAGGATTGGTTTTTGATCACTCAGGGAATCTGATTGACACTGCTAGTGCAGACTATCCATTGTCGTCCCCCCGACCTGGATTCAGTGAGCAAGATCCTAATCATTGGCGTCAAGCGGCTCATGCAGTCATTAAAGCGTTGATCGATAAAGTGCCTGAGTTGCGCAAAGAATTGATCGGCATCAGCTTTTCAGGACAAATGCACAGTTTAGTCTTGCTAGACGAACAAAACAAGGTCATTCGACCAGCAATTTTGTGGAACGATGTTCGGACGACGAAGCAATGTCAGCGAATCATGGAAGAGATGCCAGAGATTCTTTCAATCACAAAGAACATTGCACTAGAAGGATTCACATTACCTAAAATCTGTTGGGTTCAAGAACATGAGCCTGAGAATTGGCAGAAGGTCCAGCACTTGATGCTGCCGAAAGATTTCTTAGCATTGTGGTTATCAGGTACCTATTCAATGGATTATTCGGATGCTGCTGGGACATTACTACTGGACAGTGAGAAGAACTGTTGGTCTGCAGAAATCCTCAACAAGTTTGCTATTCCAGAAGAAATCTTACCGACACTTTTTGAATCAGCAGCTGAAGTCGGGACACTGGTCCCTGATTTACAAACAGAATTTGGCTTTGAAAAAGAAGTCAAAATCTTTGCTGGCGGCGCCGATAACGCATGTGCCGCGCTAGGATCTGGGATTATTGACGAAGGCATTGGGATGGTATCGATCGGTACTAGCGGTGTATTCTTATCTTTTGAAGCGCAGAAGGTTGATTACCAAGGGAAATTGCATGTTTTCAATCATGCAGTGGCAAAAAAACAATACTCGATGGGTGTCACACTAGCTGCCGGTAACTCACTAAGTTGGTACCGAGATACATTCGCAGAAGGAGTAGACTTCTCCGAATTGCTAGCAGATATTGGGGAGGTTTCTCCCGGAGCAGATGGTCTGCTGTTCACCCCTTATATTGTTGGTGAACGAACACCTTATACGGACAGCACTGTCAGAGGAAGCTTCATAGGGATCGATACCCATCACCGACGTCGGCATTTCAGCCGAGCGGTCTTGGAAGGCATCACTTTTTCTCTGAAAGACTCTCAACTGATCATGGAAGAAGAAGCAAAACGGAAATTTAGCAAAATCGTTTCTGTTGGTGGGGGTGCGAAAAACAAAGAGTGGCTTCAGATGCAGGCAGATATTTTTGCTGCAGAGATCACAACATTATCCACAGAGCAAGGTCCCGGCATGGGGGCCGCGATGTTAGCGGCAATCGGAAGCGGACTTTATCCTGACGAAGCGGCTTGTGTGAAGGCTTTTGTAAAGTATGGGTCAGTAATCCAGCCAATCGCAGAAAATGTAACGGAGTATCAACGGATCTATTCTGTTTATCATAAAGTGTATCAACAAACAGCACCTCTTTGTCGCGAATTGGCAGCATTGCAGTCAGAGTAATCAACGAAAGAATCGCCACTACTAAAGGTTTCATGTAACTTATTTTAGAAGTAAGTTAGTTTGTTATGTTAAAAACTAAAAATGGAGGAACCAAAATGAATTATTTTCCAACGATTGATAAAATCAAGTATGAAGGTCCAGAAACGGCCAATATGTTTGCTTTTCGGCATTATGATGCAGAAGAAGTAGTCCTAGGCAAGAAAATGAAAGACCATTTACGGTTTGCGATTGCCTACTGGCATACTATGACACAAGATGGTTCAGATCCTTTCGGAGCACCGGTCAATCAGCGCACTTGGTTCGGTGAAACGGAAATGGAAACCGCGAAAAATCGAGTAGAAGCATTCTTTGAAATTTGCGAGAAGCTAGGCGCTGAATTCTTCTGTTTCCATGATGTTGATGTAGCACCAGCTGGTGAAACTTTAGAGGAGTTCTTCCAAAATTTAGATGTGATCACAGACCTGATTAAAGAAAAGATGGATCAAACAGGCATCAAATTGTTATGGAACACAGCCAATATGTTTTCTCACCCACGATTTAACAACGGTGCTGCTTCAACGAACAATGCAGAAGTCTATGCCTATGCAGCTGCCCAAGTCAAAAAAGGGTTAGATATCTCTAAAAAACTAGGCGGTGAAAACTACGTCTTTTGGGGTGGTCGTGAAGGGTACGAAACGTTGTTGAACACAGATATGAAATTCGAACAAGACAATATTGCCCGCCTATTTAAAATGGCAATTGCTTATGGAGAAAAAATTGGTCACAAACCGCAATTTCTATTAGAACCTAAACCAAAAGAACCGTCGAAACATCAATATGACTTTGATGCCGCAACGACGATGGCCTTTATCCAACATTATGGCTTAGAAGGCGACTTCAAGTTGAATCTTGAAGCCAATCATGCAACTTTAGCTGGGCACACGTTTGAACATGAAATTGCTGTTGCTCGTAGCTATAATGCATTAGGATCTTTAGATGCTAACCAAGGAGATATGCTTCTAGGATGGGACACCGATGAATTTCCAACGAATGTTTTTGACTCAACGCTGGCATTATACGAAGTATTGGAAAATGGCGGTATCGCACCAGGCGGGATCAATTTTGACTCCAAAGTCCGTCGTTCATCTTTTGAAATGGAAGACTTGCTATTGGCACATATTGCTGGGATGGATACCTATGCACGAGCATTGAAAGCCGCAGCAAAAATCAAAGAAGATCGTTTCTTAGATGAATTGAAGGAAAAACGCTATGCCTCATTTAACGTAGGGATCGGCGCAAAGATCGTGGCAGATCAGGAGGATCTTGAAAGCTTAACGGATTACGCATTGGCACATGATCAAGTGGAGCTGGAATCTAGCCACATTGAATACGTGAAATCTCGTTTGAATGATTACTTGATTTAATGAAATAGGCTGTGACATAAGCCGAAACAGATAACTACCTAATTGCTACCAGAGAAGTCAGCAAGTTATGGCTTTTTGAGGCAAATCGACCATTTTCGTCAGGAGGCGACCCTTCTGATCGGGTAATTATTTGTTCAACTTATGCCACAGTTTTTTTATGAAAAAAACAAAAATCTGTTATGTATGATTGAAAATATGATACGATCATATGTAATCGTTTTATTGTGATTGCTGGGAAGGATTATGAACAGGTCTTACAGTAAACGGGATTCTTTTTCCTCGGGATTTTCATGGGGCGATTGCTGCCGCGTACCAGATTGAAGGAGCCTGGAATGAAGGGGCAAAGGACTTTCGATCTGGGATACCTATTCTCAAATTGTCGGCAGCCCCTTTGAAAAAAACAAGAGAAATTCGCCATCGATCGTTCCTTGACTTGACAAGTAACTACAGCTGGTCTAAAAATCTAGTATACTCATCTACAAATCAAAGAACCAGTTGTTAGCAAAATTATCATGAAATGAGGCAATTACTATGATCCATGAAGTGATCCAACCGTTTTCTAAAAGTGAAGCAACGCTTACTACCTATGCGATTGACAACTCTGAAGAGATGGAGCAGGATCGGTTGCGACCGGCAATCATTATTTGTCCTGGCGGAGGCTATGAGTTTTTATCAGACCGTGAGGCTGAACCCATAGCAATCAAGATGATGAGTTTTGGATTTCAGGCATTTGTTCTCCACTATAGTATCAAGCCCCATGTGTACCCATTAGCATTGCAAGAGCTTGCTGCGAGCGTTCAATTGATTCGCCAAAATCATTCACAGTGGCACGTTGATCCGGAGAAAATCATTGTCGCGGGCTTTTCGGCTGGTGGGCATTTAGCAGCAAGTTTGGGCGTATTTTGGCAAGAAGACTTTTTAACAGAAACATTGTCAGGAGCCAATCACGAATGGCGCCCAAATGGGTTGTTGCTAAGTTATCCGGTTCTTTCAAGCGGTGAATTTGCTCATGAAGGGTCTTTCCGTGCTCTTTTAGGAAACCGTTATGAAGAACAAAAGGCGCAGCTTTCCCTTGAAAAGCAAGTAAGTCGCAACACACCACCAGCATTTTTATGGCACACATTAGAAGATGGTCTGGTACCGGCAGAAAACAGTCTCTTGTTTGCAAAACAACTGCGTAAGTTTGACATTCCTTATGAATTACACATTTTTCCTAGAGGTGGGCATGGTCTAAGTCTCGGAACCAAAGAAACGGCCAGTGGTGGCGAACACGCCATTGAAGACTCGGTGGTTCGTTGGCCCGAGCTCTTTGCCGATTGGGTTCGATTTAATATTTAGTTTGAACCAAGATCACTCACGCTAAGAATGATTAAACTAAGGAAACGTGTAAAAGAACAGGACCGGACTTCTCGAAACCCAAAAGAACGTCCGGTCATTGTTATGTTTCATGGGTGCTGTATTTTAAAAACGCAATAGGCGCTCTTTACGTAGGCGAATTCCAAATACTCATGTCAGAAAAAATAGCCAATCGTTTGATTCTGAATGTCTTACATAAACAGAGCTATGATAGAATAGAGAAAGGACGATCCTTAAGGACTGGCGTAGAATAAAACAGGAAAGCGAGGAGAAGAAGAGTGAAGATCCGCTTGAAAGATATCGCTGAAGAAGTAGGCGTCTCGATCGCTGCTGTCTCACAAGTCTTAAATGACAAACCGATTCGCATCTCGGAAAAGAAAAAACGCTTGATCAAACAATTAGCGAAGGAAAATAATTATTCGCCTAATATTGCGGCAAAAAGTTTAGTGCTAAACAAAACAAATACGATCGGATTGGTCATACCAGACATCAATAATCCTTTCTTTGCACAATTAGCAAAAGTACTGGAAGACCAGTTGCGAAAAATTGGTTACCTTTTGATTTTAGTCAATTCAGATGATCACTTTGCGGCAGAGAAAGAATTGATTCAATTATTGATCGATCGTAATGTGGATGGACTGTTACTAGCCCTTTCGAGTGAATCTTATACTTACGAAGAAGAGTTGAAAGAGTTTTTAAGCAGTATTTCTGTACCATTGGTGCTGGTTGATCGAGGGTTGGATAATTTTCCGGTTGGACAAGTGTTTTATAATAATCGACAAGGCGGCTATCTTGCGACCATGGAATTGATCAATAATGGCCATCAAAACATTGGTATTATGATGAACCCCGATAAAAATATCAACTGTATTTATCGCTACCAAGGATATCTGGATGCTCTGAAAGAAGCGCAGCTGCCCCAGCAAGAAAGCTGGCGGGTGGTCACAAAATTTCAGTTTGAAGATGCCTATGACAAAGCAGAACAGCTTTTGAACAATCAAGCAATCACCGGTATCGTGGCGGGAAATGATTTGATTGCTTTAGGGATCATGAAAAGAGCCAAGGAGTTAGGAATCAATATCCCAGAAGAAATGTCCATCGTTGGCTATGATAATTTGATTTTAAATGATTTATTAGAAGTACCACTTACTTCTGTCGAACAAGATGTGACAGTTCTGGGGGAAAAAGCAGTTGCTTCTTTATTATCAGCGATGAAAGAACAAGCGCCGCGTTATCTTCAATTGACGCCAAAAATCGTACGAAAAAAAAGCGTTGGCAAACGGTTGGAATCAAAGATAGAATGAAAAAGGTAATCGTTGTGTTTATATCAGGACGTAGCTGTTTAACTGATCAACACAACGATTGTCTAGGTTAGAATTCAGCGCAAATTTATGGAAAGCTTTTTTGTATTCGTTATTGACAGCGCTTTACATAAGTGGTATTCTTTGGGAGAACAAATGATAAAACGTTTTATCAAACGTTTTTTATTTTTAGCCAATTGATAAAACGTTTTATCAAAAACGAAAGGGGTTTACTTATGAACAAAGCAGTAATTATTGATACGGATCCGGGAATTGACGATGCAGTAGCATTAGGAATTGGCTTGTTCAGTGATCAGTTAGACGTGAAATTAATCACGACAGTTGCTGGAAACGTAGGGATCAAATATGTGACGGAAAATATGTTGAAGTTGCTGACTTTTTGGAACTTGAAAATTCCTGTGGCCCAAGGCGCAGCTGGACCTTTGCTTCGTGAAGTAAAAGATGCCAGCGATATTCATGGTGTAACAGGAATGGCAGGGTACGAGTTTCCAACACCAAATTGCAGTTGTTTATTGGAAGAGAGTGCCGTTGAAGCCATGCATCGCACATTGATGGCTTCTGCAGAGAAGATGACGATTATCGCAATCGGACCACTGACTAATATTGCACTTCTTCTTAAAACGCATCCTGAAGTCAAAGAAAGAATTGAAGAATTGGTTTTAATGGGTGGTGCGCTAGGCAGAGGAAACTTTGGTATTTTGTCAGAGTTCAATATCGCGATTGATCCGGAAGCAGCCAAAATCGTTTTTGAAAGCGGTCTTTCGCTAGCAGGCGCACCATTAGATGTCGGATTGAAAGCACTGGTTTATCCTGAAGACAGCGAAAAAATCAAAGACATGAATCAAACTGGAGATATGATGTACCACCTTTTCAAGAAATATCGAGGTGGAAGTTTTGGTACCGGATTAAAAATGTACGACAGCTGTGCTTTAGCTTACGTTCTTTGTCCGGAAATGTTTGAGATCAAAGAAACCTTTGTCGCAGTAGAAACAAAAGGGGAGTATACTTCTGGCGCTACGATCATCGATCTGAATAATAAACTTGGCAAAGAAAAGAATTGCCGTGTCTGTGTCGATGTCGATGAGAATAAATTCAAGGAATGGTTTTTACATGCAATCAGTCAGTGTAAATAGGAGGGAAAAAAATGATTGAAGCAATTTTAGTATTAGTTGTTTTAGGTATCGTTGGTTATTTTATTATTAAGAGTTATAATCCAGCGCTTATTTTGATTATCGGTGCGATTGTCTTATTAGGTGCGTCGGTGGCATTGGGAAATCCTCTTTATCCTGAAGGAGAAGGAACTGGTCTGGCTTTCTTTGATATTTTTCTGAAACTGAAAGACACGATCATCTCACAAGTTAGCTCAGCAGGATTAGTGATCATGATTTTATTTGGCTATTCCGGCTATATGAATTTGATTGGTGCCAATCAAAAAGCGGTCAATATCTTAGTCAAGCCAATGACCAAAATCAAATCCAAAGCGTTGTTTATACCGATTGTTTTCCTGTTAGGAAATTTGATGTCTCTAGTTGTTCCAAGTGCCTCTAGTTTAGCAATTATTTTAATGGCTATTTTGTATCCGCTCTTACAAGGTATTGGAATTTCATCAATGACAGCAGCAGGGGTCATTGCAATGACCGCAACGATCATGCCAACACCATTAGGAGCAGACAATGTGATTGCTGCACAAACGTTGGATTACAACATTCTGACTTATGTGCTGTATCATGCGAAGGTCTCGATCCCAACCTTACTTATTTTAGCTGTTGTCCACTACTTCTGGCAAACGTATTGCGATAAAAAGGAAGGTTCAGAAGCGTTTGTCGAGATGAAAGAAGTTGAAAGTGCGGCGGATGAAAAAGTTGTCCCGACATTTTATGCCATTTTGCCATTATTACCTTTAGTCTTGATCATTATCGTTGGAATTATTGGTATTTTTAGAGAAAATGTGACGATGGACATTTTTGTTTTGACAATGATCTCATTCTTCGTAGCATTGATCATTGAAGGGTTCCGTAAGAAATCATTTAAGATTGCCCAAGAAAGTGCAGTCGAACTGTTCAAAGGAATGGGACAAGGTTTCAGCCAAGTCGTTATGTTAGTAGTCGGGGGTTCCTTATTCACCACAGCGATTCAAAGTCTAGGCGTGATCGATTCTTTGATGAGTGCGGTTGAAAACTCTCAATCTGCCGGTGTTCTAACCACATTGATTTTCAGTGGCGCGACAGCATTATTTGGTATTTTGAGTGGTGGTGGATTAGCCATGTTCTATGCTGTGATCGAGCTGATTCCCAATATTGCCCAAAAAGCCGGTATCGATGGTATCTTGATTGCGCTGCCAATGCAAATGATTGCTAACTTAGCGCGGACGATTTCACCAGTTGCAGCAGTTGTCATGATCGTTTCGTCATCGATTGGTGTGAGTCCGGTTCGTTTGCTGAAACGGACCAGTGTTCCTACGATCATAGGAATTATCCTAGTAGTTGTCTTGTCGCTGTTGTTACTGCCTTATTGATTTGATGGATAAGTTAATATATGCATGCCATGAAGAACTGGATGAAATTTGGCAGTTGTTTGTTGATGCAAAAAAAAATATGGAGACACAGGGGATTTGCCAATGGACAAGCAGTTACCCTGATAAGGAGATCGTCAAAACAGATATCTGTAAAAAACAATTACTGATTCATAAAAATGAATCAGGAGAAATCGTTAGTGCAGGAACCCTTAGTCCAGAATTTTTGGCGCAAGAAGAGAGTCATGGGTATAATGAACATACAAAATGTATCCAAAGGCTCGTGACAAAAGCATCAGAAATGGGGAATGGGTTGGGCTCGGCTTGGTTGAAAAATTGTCTAAGAGACTTTTGTAAAGCAGGGGATGCCATTTATTCTCTGACCAACCATACGAATAAGCCGATGCAGCACTTATTTGAGAAAACCGGTTTTTCTTTGATAGAGACAACTTCTGTTACGGGTCGCGAAGCGTTTGGCCCGTTCTATATATACAAAAGAAATAGGTGATTTAGTGGGTAAAATAGCAGTTTTGGGCAGTGTGAATATGGATATTGTTATCACGACTGGGCGAATGCCAAAAATTGGCGAAACGATCATAGGAGATCAAATTGATTATTTTGTCGGCGGGAAAGGGGCCAACCAAGCAGTTGCAGCCGCCCGTTTTGGCGGAACAACGACATTCTTAGGAAAAATTGGTCAAGATACGTTTGGGGAAAAAGTCTATCGACACTTAAGTGAAGAGCAACTGGATGTCCAGTCAGTTGCACAAGAAAAAAATATCTTTACTGGTATCGCAAGTATTTTTAAATTACCGCAAGATAATTGCATCACTGTAATCTCCGGTGCCAATGGACTGGTAGATCGTGAATATGTAGATCAAATAGCTGATAAAATCATAGAAAGCGATGTTTTGCTGGTACAAATTGAGATTCCGGTAGATACGCTTCGGTATGCGTTACAGCTCGCAAAGGAAAATGGCGTGACAACACTACTGAATCCCGCACCTTATCATGATATCGTAGGGGAATTACTGCCTTATGTCGATATCTTAACGCCAAATGAGACGGAATTTGCCGCATTGATCGGTAAAGAATTGATCCCTGAACCTGAAATCGAAGCAACGATTCTAGCTTGGCAGCAAACGCACGCTACCAAATTGGTAGTGACACGAGGCAGTCAAGGGGTAAGTTTCGTTGATTCCGGTAAAATCGTGACCGTGGCATCAAAGAAAGTCACCGTCGTTGATACTACCGGTGCAGGAGATACCTTCAATGGTATCTTAGCGGCTGCATTAAGTGATGGGGTGCCATTTAAAGAAGCGGTCGTTTTAGCGAATCTTGGTGCAGGACTTTCTGTTCAAAAATTAGGTGCCCAAACGGGGATGCCTACAAGAAAAGAAGTCGCAGTCATCGAGAATAACTAAAAGGAGGACTGTCTAGTTTAAAGAATGACAGCTATCCCAATAAACACACCTCTGTTCTGACTCGTTCAGCGAGTCAGAACAGAGGTGTGTTTTTTTGTCTATTTGTAGTTGGATCGCTAATGTACTGCTTCGATAGAGGATCAGACGATCATCTAGAAATAACGGAATCTCCTTCAATCAACCGATAGCCGAGGTTGATCTTTTCAATCGTATCAGGATGAGCAATTTTTGTCAGTAAAAGATCAATGGCATGCTTGCCGATGGCTGTTTGGTCTTGCTCGATATGAGTGAAAATAAAAGCATTCAAGTCAAAAATGTTGACGGTAGGATGGTCAAAGCAAACAACTGAAAAGTCATGTGGGACCTGCTTTCCCAATTGTTCGATCGCACTCTTGGCAAGTAAAGCAATATTGTATTCTGTGGTAAAAAGAGCTGTGATCTCTGGGTTCTTTTGAAGAAAGGCCACGATAAGTGCCACATCATCTTCGATCTTGCGAGAAGAACTGGGGACCACAGAGTCGATCCTCGACAAGATCTGCTTTTGGCTGACAGCCCGGTTGGCATCCACATGCGCAGAGAGAAAACCATTGACTCGTTCATCAATCGTTGAAACACTGCTATCGGAAGTAATCAAGCCAATCTTGTCATGGTGTTTGGCAAAGAGATAATTTGTCAATTCTTTTGCAGCAGCAAAGCTATCCGTTTGCACACTGCAGATCGGCAAATTTGCCATCAGACGATCAATTACAACGATCGGGAAATTTTTAGAAATCAATTCTAAGATTTTTGGCGAGGTATATTCTGATGATGTCGGCAGTAGGATCAAACCCTGAATGCCCATTTCAATCAATTCTTGGATCAACTCATTTTCGCGATCAGGATCACCATAACTGATCTTGACGATGAAATTGATTTCTTCAGTATTTGTTTCTAGAACTGTTCGCAGTATTTGAGCGCCAAAAAAGTCTGTAAAGTTGGTGATGATCAATCCGAAAATGAGTTTGTTCGGAACAATGTCTGCCTTCTTATTTGTGACAACGACAGAACCTTTTCGAGGCTTTCTGACAATGTAGCCATCCTCTTTTAACAGATCCAGTGCTTTTTTGACCGTGATCGTACTAACACTATAGGTAGTTGATAATTCTTTTTCAGTAGGCAGTGTGTCATTGATTGCGACAGTGCCTGTTTCGATTTGATGTTTCAAATCTTCATAAATCGTTTGGTACAAAGGTTTACTCATGCATGCGCCTCCATTTCTCAAAAAATAAAAGAACTATTTATGTATATATTAAATATATTATATTAATAAAGCAAGCAGTTTAATCAAAAAAACTTTTTATGAAACCGTTGACATATTCTTTTTAATTCTATATAATTCGCTTGTAAAGATATTTAATATATTAAATAGTTTTATATTATATTTAATAAGGGGGTTAATAAATGGAGTTAGGAAAGAAAAAGAGAGGGATCAATGAACAGCAAAACATTGCCTATGTATTTATTCTGGTTCCTGTTCTTCTACTAGTTGTTTTTGCAATTATCCCGATAGTGATGGCACTTTTCTATAGTTTTACCGATTATACGATCATTGAAAGCCCCAATTGGATCGGTTTAAAGAATTTCACGCGTATCTTTCAAGATGAATTTTTCTTTATTTCCTTAAAGAACACTATCGTCTACACCTTACTGTATGTGCCATTGGGATTAGTCGTCTCTCTAGCAGCCGCCATGTTGCTGAATCGCA
Source organism: Enterococcus sp. ARL09-542 (assembly GCF_005234805.1). Classification (NCBI taxonomy): domain Bacteria; kingdom Bacillati; phylum Bacillota; class Bacilli; order Lactobacillales; family Enterococcaceae; genus Enterococcus; species Enterococcus sp. ARL09-542. The sequence goes on from NZ_QPQX01000001.1 coordinate 127,333, forward strand.
AAATGAAGACCACCAGTCTTTTCCGAACATTTTTTTACTTGCCAGTCTTATGTTCATCGGTGGCTACAGCAACCATTTGGTATTGGCTCTTAAATCCACAGTATGGTTTGCTCAATCAGTTGCTTAGTTTGATTGGAATCAATGGTCCAGCTTGGCTGTATAGTTCCAATTGGGCAATGACTGCAATCGTCATTATGAGTGTCTGGATGAGTTTTGGCGGAAACATGATGATTTTCTTGGCGGGTTTACAAGGGATCAATCCTGCTCTTTATGAAGCAGCAGATATTGAAGGCGCAAATGCGTGGCAAAAATTTAAGAGTATCACTTGGCCCCAATTATCCAAAACAACATTCTTAGTTAGCACACAATTGATCATCGGCGCTTTCCAAGTATTTGACCAAGCCTATATGCTGACAAAAGGCGGACCTGGAAATTCCACAATCACCCTTGTTTACTATATTTATAATAAAGGATTTGGTGGACTAGAAATGGGGTATGCTTCTGCGCTGTCATTTATCTTGTTCATGATCATTTTCATTTTTTCACTGGTGAATATGCGTTTGACCAATACAGAAACAAACTAAAGGAGAAAAAACGATGGCTAAAACAAAACATATGCAGTCATTCATCTGGTATTGCTTGGTGATTCTGATCAGTTTGACAACGGTTCTGCCGTTTATCTGGACCTTGTCGACATCCTTTAAATCCGATAGCGAGATTCTCAGCTCTGTAGCAAATCGGCTTGTTTGTCAGTAATTATTGGTTATGCGTTGTAGATTGGTTGTCCTTTAAAGAAACTGCAGCTGACGTGACCTTTGCGGGCGACAAATTCAGCCGTTGAAGAAACAGGGGTCAAAAGAAAATCAGCAGAATCGCCAACTTTTGGCCATTGTTGATTTCCTTCTTGATCTAATGGCACTCTGCCATCTGTTACCAAGCCTAATGCCTGGGTCAATGCCTCTTGTGATTGAACGCCAAAAATCTCTAAATAACGAGCGAGCTTTTCTTGCAAGGAGCCGTCACCCAGTGATGACCAAGAATCATAAATATTGTCACAACCAATGTGAACAGCAACCCCATAACTTTGTAATTCTTTAAGGGGAGGAATCGTTCCCTGACTGATTGGAATACTTGAAACGATATGAATGTCCTGATCTGCTAAAGCTTGAAAAACTTCTGTGCGTTCAGCTCCTTCAAAATCATTTAAGCCAAAGGCATGGCTGATGAAGACATTGCCTGCCATAGCATATTCTTTGGTCAGCCGAATGATTTCTTTGATCGTTGCACGACCGGCTTCTTTGCGGTCATGCAGATGAATGTCTATGCCAACATTGCCTTTTTTTGCCAGCTCAAAGGTTGTTTTTAATGATTGCTGATAATCTTGATCTAATGTATAAGGATCGACCCCACCAATGAATGCAGCTTTACCAGTAGTTAATGCTTCTTTGATTAATGCGACGGCATTTGATCGCAGCAGACCGTGTTGCGGGAACAAAACAAGTTCCGAACCAAATGGTTTGTCAGCAAGCAATTCAGTTAGTGCATCAAAATAGCGCAGTTCAGTCATTGGTTCAATATCAATATGGGAGCGAAAGGACACGACACCATGAGGCAATTCCAAATCGATCAATTGTTGTGCCCGTTCTTTAATCGAAAGAGGCAATGCATCCAATTGAGGAATCTCTGTTTCAAAACGTTCTACTAAGTTGGCTGCCGGTGTGACAGGACGCCATGGAGTTCCTAATTTGCTTTTATCCAAATGGCAGTGTTTTTCAATCAAGCCGGGTAATAATAACTGGCCTTGACCATCGATAACAGTTATTCCTGGCGTGTCTTTCCATTCATCCATGGGAAGGATCTCGGTAATTTTTTCTTCACTGATCCCAATTGCCGCCCGTTTGGTTTGGCTGCCAGAGGTCCAGCCATTTTCTTTGATGTAGCTTGTTTCCATTCGAATATTTGTTAGCCATAAATCCAAGTAATCGCCTTCTTTCAAGTTTGTTTCATGGTACCATACTCTGTCAGAAGAACCAAAGTAGATGCCCTTCCCAGCTGAAGTCGGATTCTTTGCAATGGGTGTTTAGTAGTGTAGGATAGAACTGAAAGAAAAAAGCGGAGGAGACGAACAGAGATGGACAAACGATTTTTATTGCAGGCACAAGAACTCTCTCATCAGAAACCGGAATATTTAGAAACGCTGTTTGCTGTGGGGAATGGTCAAATCGGTGTCCGAGCAGGGCATCCCCTTAAAGTGAATGCGAACTATCCTGGGAATCCCGGGGCTTTTGTCAATGGTTTTTTTGACAGTGAACCGATCCAATACGGCGAATGGGCTTATGGCTATGCTAAAGAACACCAAACCATCTGCAAGTTACCCAACCTGCGGGGGCTTTCTTTAAGCATCGGACAAGAGCAGTCGTCGGACGGCGTTTGGCAGACGGAACAAATCCAGCTGACATTAGATATGTCAGAAGGCATCTTTCATGAGTCTTACCATGTAGAAACCCCATTAGGAAAAAGCTTTGATCTTGAGATGCAATCTTTTGCCTCCATGACGCGCAGTGAATTTTATGTTTGTCGTTACACAATCAAAAATGCAAATTTCACAAAGCCAATCACTGTTTCCCATCCATTGGACCAGCGCTTCACAGTCAATCAAACAGATGATCCTCGTGTTGCGAATAAAGAGCATCAGCTTCTGAAAGAAGAGCATGGCGACTATGCCATTTGGACAGCCCCTCATAGTCAAAAAAAACTGGCGATTCGGGTGATAGGCGGCGATGGTCAGATCCAATCTGGAGAATCCCTGACGACGATTTTTCAACTGCGATTACAAGAAGCAGAGGGCGCACCCTTTTATCAAGAAGCGGTTGATTTTGAAACATTTGTTGCCGAACAGAGGGAAAGCTATCAGCAGTTTTGGGCAGCGAGTGATATCGAGATCACGGGTGATCAAGAACTACAAAAGGGGATCCGCTTCAATCTGTTTCACCTGAATCAGGGGGCAGGACGTGATGGCAGAACCAATTTTGCCGCCAAGGGGTTGACAGGTGAAGGGTATGAAGGTCATTATTTTTGGGATACTGAAATGTATTTGTTGCCTTTTTTTACTTACACCAATCCAGACACTGCGAAAGCATTGCTTACTTATCGAGCAACTATTTTACCGCAAGCGCAAAAACGGGCACAAGAGCTGAGCCAAGACGGTGCACTGTTTGCATGGCGCACCATTGATGGTCAAGAAACGAGTGCCTATTATCCTGCCGGAACCGCACAACTGCATATCAATGCCGATATCGTTTATGCTTTTCAACTCTATGAACGGGTCACAGGAGATGTCCGCTTTATTGAAGAAGTCGGCAGTGAAGTCGTTTTCGAAACGGCAAAATTTTGGTTGAGTTATGGTGATTTCATCGAAAAAGACGGCAAACCTTCTTTTTGTATCAATGGGGTCACCGGACCTGATGAATACAGTGCATTGGTCAACAATAACTTTTATACCAACAAAATGGCTCAAAACAATTTATATTATGCCATTGAACTGGCGAAACGATACGAAAAGCATATGGAACTGATCGATCAATGGCAGCAAGCCGCAGACCTCATGTATTTCGGTTATGATACGTCTCGTGGACTTACCAAGCAAGATGATGTATTTCTTGAACAATCTGTCTGGCCTTTTGAAGAGACACCAGCTGCTAACTATCCCTTATTGTTGCATTATCATCCGATGATAATTTACAAACATCAAGTCTGCAAACAAGCGGATACCGTATTAGCGCAAATGCTTTTTACGGGTGATTTTACCCTAGAACAACTAAAACAAGATTATCAGTATTATGAAAAAGTCACCACTCATGATTCTTCGCTGTCTCGTTCGATTTTCAGTGTGATGGCTAGTCGTATCGGAGAAACAGCAAAAGCATATCGCTATTTCATGGATACGGCATTGATGGATCTGACTGATCTGCAAAAAAACGTCGTCGATGGCATCCATGCGGCAAATATGGGAGGCAGCTGGCTAAGTTTGATTTATGGTTTTGCTGGTCTTTATTATGATGAAGGCATTCGCTTGTCCAATCACCTACCAAAAGAAATAACAGAACTTGCCTTTAAGCTTTTTTATCAAGGGGAAGAATTGCGAATTACTTTAAAGGAAGGTAAAGTTGACTGTCAGCTAGCTCCTGAAACTGAAGTATTTATTGAACAAACTGGTAAAGACATCTGGGTGAGAAAAACTAGCAAAGAACATCTGAAAGAAGGTCTGTAAATAGAGCATGACAACATTCTATAATGAGCAGATGTCAGCAACCGCTCTGAGGTTGTAAGCCGTGAGCAACTGTTTGCTGGATCATTCGCAAGAATCAATTGGTAAAAAAACCAATTGATTCTTTTTTTTCGTAAAAAGGCCCCCATTTTATTCAAACTCTATGCCCCAGCAATACGAACTGTTTAAAAGCTATCTTCAGGTGACATGCAATGAATCTTCTAATCAAGGAGTCGTGATTGATTGATAAACTGGAAGGGAAGGGCAACAAACTTAGTTGATTTCCTAGGATATTCCTTGTGGGTGCAAGATATGCACCCCATTTTTGTAAACGGATACGCTATACTATGGATACAATCAAACTTGGCCAAGGGAGATTAAAAAAATGGATAATAATCGATTGAATTTTATTTATAAGCTGAATCATATTGTGAACGAAAATGAAGTAGGAACAGTGGAATTTGAGTTGGCAAAATTTTTCTTGGATAACTTTAAGAGTGTGGCACGATGGAACATTTATCAAATTGCGGAAGAAAAGCATGTCTCGCGAGCTTCAATTAGAAGGTTTGCCAAACAATTAGGGTACGAAAATTTTTTGGAAATGAAAAGAAACGCAGAAACATTTGATGATGGCATCAGTGAATTTCAGAAATTTTATGGGTATGAGGATTTCTTGTCGAAGCTTCAAAGCAACATTGTTTCTTTAATGGAAGAACTCAGCTTACGCTTTAACACACAAGAAGTCGATCGCTTGGTTCGACTGATCAATAGCAATCAGGAGGTAATGATTTTATGCTCCAGCAATATCGCAGGGAGCGTCAAAACTTTTCAGCAACGGATGGTTATTTTTGGCAAACGAATCACATTACTAACCTCAAAAGATGATCTAACTGTCGCATTAACCACTTATAAAGAGCCACTGATCATTGTTTTTTCACTTTCGGGTCTATTTGTTTCTTCCATGCTAGATGTATTTAAAGAGATTCCAGCAACAGCGATCTTGTTTACCAACAACCGCAACCCAATTTACAATCGTTACTTTGACAAATTATATCATTTAAGTTCACAAACACATGAGAAAGAAATCAATGAGTTGCTTTACTATACCTATGGCATTGATTTTGTCCTTGATTTATTATTCAACGGTTATTTACTTAAATATAAGAGAGAAGGCTAAGGTCATGCATTTTAAAGATCAACCAACATTTCCAGATAATTTTTTGTGGGGAGCATCAAGCGCTGCTTGGCAAGTAGAAGGCGCAGTGGCAGAGGATGGTCGTTCTACAGCGATCATTGACTTGAATAGTAAGAAAAAAAAGCCCTATACCGATAATTCGATTGCAGCTGATCATTATCATAAATACAAAGAAGACGTTCAATTGATGGCTGACGCAGGATTTACCTCTTATCGTTTCTCTATTGCTTGGCCTAGAATTTATCCAGATAATTCTGGTGTTCCGAATCAATTAGGCATTGATTTCTATAATCAGTTGATTGATGAACTCGTTGCTCATGGGATTACACCAATCGTTACCTTGTATCACTATGACATGCCGGTATGGGTAGATGAAGAGTTTAATGGTTGGTATGATCGTGGGATCATCGATGCCTTCGATCAGTATGTCAGAACCTGCTTCAATGCGTTTGGAGACCGTGTAAAATACTGGCTAGCAATCAATGAACAAAATATGCAGATCGTCTATGGTGATTGGTTAGGTGTCTGTAAGTATCCAGAGACGTGGTTCGAAGACAAATGGAGAGTCAACCATATTATGAATCTCTGTCATGCTAAAGCAGTTATTGCTTGTCATGAGTTAGTTGAGGATGGGAAAATTGGACCCGTTCCTGGGATGGTTCCGTTTTATCCTGAATCTGCTAAACCAGAAGATCAGATTGCAGCAATGAATGCCGAAGAATTAACCGAAAAAATTTGGAATGATTTCAATGCCAATCGTGAATACAATGGATTTATCAAACGTTACTGGAAAGAACACAATATTGATCCAGATATTCGCCCTGGAGACATGGAACTCGTTGCCCAAGCAAAAATTGACTTCTTTGGCATTAATTGTTATCGCAGCAATGTTGCAAAAGAATCACCAGCTGATTCACAACGTCAAGAAATTGGGTTGAATAAGTCTGGGAAAAAAGGAGAATTCGTTTATCCAAATTATCCAGGTATTTTTGCTCAAACAGTGAATCCATTTGTAGAGACCACGGATTGGGACTGGGAGATCGATCCCGTTGCCATGCGTTACTTATTACGCTATATGGAGGATCATTATCATTTGCCGATGATTATAACGGAAAATGGTTACGGTGCCCATGAAACGTTAGGAGAAGACGGCAAAGTCCATGATCAAGAACGAATTGCATTCTTGAATGACCAAATCTACCAAGTTGGTCTAGCCATTGAAGATGGGGCAAAAGTATTTGGTTACAATCCATGGTCCTTTACGGATTTATTGAGCACGGGAAATGGCATGGCAAAACGTTACGGACTTGTCTATATCAATACGACAGATGACGAATTGCTTGATTTGCGAAGAATTCTTAAAGATTCTTATTATTGGTACAAAGAAGTGATTCATTCAAATGGGCAGTCCCTGAAACGTCCAGAGTGAGAAGGAAACGGGGTACAACTATAAATTTGTAACATAAAACAGTAGACACTATACTATCCGAACGATAGTCATTGAACGGTGCGAGTAATCGTATTTTTATGACACTGATCTTGCGGTTCCTAGGAGCAAAATCAGTATCGTTCGGATAGGCAGTTTGCTAAGAAACAGATGATCCAGTTTTGATTATCAAATGAAATGAAAGCGATTTATAAAATGAAATGAGGATGAATCGGCTATGACAAATTATAGTGAACTAGTTGAGTATATCATCGATCACATCGGCGGAATCGAAAACGTGCAAACAGCGAACCATTGTGCTACTAGATTACGACTCCAATTGAATGATCCATCCGCCTTCGATGATGATCAGCTGAAGAAAAATAAACTGATTTTAGGTACAGTAAAAAGAGATCACGATGTTCAATTAATCATTGGACCAGATGTCCCTAAGGTATATGCAATGTTTATGGAGAAATTAGAGCATAAAAGTGAAAACACATCCACTGATCGAAAAAAAAGAAGGTTAAAAGATTATGGGGCATTAGTCGTTGACTTTATCAGTGGTACCTTTGTTCCAGTATTGCCTATCCTTGTAGCAGCCGGATTGGTATCTGCCGTTTTAACTATTGGTGTGACCTTTTTCGGATTATCTGCAGAAAGTGGAACTTATACGATTTTAAATGCAGTGAATGATGCTGGATTCTATTTTTTGCCTATTTATATTGGATTTAGTGCTGCTCGCAAATTAGGTATCAATGGCATGATGGGGATGTTCCTAGGGGCAATTCTTGTTCATTCACTGATCAATGGTGTAGAAGGACTTACCTTCTTAGGCCTTTCTGTACCGACAATGAGTTATAATACCACAACGATTCCAGTGATATTCGGGGTATTATTTATGGCAGTGATTGATCGAATCGCGGATAAATTGATTCCCCAGTCTATCAAATACTTTGTTAAACCATTGCTTGTCATTTTGATCACAGTACCGGTAACCTTGATTCTATTAGGTCCTATCGGAAATGAAGTGGGAGGCTATATTGCTAATGGCTTGAGCTTTTTGTATGATAAATTAGGCTGGTTTTCCGTTGGTTTGTTGGGGGCAACGACACCTTTACTTGTGATGACAGGAACAAACCAAGCATTGTTTCCACTCGTTTTTGCAATGCTAGGAGATTATGGCTATGACTCATTTGTCATGCCAGCAATGTTAGCAGCGAATGTCGCCGTTGGTGCTTCAGCGTTAGCGATTGCGTATAGTGAAAAGAATACCGAGAAAAGGGCCCTAGCACTCTCTTCTGGATTAACTGGCGTGATGGGAATCACTGAACCTGCTATCTTTGGTGTCTTGATCAATTACCGCAGTGCCTTTATCGGGGCAATCACAGGTGGAGCAGTTGGCGGTATTTTAGCTGGATTTGTTCAACTGAAGCAGTACGCAGTCGTATCACCAGGATTAATTGCCATTCCGACATTCATCCCAACAGATGGCTCTGGCTTTAACGCAAACTTCTGGTTTTCGATCATTGTTATTCTGCTTGCGATTTGTGTCTCATTTACTCTCACTGTTTTCATGGAAAAGAAGCGTATTAGAGAAAATAAACTCAATCAGGCGAATGAAGCTGTAAAAATAAATAGCCCTGTAAAAGGAACGGTTGTCTCTTTGGAATCAGTGAATGACCCGATGTTTTCAGAGAAAATGATGGGAGACGGCATTGCGATTCTCCCTGAGGATGACGTCGTTTATGCTCCATTCGATGGCTACATCATCATGACTACCCCAACAAAACATGCTATCGGATTAAGAGGAGAGAATGGCGTGGAACTTTTGATCCACATTGGGATCGATACGGTACGTCTGGAGGGGGATGGCTTTACTCTTCATGTGGAAGAAAATCAATATGTGAAAGCAGGTGAACCGCTGATCTCTTTTGACAGACAACAAATCAAAGAAGCGGGATATGATGTAACGATACCTGTCATTGTCACAAATACTCCCGAACATGGTAGTTTTGCTAAAACGATTCAAGAGCAAGTAAAAACGGGGGACTATTTATTCTCTACCAATTAATTGAGTGCTGTTTATTCTATTTGATCCGTACAAGGAAGTTCTGTGTAGATGAGGCATTTGGGTAGCAAGTCATTCTTCTTTAGAGCGTGGAACAAAAGTTTTTTCCTTTTGTTCCACGCTCTAAACACGCCTACACAGCGGGAGCAGAAGCAGCATCTTCGAAAATAAGTCAAAATACCCCAAAAATTGAAAAGCAAATTTCGTGGAGTCCTCTGTTATCTCGGCAGTTAACCCTCCTGTCTCCCCCGCTTTTTTATTACTCCTTCGAGAGAACAAAAAAGAGATCTGGAAGTCTCCGATCTCTTTTTCTCTGATGAACTATTGCCTATTCTAGATAAAAATGATAAATGCGGTTTCAACGATTTGGAATCTATTTCGGTTTTGTTTGCGTAGTTATTTAGTGAAAGCCGAAAATATTTTTTTGAAATTTCATAGGAGAAGTGCCAACCATTGATTTAAAGACGTGATGAAAGGTTTTGACGCTAGAAAAACCTGAGCGGGCAGCTACTTCTGCCATGGGAACCAGCTCTGTTCCTAAAATATACTTTGCCCGATGGATGCGGTATTCTGCCAGATAACTGGTAAAAGACATCCCGATATTTTTTTTGAAGAAGCGTGAGAAATAACTAGGACTAAACCCCACATGATCAGCAACATCCTGAATCGTGATCGCATGTAAATAATTGGACTCAATATAGTCGAGGATGGTGTCGATCTGGAACAATGTCTCGCGATTTTTTAATGTACTATCTAAAGCGGCTTTTTCTGTTTTTTTGTTCTTCAATGGCAGTTGGTACAAGAGATTCGCTAATTTATACAAACTGCTCAAAATACTGTATTGATACCCTTCACGCTGTTTCTGGTTTTCATGATAAATAGAAAGCAAGATAGTCTGGATCTCTTTTTGGATCGGGGTAGGCCAATCTTTACTGTAATTGACGACGGTCTCAAATACTTTGGCCAATGGACGATCATTTGGCGAGATATTGTCATGCCCTTGAAAGAGTTTGATATCAAATTGATAAACGATTCGTTCACTATTTGGCGAAGACAAGAAGAAGTGCGGTTCACCACTAGAAAAAAAATAGATCTCGTCTTCATGCATTTGAATGATCTCGTCATCCACCCCTAATCTGACAGTTCCTTCCAAACAATAAATAAATTCAATTTCTTTGTGCCAGTGAGGATAAGTGATCGACCACCCTTCATTTGTAAAGGTTTTGAAAGGGAACAGCGGATTGATTTCAGGAATTTCCAAGTATAAGCTCATGTATTCTACTCCTTTGTTCTATAGATAGTGATGCGGTGTTGCTCTCTTTATTTTACTGTGTGATATGCCTGATAGAATAAATGTAATCGATTTCTAATTTAGAAAATAGAGCCAAACAAAAATCGGGAATAAGGAACACATAACTCGGGAAGAAATATGTATTTTCGTTTTGTATAGTATAAATTGTAAAGAAAAACAGACAGCATTATTTTGGCAACATGAAGCAATCATTTTGTAAAAAATAATCCGTCTGATTTTCTTTTTGAACTATTGTATGCGCATACAAATGGAATATAAAAAGGCAGGAGCAAAGAAGATGAAAAAAATTGGTCTACTCATTTCCACATTGGTTATAGGCGGAAGTTTTTTATTATCGGGATGTGGGAGCAATGATGATGCTGGTGATCAAGCGAGTAAAGTTACCCTCAATTTTTCTTTTTGGGGCGATACATTGGAGAAAGCTTCGATCGATAAATTAATCAAAAACTTTAATGAATCACAAGACGAGATCCAAGTAAAAGCGCAGCAGATCCCTTATGACAATTATATGGAGAAGCTAAACACACAAGCTAGTACCAAAACACTTCCAGATGTCGGCTATATGGTTGAAACAAGCACGGCAGAGTGGGGGAAGAGCGGCAACTTAAGGGATCTGACAGAGCTGTATGAATCAGGAGGACCATTTGAGAACAAAATCGCAGAGACACGCTCGGAGTACAACGGGAAAGTCTTTGGATCGCCTGCAGGGCCAGGAATGCTTACACTGTTCTACAGTACGAAATATTTTGAAGAAAAGGGGGTTGAAGTTCCACCTCATGACGTCAATCAAGCGTGGGATTGGGATAAATTTGTATCCATTCTGAAAGAACTGACAGTCGACCGAAATGGCAATCATCCAGGCGATGCTGGTTTTGACGAAAAAAATATCAAAACCTATGGGATCTCCAATTTTACTGGTCTAGGCTATGAATCTTTCTTAATCAGCAATGGCGGTGGGGTGCTTAGTCAGGACGGCAAAAAAATCCTGATTGGAACAGATGCTTCGATTGAAGCGTTAGAGAAAATTCAGGATTTGATGTACAAAGATTATGTGATGCCGAAACCCTCACAGGCAAGTACGATTCCTTCAACTGATACCGCAATGCTGACAGATAGAGTAGCGATGACGATCACAGGATCTTGGGACTTACGTTCCCTGGGGGACGCTATCGAACAAAAAGGGTTAGCGTTAGGTATGGGTGTTTTACCAAAAATGGGAAAAGTCGTTCAAATGAATTTTGGTCCGCCAATCGTGGTTTTTGATAATGAAAACACACAAGAACATTGGGAAGAAACCAAAACATTTTTAGAGTATCTTTTAGACCCTGAGAATAGTTTAGATGTCATCGATTCAGGATTATGGTTACCTAACCAAGACAATTGGTTCTCAGATGAAACGTACCTTCAAAAATGGGCCGTAAGCGATCGTTCACCAGAATATAAAAAAGAAGCACTGGTTGAAGCGAAAGAGCAAGCGTTGACAAAAAACAAGGCCTTCTACAGTGAAGATGCTGCTTCGATCGAGCAAATCGTGAACCCCGCGTTAGAACAGGTCTGGACTGGCAAGAAAGCTCCAAGAGAAGTAGTTGAGGAAGACATTTTGCCAAAACTAGAGAAACAGTTCGGGGACAAATACGAGTATGTGAAGTAGGTGGACGAAGGAATGATCACACTTAAAACAGATGAACAATCTAAAAAGAAACAATATGATTTACACAAAGAAGAGAATCGTGCAGGGTATGCTTTTGCAGCCCCTGCAATTCTCGGATTATTGATTTTTACCATCATCCCAATGATCGTTAGTCTGATTCTTAGTTTTACAGATTATAATGTCATCGGTGATTTCAAATTTACCGGCATCGATAACTACCGTACGATTTTTATGGATGATCTTTTTTTCAAAAAATCGGTGGTTGTGACATTCACCTTTGCTTTTGGCAGTACGCTAAGTAGTTTGATCGCTGCACTAGTGATCGCATTGTTGATGAATGTCAAAGTTCGAGGACAGGCATTTTTTCGAACATTGTTCTACTTGCCGGTGGTAGTTCCAGCGGTGGCTTCAAACATTTTATGGATGTGGTTATTCAACCCGGATTTTGGCTTGCTGAATTCTGTTTTGCAATTTTTCCATTTGCCGCCGTCTAACTGGATTTTTGATGAACAAACAGCGATCCCATCTTTGATTTTAATGGCCGTATGGGGATGTGGCGGTACCGCTCTGGTTTTCTTAGCTGGGCTGCAGGATGTTCCCCAAGACCTAATGGAGGCTGTGGAAGTAGATGGCGGCAATTGGCGCCATAAATTTTTGTATGTGACATTGCCAGCCATCTCTCCCATCATTTTCTTTAACTTGGTGATGGGGTTGATTGGGTCTTTCCAGACATTCTCGCAAGCATACATTATGACTGGAGGCGGCCCCAATAATGCGACCTTGTTTTACGCATTGTTGATCTACCGGAAAGCATTCCAAGAAAATCAGTTTGGTTATGCATCCGCATTAGCATGGATCCTATTTGTGATTATTGGTTTGTTTACGATGCTGGTTTTTGGTACGGCAAAAAATTGGGTGTATTATGGAGGGCAAGAAAAATGACCATGAGAAAAGCAAAATACATGATGTATGTTCCATTAGTGGTGATTGGACTGATCTCATTGGTTCCATTTTTATGGCTAGTACGCAGCTCGTTTATGGATTCCTATGAAATTTTTGAGTTCCCCCCTAAGTGGCTGCCTGATCAATTATTATTTTCTAACTACGCAGATGTCTTTCAAGTTTTGGATCTAAAGACCTATCTCGTTAACACGTTTTTGATTATTATTCCCTGCATTATCGGGAATGTCTTTACTTCTTGCTTATGCGGTTACGCATTTGGCCGCTTGAACTTTAAATACAAGAATATGTGGTTTGCGATGGTCATTGCGACAATGATGCTTCCAGGTGCAGTGACGTTGATTCCGACATTTATGATGTGGAATAAATTAGGATTTGTAAATTCCTTTGTACCTTTGATCGCCCCAGCCTTTTTTGGCGGTGGTGGGTTCAATGTCTTTTTGATGCGACAATTTTTTGCTGGTATCCCAAAAGAATTAGATGAAGCGGCGATCCTGGATGGTGCAACCCACTGGCAGATTTTTTATAAGATCATGCTTCCGTTAGTTAAACCTGCCATGATGGTTGTAGGATTTTTTACGTTTATGAATACTTGGAATGATTTTTTTGGCCCCTTGATTTACTTGAATGATCCTAGCAAACAAACATTAGCTCTCGGATTATTGCAACTAAAAGGGCAATTTTCTTCTCAATGGAATATCATGATGGCGGCTTCTACATTAATGACGATTCCTGCGTTAGTCTTGTTTTTCTTCGGTCAAAAGTATTTCATTCAAGGAATCAGTCTTACTTCTGGAAGCAAAGGCTAGTTTGCCTCGTAATAAAAAAAATTGAAAAGGAAAGGACGACTATGAACAGACCAGAATATCCGCGCCCACAATTTGAACGAAGGAAATGGCTGAATTTAAACGGTAAGTGGCAATTTGATTTTACCGACAACTTAGAGGAACAACAGCCACAAGCATTGACACAGATGATCGAAGTTCCTTATGTCTTTCAGTCCAAGCAAAGTGGAATTGAAATCAAAAGCTTTCATGACGGTGTTTGGTATCAGCGAGAGCTGATGGTGCCAGATACTTGGCAAGACAAACGTTTATTGTTACATTTCGGCGCTGTCGATTACCATTGCTGGGTCTACATCAACCATCAGTTAGTAGGGGAACACATTGGCGGACACACCTCATTTTCTTTTGATGTGACTCACTATTTGACCTTTGACAAAGATCTACTCACACTAAAGGTCTTTGATCAATCAACAGATGAAGAAATACCAAGAGGCAAGCAATATTGGCAGGAACATTCTGCTGCTATCTGGTATACCCGAACAACGGGTATCTGGCAGACGGTGTGGTTGGAGGCAGTTGACAAAAACGGCTATTTAGAAAAGGTCTTTTATACCAGTGAGTTTGATCGGGGATCCGTAGAGATCGCCTATCATTATGCTGGTGATTTGACGGATAAAGAATTGTGTACCAGAATTTATTACGGCGAAGAGCTGATCGTTTCTGATCGCCAGCAGTTGACCGAGCACCAGTTCACACGCTCTTACAGTCTATTCAATCAAAAGATCGACCGCAGTGACTTTCACGGTCGCGGATGGACTTGGACTCCAGAGACCCCGAATCTCTTTGATGTCGTCTTTGATGTTTGGTCACAAGGAAAGTGTATCGATACCGTTAAAAGCTATTTTGGCATGCGAAAAATTCATATTCAAGATGGCATGGTCCACTTAAATAACCGCCCGTATTATCAGAAACTAGTGTTGGATCAGGGCTACTGGCCCACAAGTCTCATGACAGCTCCTACAGATGAAGATTACAAGAAAGATATCGAATTAGCCAAAGCAATGGGCTTCAACGGCTGTCGCAAACATCAAAAAGTAGAGGACCCCCGTTTTTTGTTTTGGGCAGATCAGTTAGGATTCATTGTTTGGGGAGAATGTGCCTCACCGAGTGTTTATACACGAACTAGCGGGGGGAAAGTGATGGCTGAATGGCAAGAGATCATCGACCGTGACTACAATCATCCTTGTATCACAACTTGGGTACCGATCAATGAAAGCTGGGGGGTACCGAACATTAGTGTCGATCGTCAGCAACAGCATTTTTCGCAGGCGATTTATCACTTGATCCATTCTTTAGATCCTACTCGATTGGTTATCTCAAATGATGGCTGGGAGATGACAGAAAGTGATATTTGTGGGATTCACAGCTATGTTCATGGAACGAAAGAAGAACTGGAGAAATACGACCATTTTGCGGCGAGTTTGCGAACAAAAGATACGATTTTAACTTCTGAACCCAATCGCAGAAAAATTTATTGTCCAGGATTTCAACATCAAGATGTTCCTATCTTGTTAACAGAATTTGGCGGGATCGGCTATGATACAGGGGCTCAAGGCTGGGGATATACCAATGCAGCTAATGAAGCAGAGTTTATTCAGGACTATCAGCGGGTGATTGATGCTGTCTATCAGTCAGAAATTCTTCACGGCTTTTGTTATACGCAGTTGACGGATGTGGAACAGGAAAAAAACGGTTTGTTAACAGCTGATCGACAACCAAAGTGTCCGCTTGATACAATCAAACAAATCAATGTTCGTTGGCATCCGACGATTATTAATAAAATACAATTATCTGATTAAAAGAGCAAATTTGTGCTCTTTTTTTGTTATTAAATTTACTGCTCAAAGGAGATAAGTTGGTAGAGTTATGCATAATCTGTATAAAAATAAAATTCAGAAAATTCAGAAAAAGTGTTGAAAAGAAAAAAACGGAATGATATAGTCAGTTTTAAGTTAGAGGGGGGAATGAAGATGAAAATTGAACGTGTGGAAATTGCTGCAAATAAAATGATGCTGCGCAAGCCATTTAAAATTGCATTAGGCGTTATTACTGAGGTCAGCAATTTGACCATTAAAGTGATCACTGACACAGGGGACTTTGGGATCGGTGAGGCAACACCTGAACCCTTAGTGACAGGGGAGACACTTGAAGGCTGTGAAGCTGCTCTAAAGTTATTGGCTGATGCATTAACTGGAGAAGATCCACGGCAATTAAGCCGGATCCATAGCATCATGAACCAGTGCATGAAAGGCAATGGGTCTGCCAAAGCAGCTCTCGATATGGCTTGCTATGATCTATTGGGAAAAAGTACAGGACTGCCTTTGTACCAGTTGTTAGGCGGTCAGGATAACCAAGTAGAGACAGATATGACGATTTCCATCGATACTCCAGAAGTGATGGCAGAGAATGCTCAATTGTTTGTGGAACAAGGATTTACTGCACTGAAGATCAAAGTC
Source organism: Enterococcus sp. ARL09-542 (assembly GCF_005234805.1). Lineage (NCBI taxonomy): Bacteria > Bacillati > Bacillota > Bacilli > Lactobacillales > Enterococcaceae > Enterococcus > Enterococcus sp. ARL09-542. The sequence goes on from NZ_QPQX01000001.1 coordinate 143,516, forward strand.
GGATTGGATGAGAAAGACGATATTGAACGAGTAAAACAAATTCGGGCAGCTGTCGGTCCAGCCATCGAATTGAGAATTGATGCCAACCAAGGTTGGCGAGCAAAGCAGGCAATAAAAATGATTGAACAGTTGCAGAAATATGACATCGCTTTTTTTGAGCAACCAACACCTGCTAGTGACATTGATGGATTAGCCTTTATCAGAACTCAAGTCAACCAACAGATCATGGCAGATGAAGCGGCATTTGTACCCCAAGATGCGTTATCATTGATCAAAAAAGATGCAGTAGATGCGGTCAATATCAAATTGATGAAATGTGGCGGCATCTATCCAGCGTTACAGATCAATAGTATTTGCGAAGCTGCGAATATCCCTTGTATGGTAGGTTGTATGGCAGGGGAGACCAATATTAGTATCGCAGCGGCAGCTCACTTTGTTGCTGCACAAAAAAATGTTCGTTTCGCTGACCTTGACGCGACGTTTGATTTAGCAGTTCTTGCGTATGAAGGGGTTGTTGGTACAGAAAAAACACCGGTGATTCAACTTAATGAAGCGGCTGGATTAGGCGTTAAACAAAAAGAGGAGGTGGCGCAGTGAGTATGGATCCTAATGATCTATCCAATCTAGTGGTTCCTTTGCCAGAAGACATTCAACGAGCCAAAGATTTTGGTGATTTTTCTTTAACACGTAGACTCATTCATCAGAAGCTGAACAATGCCCGTATCAGTGAAGTCTTAAAAGATCGTTTGCAAACGGAATTAAAGGTTTTGACTGTTTTTGAAGCAAAGCAATATCCCTATGAAGAAACGAAAGCTCTGGAGATGATGCAACAGTCCTTTGTCGATTTTCAGCGAGAAGAACTGGATCGCTTAGTGGAAGCAGGAGAGGTTGAATGGATCTACTTGAACGGCAAAAAAGTTTTCCATGAACGCTTTATTGCTAATCTCGTTAAGACGCGCTCAGACTATTATACGCGCTATTTATTTGAGGAAGAAAACGGAATTGACAGTGCCAGACAAGTAGAACTGGATGAGAATGTAGAAAAAATGAAACAACTCGGACAAAGGACTGCTCGAATCGTTTTGAAACAATCACTTAGACCACTAACAACGCTTAATAAAGAAGACGGTCCTTTCTTGACGCACATTCCTTTGCCTCGAGACACTGGAAAGGTAGCAAATGCCAAGATTCTTCAGACAAAAGGAGCGGTCAAGCAGATTGATCCCTTCGCTGCACCACAGCGAACGATCGCATTTGAAACCAACGACCCTTCCTCAATTGAAGCGACTGTGGAACACAGCTATGAATTGACGGCTGTTTATACGGATTTATTCCAGTTGTTGGATGAGCAAACCATGATTCGTGAGTTGACTGAGTCGGAAAAAAACGCATTTGCATCAGCGCTCAATGAATTCGCTCCCCATATTCAATTTACGCCTTTTCTACAGCAATTATTGCAGGAAATTTTGCCGGAAGCAAAAAATCCCTTGGAACGTGCGTATGCGATTTATCATTTTGTGACCACCAAAGTGACCTATTCATTTATGCGAGAATATTATGCGATTCCGAATATCAGTGAGTACTGCGCAGTCAATCAGAAAGGAGACTGCGGGGTTCAAGCACTTTTATTTATCACTTTGTGTCGTATGGCGAATATCCCAGCTGAATGGGAGTCGGGTTTATATGTTTCAGAATTTTTTGTGGGCCCTCATGACTGGGCGCGCTTCTATCTACCAGAGTACGGTTGGCTTTATGTAGATGTTTCGTTTGGGGGCAGCGCATTTCGAGGCGGAAATGAAGAGCGCTGGCTTTATTATTTTGGAAACCTAGATATTTTTCGCTTACCTGCTAATAACTGTATTCAAGGGGGATTTACCGTAGCGAAGCAATTCTTACGAGCAGACCCCATCGACAATCAGCGGGGAGAATTTGAGTCTGCCAAGAAAGGCTACCGATATGATGAGCTGGATTGGCAAGCTGAATTGATTGAGATGACGATTTTAGAAAAAGCGCTTCGATAAGCGGTTGGGACGCATGTAAAAAAGGAGGACGTAAATGAGGAATAAAGGAAAAAAAAGAATGATGTTTTTGTTGGTTGTTGCTAGCGTCATCGGTTTTTCAGGTTGTAGTTATCAGAAAGAATCCAAAGCGACTGCCCAAGCGAGCAGTGTGGTCAATTTGATGGAACAAAGCGAAATCGGATCAATGGATACACTCTCTACACAAGATACGGCAAGTATCAATGCCCAAGTCAATGTCTTTGATGGATTGTATCAAATCGATGACACCAATAAGGTCGCACCGGCTATCGCCAAAGATTTCCCCAACATATCCGACGATGGTCTGACTTACACAATCACGTTGAGAGAAGATGCTACTTGGAGTAATGGGGAGCCAGTGACGGCTAAAGATTTTATTTATGCTTGGCAACGGCTAGCCACGCCAGCCAATCAAGCAAACTACATGTTTTTATTGGACGGTACATTTAAAAATGGCACCGAAATCATCAATGGGGAAAAAGACCCTTCTGAACTAGGTGCGAAAGCTACGGACGAGTACACGATCGAGATCCAATTGGAACAGCCAGTTCCTTATTTGACTTCGATATTGGCCTTTACTCCATTTTTTCCACAAAATGAAGCTTTTGTCACCGAAAAAGGGGATGCTTATGGCACATCAAGTGAAAATATTTTAACTAATGGCCCCTTTTTGATGAAAAATTGGGATCAAGCTTCCTCTACATGGGATTTGGAAAAAAATGAAGACTACTACAATCGTGATGCCATCAAACTGGAGAATATCCATTATGAAGTGATCAAAGAAGCTGTTACAGGATATAATCTTTTCAACGAAGGACAGTTGGATATGGCGGATATTTATGGGGAATACGTGAAGCAAAATGCCGCTAACGAAGAACTACAGACGGTGCTGACCTCTTATATCCACTATTTCAAGATGAATCAGAAAAGAGATGGTAAAGATACGATCTTTGCCAATGAAAATGTACGAAAAGCCGTTTATTATGCGATTGATAAAGAAGCTTTAGTCAAAGATGTCTTATCAGATGGATCAGAAGCAATCAATGGGTTTATTCCGAATAACTTTGTCTTCAATCCGGAAACTGGCAAAGATTTTCGAGAAGATGCGCCTCTCGAAGGACCGGATAAAGCCACTGCACTCGCTTACTGGCAAAAAGCCACTGCTGATATTGGGGATAAGATCTCCATCGAGATGTTAACCAAAGACACTGATGCAGATAAAAAAGTGGCTGAATTCATCCAGGATCAGTTACAGACAGTCTTACCGGGCTTGACCGTTGAAATCAAGTCTGTCCCATTGAATAATTCGATTGAATTGACACGAAAAAGCGATTACGAGTTAGCTATCGGAACATGGGGACCAGATTATCAAGACCCGATGACGTACCTTTACAATCTCGTTTCACCGAATAACACGAATTATGAAAATAAAGACTATGACCAGTTGATTGCTGATAGCAATACGACCTATGCCAATGATTTAGCGACACGTTGGGATACGATGATCAAAGCAGAAAAACTATTAGTAGAAGAAACCGCCGGGATTGTCCCAATCTACCAAAGAGCTCGTAGTATTATGGTCAATCCTTCCCTGAAAGGTGTGTACTATCCAACTTTCGGACCGTCAACGATCATCAAGTATGCATATATGGAAGAATAAGCCGTTCAGAGCAATGAATGACTGGTTTTTAAACTTTAAAAGGCCTGGAAGCGATCCTTCCAGGTCTTTTTTAGGCAGCTGCCTCATGGGTCTCTTTGTACTTTTCAAAAAGAATCATAATTTGCGTGCGTTTTTTTATCTCAAGTTTGATAAAAATGTTATGAACATGGGTTTTGACCGTTCCCAATGAAAGAAAGAGCTGATCGGCGATTTCCTGATTGGTTTGATGGGACAACAGCAACGCAAAGATTTCCGTTTCTCGTTGGGTAAACTGATGAATACGGCAAAAGTTTTGAATCAAGAGAGAGGCGTCTTGCTCTTGCGGTTTTTCTTCCTGTGGTTGGCGTTCTTTGATAAAGAAGTGCAGTAATAATATACAAACAACAATCGAAAAGATATCCTCTGAAATACTGCGATTATAAATCTTTGTCGCTAACGAGCTGTACTGGTCGACATTGAAAATCACGAAGCTATCTTCAATTATGATCAAAATACTAAAGAAGAGATTGATGATCATCAACTGTTTTAAATAGCGTTTGTTCAGTAGAGGGAGCTTCTTTTTGGTCCCTTGCCAACAATAAATTCCTAGATAAAAAAGGAAGAGTTGATTACCCAGATAATAGAGCCAAACTTTAAATGCTGAGTTTTCCATCAGTGGGGTCGTAATCATCCAAATGGCCAAAACGATCAATAGCGTATAATGGAGGGGAGAGGGTTTTTCTTTGTGTAGTTCGGCAAGAATAGAAATGGAGAAAAAGGCATTTCCCATAAATATAATAGTTTTAACTGCTGGTGCACTCATAAATGCTTGATCATAACTTTGGGCAAAGGAATTGAGAAATTCCGTCATATAAATAATTGTATTGTCAAAAATAAAGAATGCCAGATACAAACTAATCCAAAGAAATAATTTGTTTTTTTCTTTTAAGTAAGAATAAATAGCAAAAGTCATCGTGATTGAATATAGAATGATCAATAAAATATTGTATATAAAAATAGCTATCATATTGAATCCCCTTTCAATTTTTCTTACACCAATTTTCTTATCCTAATTATAACACCATTTGTTTTTTCTTTACTTTTAATTCCGCTAAACTTTCCTCTAAACTTTTGTAAACCCTTGGAAAATAACTGGTTTATATCCAAAAATAAACTTGTCCTCAGCAAGTATAGAATAAGTGTGATAACGTTTACAACTAATAGCTTATCGTAAACTCCGCCTTTTTTACCTAAAGTGAAGATGCAAAAGCAAACAAATCACTTAGGAGGTTTCATTATGGAAAAAAGAGATTTTATTACAACGGAAAATTACACGAAGGAGGAGATCCAACAAATCGTTGACCTGTCATTGAAAATCAAAGCGGCCATCAAAAATGGTTATTACCCCCCTTTACTAAAGAACAAAGTATTAGGGATGATTTTCCAACAATCATCTACCAGAACTCGGGTTTCTTTTGAAACAGCAATGACACAATTAGGAGGACATGCAGAATATCTCGCACCAGGACAAATTCAATTGGGTGGTCATGAAACAATAGAAGACACAAGCCGTGTTCTTTCTCGTTTAGTTGACATTTTGATGGCTCGCGTGGAACGGCATCATAGTGTGTATGACTTAGCAACGAATGCGACGATCCCAGTTATTAATGGTATGTCTGACTTCAACCATCCAACGCAGGAACTTGGCGATCTTTGCACCATGATCGAACATCTTCCAGCAGGCAAAAAAATCGAAGACTGCAAGATTTCCTTTATTGGTGATGCCACACAAGTCTGTTTCTCTTTAGGATTGATTGCAACAAAAATGGGGATGGAATTCGTTCAATTTGGTCCAGAAGGGTTCCAGTTAAACGAAGACCATCGCGCACGATTAGACGCGATTTGTAAAGATTCTGGCGGTTCCTATACGATATCAGATCAAATCGATGTGATCGAAGGTTCGGATTTTGTTTATACAGATGTTTGGTATGGACTGTATGAAGCAGAATTATCAGAAGAGGAACGCATGCGTATTTTTTACCCTAAATACCAAGTGAACGCTGACTTGATGAAACGCGCTGGTGAACAAGCGAAATTTATGCACTGCTTACCTGCCACTCGTGGAGAAGAAGTCACGGATGAGGTCATGGATGGACCAAACTCGATCTGTTTTGATGAAGCAGAAAACCGGTTAACGTCGATTCGCGGTCTCTTAGTGTACTTGATGCGAGATTATGCGGATAAAAATCCAATCGACGAGACCAAAAAAGCAGCGGCTGAAAAAGACTTGGAAGTTTTGTTAGATGAAACTAGACGCAAGAGATGAGGAAAGGAAATAGTCTGCGTATCAAGGGGATGCGTGAAGACTGTTTTGGTTCTTGAGGAGGGGCCAACGAACTGCGAATCGATTCTTTTGAGCGGAAGCTCGTTCTAATAATGTCGCAGCTTATGTGCTGAACTGGGATTCACGAGAGAGAAATCCGCTAGTTGCAAGAATCCTTCAATCGTTGGTCAACCCTTATTCCCTTGTACCGGAAAGGAAGAAAACAATGGGAGAAAAGAAAAAATTTAGTTTGATGAGTGCTATCTTATCGGTTATTTGTGTTGTATTTGTGGCAGAAGCGGCTGCACCGGTAGCAGCAATCGGAAATTCACAGTTTTTTTGGTGGATCTTTCTATTGGTTGCGTTCCTTTTGCCCTATGGGTTAATCTCATCAGAATTAGGAACAACGTATATTGGTGATGGCGGTATTTATGATTGGGTGACACAAGCTTTCGGTCATCGCTGGGGTTCTCGGGTTTCTTGGTACTACTGGATCAATTATCCATTATGGTTAGCCTCTCTAGCCGTAGTCTGTCCTGACTTGTTGACGACTATCACAGGTCGTGAATTTTCCACGGTGGCTGCTATCGTGATCGAACTGATTTTTATATGGGTCATCGTTTGGATCAGTTTTTATCCGGTCAGTGACAGTGTGTGGATTTTGAATGGGGCAGCAGTGATCAAGATGCTGTTAGCAATCTTGATTGGTGGCTTAGGTCTCTATACGGCCCTTACCAAAGGTGTTGCGAATGAGTTCACTCTTTCTTCGATGGTGCCAAGCTTCAATTTGAATAGTTTGTCTTTTATCTCGGTAATCATTTTTAACTTATTAGGATTCGAAGTGATTTGTACATTTGCAAGTGACATGGAAAACCCTAAGAAGCAAATTCCTCAATCGATCATTGCCGGTGGACTGGTGATTGCCGCCATTTACATTTTTTCTGCTTTCGGGATCGGTGTAGCGATTCCTACGGATCAAATCAGTACCGGCAGTGGATTGATGGATAGTTTTAAATTATTGACAGGATCAACAGGCGGCTGGTTCATTATTTCGATGGCCTTTTTGTTCTTGCTGACATTGTTTGGCAACATGATTTCTTGGTCGTTAGGGGTCAATAATACTGCTTGCTATGCGGCCGAAAATGGCGATATGCCGAAAGTATTTGCCAAACGCAGCAAAAAAAATGGCATGCCTACTGGTGCGGCAATTATGAATGGTATCGTTGCTTCTATCGTCGTCGTCATCGCCCCAATTTTACCAAATCAAGATTTATTCTGGGCATTTTTCTCACTGAACCTAGTAATGTTCCTACTATCGTATGTCCCTGTGTTTCCTGCGTTTTATAAATTACGTAAAATTGATCCAGACACACCTCGACCTTTCAAGGTGAGCGGCAGCGATTTGTTCTTGAAGGTATTAGTCGCACTACCGATGATCATGATCGTGATCTCATTGATTTTCACAGCGCTTCCTTTGCAATTTGACGCTGAATCACTGAGTCAGCAATTACCAATCACGATTGGAGCAATTGTATTTGCCCTCGTTGGTGAAGCCATTATCTGGATCAAAAAAATCAAAAAAGAAGGAGTGCTGTATCATGGCGAAACGAATCGAAAAGACCACACCGAAACAAGACGGGTTTAGAATGCCCGGAGAGTTTGAACCACAAGAGAAAGTATGGATGATTTGGCCAGAGCGCCCGGATAACTGGCGTGATGGGGGCAAACCAGCTCAAGAAGCATTTGCTGAAGTCGCAAAAGCGATCAGCAAATTCACGCCAATGAATGTGGTCGTGTCGCAACAACAATATCAAAACTGCCGTCGTCAATTGCCTGCAGACATCACTGTCTATGAAATGTCCAATAACGATGCATGGATTCGTGACTGTGGTCCTAGCTTTGTCATCAACGACAAAGGCGAATTACGAGGCAATGACTGGGGATTTAATGCTTGGGGCGGATTAGTCGATGGCTTGTATTTTCCTTGGGATCAAGATGATTTAGTTGCTCAAAAGATCTGTGAGATCGAGCAAGTGGATTCTTATCGGACGGAAGGGTTTATTTTAGAAGGGGGATCCTTCCATGTCGATGGGGAAGGCACTGTGTTAACGACGGAGATGTGTTTGTTGAGTGATGGCCGGAACCCCCATATGACAAAAGCAGAAATCGAACAAAAATTATGCGACTACTTGAACTGTGAGAAGGTCCTTTGGTTAGCTGACGGGATCGATCCGGAAGAAACCAATGGACATGTGGATGACGTGGCATGTTTTGTACGTCCTGGAGAAGTGGCTTGTATCTATACTGAAGATAAAAACAGCCCATTTTATGAAGCGGCTCAAGCTGCATACAAGCGTTTGAATGAAATGACCGATGCCAAAGGCCGCAAATTAAAAGTTCATAAGCTTTGCTGCCCAGTAGAAAATGTCACGATCAATGGGGATTTCAAGATTGATTACGTAGAAGGAACCATGCCGCGAGAAGATGGCGACATTTGTATTGCTTCTTATATGAACTTTCTAATTACAAACAACGGTGTGATCGTTCCTCAATACGGAGACGAAAATGATGCGCGGGCACTTGAAGAAATAGCAGAGATTTTCCCAGATAAAGAAGTTGTGGGCGTAAATACAGTTGAGATCGTATACGGTGGCGGGAATATTCACTGTATCACGCAACAACAACCGCAAAGATAGGAGGAGACGTATGTCAAAAATTGTCATCGCTTTAGGCGGAAATGCTTTAGGCGACTCTGCGCACGAACAATTGACCAAAGCCCAAGTGGCAGCAAAATCGATTGCTGATCTAATCAGTGACGGCCATCACGTGGTGATTGCTCACGGGAATGGTCCTCAAGTTGGCAAAATTCGCTTAGCATTTGAGGAAACCAGCAAAACGCAAGAAGACGTCATGCCATTTCCTGAATGCACAGCTATGAGTCAAGGGTACATCGGTTACCATTTGCAACAAGCGATTGATGAAGAGCTTGTTTCTCGCGGATTGGCACATATTCCGGTCGTTTCCATGTTGACGCAAGTGGTGGTCGATCCAGCTGATCCAGCTTTTACGAATCCAACGAAACCAATCGGTGGCTACTATAGTGAAGCTAAGGCTCAGCAATTAATGACTGAAAGCGGCGACACTTATATAGAAGATGCAGGCCGAGGTTGGCGTCGGGTCGTTCCTTCTCCTAAACCAGTGGACATTTATGAAAAAATCAGTCTAAAAACATTAGTAGATGCAGGTCAAGTGGTGATTGCATGTGGCGGAGGCGGCATACCAGTGGTTTATGAAGGCACTCGCTATAAAGGAGTTGACGCGGTGATTGACAAAGACTTTGCTGCAGCCAAGATGGCGGTACTGATCGATGCGGATATCTTTATTATCTTAACCGCTGTTGACCAAGTCTTTGTCAACTATGGTCAACCAGATCAACGAGGATTGACAACAGCCACTGTCGCTGAAATGCAAACGTACATTGACCGAAATCAATTTGCACCTGGTAGTATGTTGCCAAAAGTGGAAGCAGCGATCGCATTTGCTGCTTCCAAGGATGGGCGTCAAGCAGTGATCGCTTCATTGGAAAAAGCGGCGGAAACTTTAGCTGGCAATAGTGGTACGACAATTCAGCTTTAAGTGAAGGAAAGACATTTGGTGAACACACCAAATGTCTTTTTTTTGCCTTAAAAACGAACATTAGATTCTTTTTGTCAGGATTAATGTACGGTTTTTATTGAAAAAAATCCGAATGAATGTAAAATAAAACCATTGATGCTTATTTTAATGAAAACTGCTAATGTCAAAGCAGCAGTCTGATGCAGTTTGTTAAAGGAGAAAACTTATGTCAATAACAAAATATTTTAAAGGTTCTATATTTCATACACCCACAGATGGCGTGCTGGAATACTTAGAGGATGTCCTCATTTGCGTGGATGCTGAAGGGATGATCAAAAGGGTGGTCACAACAGAACAATCAGACTATCCAGAAATGCTGGCAGCTGCCAAACAAGGAATGCTAGTTGAATTGCAGAAGGGACAGTATTTTTTACCGGGATTCGTCGACTTGCACGTTCATGCACCCCAATGGCCGCAAGCAGGAGTTGCATTGGATGAGCCGTTGAATGTATGGCTAGATGAGTGTACCTTCCCGTTGGAAGCAAAATACGCGGACTCAAGTTTTGCTTCAGAAGTGTACCAAGATTTAGTTGCGCAACTACTGGCTCGAGGAACAACGACGGTTCTTTATTTTGCGACCGTTCATTTGGAAGCAAGTGTACAATTAGCCAAGATTTGTGCTGAGAAGGGTCAACGAGGGCTAGTGGGGAAAGTAGTCATGGATGATCCCGACGCGAACCCAGATTTTTATCGAGATACCTCAACTGCTACGGCACTAGCAGAGACCGAAACCTTCATTAAAGAAGTCCAAAAGTTGGCAAAAACGACACGTCAAGGAGTCTATCCAGTAGTGACACCACGATTCGTCCCAAGCTGCACGGATGAAGGTCTGGCTGGGTTAGGACAACTCGCACAAAAATACGATGTCCATGTACAATCCCATTGCAGTGAAGGCCAATGGGAACACGATCACGTCTTGGAACGATTTGGTAAAACCGACACAGAAGTCTTGCGGGATTTTGGCTTACTGGGAGAAAAAGCTGTGATGGCTCATTGTAATTTTATCGATGAAAAAGATGGTGAGATCTTTGTGGAAACAGGGACTGCTGTTGCTCACTGCCCGATTTCCAATGCGTACTTTGCCAATGGTGTGATCCCTATCAATCGGCTTAAAGAACAAGGCGTAACGATTGGACTAGGCACAGATATCTCCGGCGGCTTTTCTCCAAGTTTGTATGACAATATCAAGCAAGCTGTTATGTCTTCCCGCATGTTAGAAGACGGTGTGGATGTTACATTGCCCCAAACGAATCGAGGTGTTGCGAATGCGCGTATCTCAGTCATCGACGCTTTTTCATTGGCGACAAAAGGAGGGGGCGAAGCGCTACGACTACCGATTGGTCTTATCAAGGAAGGCTACGCTTGCGACCTTCAAGTGATCGATACTTGTTATTCTGGTAATCCATTGCCAGCTTTTGGTGTACTGAACCAACCGAAAGAACAATTACAAAAGATTTTGTATCTAGCAACGGCTGAAAACATTCGTCAGGTCTGGGTGCAAGGAAAAAAAGTACATGAAAAATGAGGAGATTGATACTGTGGAAACCAGAAGTAATCGTTTAACGATCGGAATGAATGAAGATATACCTTTAGGACAAGCCATTGTTCTTGGCTTACAACACGTGTTGGCAATGGATGTGTATGTCCCACCCTTTATTATTGCAACTGCTGTTGCCATGAGCTCGTCGGATGCAGCCGGGCTGATCCAATCCACCTTTTTAGGTGCTGGGATTGCTTCGCTGATCCAAGTTCTCTTTTTCTTGAAATTGCCCGTCTGTCAAGGGCCGTCCTTTGTACCAGTAGGCGCAATCATTGGTATCTATTTTGGAGCGCAAGGTATGGATACTGTCTTAGGAGCTAGTATTGTCGGGGCATTGGCTGTTATTCTTTTAGGGATGACAGGGATCTATAAGTATATTGTCCGCAACTTTATTCCCACGATCGTCAGTGGCACGATTATCATGATCGTTGGACTGACATTGTTACCTACAGCTTTTACCAGCAACATTTATCCAGCTACTGAGACATTATCGGCTAATCAGAACATGTTTTTGGCTGCAGTGACAGCAGCAATTTTGATTTTATTCTCGATGTTAGGTGATTACTTCCCTCGTTTAGGTAAATATTTCCGGATTAGCTCGGTGATTATTGCCTTAATGATCGGGACGCTGATTGCTTGGTTCATGGGCGGCGTAGGCTTCCAGTCTGTTGCGGATGCTTCATTTTTCAGTTTGCCAAAACTTATTTTCGTCAATTATGGTCTTCATTTTGATGTTTCAGCTATTTTGACGATGCTGGTGATTTATATGGTATTACTAGCAGAAACAACAGGAACTTGGTATGCCGTCAGCTCTGTCACTGAGGAAGCTGTGACAGATGAACAAATCAATAAAGGTGTCATTGGTGAAGGAATCGGTTGCCTGGTGGCTGCTTTAGTAGGAACGACACCAGTGACGGGGTATTCAACAAATGCCGGTATCATTTCCATTACTGGGGTTGCCAGTAAAAAAGTCTTTGTGATGGCTTCCTGCTGGTTCATCCTCTTGTCATTTGTCGGCAAGTTATCAGCGTTGATCCATGCCGTACCTTCAGCGGTAATCGGTGGTGTCTTCGCAGTTGTCTGTGTGATCATTTTGCTTAGCGGCTTTCGAGTGATCAAGAATGAAGAGTTTTCTGAACGTGAACTCTATATTATTGGTGTTCCGCTAATCTTAGCGATCGGTCTTTTGTTCATGCCGGCTGAGATCAAACAAGAAACTCCGCAATTTCTACAATACTTATTGGATTCACCGATTGCGTTAAGTGCGATTGCTGCTATTGTGATGAATAAGTTGATTCCAGTGAAAAAAACGGTTTGATAAAGTGTCAGCGAAAGATGCTGCAGCAAGTGAACGCCTGCTCCAATCGATGCAACAAGCATTCATGGAAACGCGCTGTTCAGCTGCAGCTTTTTTTGTTACGACTGTGTGTAAATTCATCCAATTTGTAACAATTCACAAATAAAAAAGAGGGGATTCACTTTTATTGAAATAAAATAACTAATTTATATTTTTATGTTGATAATCGTTGTTGATTCAAAAGGAATTACGCGACGCTTACGAAACGTAAGGAACTCGACGCATTCGTAATCATCTGTAACGAGATTTTCACCTATGAAATATTCTCTGGTGTTAGACTAGTCTATGCGTTGGAGATTTCTCCTGCGATAGACTATAAACGCTACAAGATGAGGAGAATTATTTTATGAAGTCATTGAAAACTGTTTTGCTTAGTACAGCTGTCCTTGCAGGTCTGGGTGTGTTTCTAGGTGGACAAGATGCGTTTGCTGATGAAGAATACACGGTGCAATCTGGGGATACACTATCTACGATTGCCTATAACTATTTTGGCACCTCAGAAGCCGTTGATAAAATTGTTGAAGCAAACGGCATTACGAACAAAAACTTGATCTATGTTGGTGAAACACTGGTCTTACCAACAGACGATGCCAGCTATACAATTGAACGTTCTTCAGCAGCTGCAGAATCATCAGTCACTTATGAAGAACCAGCTTCACAACCTGCCAGCAGCCAACAAACAAGCCCAAGCTCATCTGCATCAAGCAGTTCTGCAGCAACAGGCTCAGAAGCTTCAGCTAAAGAATGGATCGCGAACAAAGAATCTGGCGGTTCTTATACAGCAACAAATGGCCAATACTATGGACGTTATCAGTTGACTAACTCTTACTTGAATGGGGACTATTCAGCGGCCAATCAAGAAAAAGTAGCCGATAATTATGTTGCTTCACGTTATGGTTCATGGTCTGCAGCAAAAGCATTCTGGGAAGCTAACGGTTGGTATTAATCAAGCCAAACATTCATACGTATCACAGACTCGCTTAGCGGGTCTGTTTTTTTATCTAAATCAACAGTTTGCTTATGAAAGAAACCCTCTAAGATATGGTACACTAAAGAAAAAATCAGTTTCAAACCGGAGGGATGGCAATGAATAATCAGATCCAACAACGAATCGATCGCCTGAAAAGTTACGGTCAGTCATTGGCAGGTGCTAATGTGGCCTATCGTGAGGATTGGGGGACGATTTATTTTGGTCTAATCGGCAAACAGTTTGGTATGATGAGTCCTGAAGCGAATGATGATGCGATCATTACGTTGAAAAATAAACCGGAAGTCAATGAAGAATTACGTGAACAATACCCTGAGGCGATTATTCCCGGATACTATGCCAATAAAACCCACTGGAATTCTATTCGTCTAGCAGCGGATGAGGTAACAGACGAACAAATTGAACAGTTGATTTTGACCTCTTATGAACTGGTTTATCAGAAATTGACGAAAAAACAAAAAGAAGAACTAACAACGCTTTAAAAAACGCAACAAAAACACCAACGAGCCTCGTGCCTTGAAATCGGAAAGCGATTTAAGGAAACTTAGTGAGATTTGTTGGCGTTTTTTTATTTTAGAGAGGTATTTCGCTTGTTTAAGCCAGCCAGATAAATCGCGATACTCTCCAGAAAAACTTGACGTTCGTCGATTTGTTTGCGTTGTTGGATGCCTTCTGCCATCCCATTTAAATGATTCTCAACAGCATAGCTGCGCATAGCAGAGACATGTGCCCGCAATTTTTCATCGCCAGTTACAATTTTTGCTCGTAATTGTTCTTCTTTTTGACGATCGAGTAAGTGTCCCAATAAGAGATGATGCAATGCCTGAACGGTTTGACGGCTTTGGGCAGGAGTGAAGCCGGCTTCGATCAATATAGTGATCATTTGCTCTAAATGCAGCAGTCGGCTAGGATAGGAAGGAATCGTATGAATCTCTAGTTCTGCACCACAGGGATATTGGAGATAGAGATCGTAGTAATTGGCCATAAAGGTTTGCAACTGTTCTTGCCAGCTACCCGCAGGGACATCCGGCAGATCATTTTCCATCGTTTCAGCCATCGCTTGCAACAGCTCTTGTTTATTCGTGAAATACCAATACAATGCCGGTGCTTGAACAGAAAGTACTTTTGCCAATTTGCGCATGGTTAACTGAGAAAGGTCAGATGTTTCCTTTAGGTAGGCAAAAGCCGCATGAATAATTGATTCTTTTGATAACTTTTGTTCCATAAAAAAATCATCCTTTGTTCGCTTGCAACATTTTTCTAAAAATGGTAAATTATTGTCCGGCTTTATTTTACAGTGTTAAATAATGCCTGTCAAACTGTAAAGGAGTGTGTTTTAAGATGGATCTTGTTTTACGCCATGTAAAGAAATACAAAGGCGCTGTCTTCATTGCGCTGGTTTCTGTAGCTGTCATGGTACTGGCTACGTTATGGCAGCCGAAGCTGCTGCAACAAGTATTGGAAGCAATCATTAAAGAAGACGACAATGAAATGAAATCGATTGGGGTCCAATTGATCGGTCTAGCCGTGTTTGGGCTGGTGGCTGGGGTCATCAATACTATTTTCTCTGCCAAAGTAGCGCAAGGAGTCAGTGCGGATATTCGTGAAGAAGCCTTTCGTAAAATCCAAACTTTCTCGTTTGGTAATATCGAGAAATTCTCAGCAGGAAATCTGGTGGTTCGACTGACCAATGACATCACCCAAATCCAAAATTTAGTGATGATCTCCTTGCAGTCGTTGTTTCGGATTCCTTTCTTATTTATTGGTGCCTTTATCTTAGCCATGACCACGATGCCTCAACTTTGGTGGGTAATCGTCGCATTGATCGTTGCAGTAGTGATCATTACTGGTCTTTCTTTTACACAGATGGGCAAACATTTCATGATCATTCAAAATTTGATCGACAAAATCAATAGTGCAGCAAAAGAAAACCTTTTAGGGATTCGTGTGGTGAAATCATTTGTTCAAGAAAAAAATCAATTGAACAGTTTCACGAAAGTCAGCGACGAACTAACAAAACACAACATCATCGTTGGTACGCTTTTCTCTGTGATGATTCCGTCCTTTATGCTGGCAGCCAACTTAGCGGTCGTAGGCGCGATCTTCTTTGTCAGCGACCTTGCAAAAGACGATCCGACATTGATCGGGGGAATCGCTTCTTTCATGAATTATTTGATGCAGATCATGATGGCGATCATTATCGGCGGTATGATGATGATGATGACTTCTCGGGCAGCGGTCTCTCTCAAACGATTGAAAGAAATTCTGGTTACCGAACCAGACTTGTCCTACAAAGATGTTCCACAGCAAGAATTAGCAGGCAGTGTGGCATTCGAGCACGTTTCTTTCCGTTATCCTGGGGATGAGAAAAATGCTTTGACAGACATCAGTTTTTCAATCGCTCCTGGAGAAATGATTGGGATCGTCGGGGCAACTGGTGCAGGGAAATCGACATTAGCTCAATTGATTCCGCGCTTGTTTGATCCAACAGAAGGAACCGTGCGAGTTGGAGGCGTCGATTTACGAGAAGTAAATGAGCAAAGCTTACGTCAAACCGTTTCCTTTGTTCTACAAAAAGCGATTCTTTTCTCCGGAACCATTGCCCAAAATCTGCGCCACGGCAAAAAGAACGCCACTGTCCCTGAAATGACCCATGCAACAGAAATCGCGCAGGCAAGTGAATTCATTCAAAAATTGACGAACCGTTTTGAAGCACCCGTAGCGGAACGAAGCAGTAATTTTTCTGGTGGTCAAAAGCAACGGCTGTCTATTTCACGAGGTGTCATCGGGGAACCAAAAATCTTGATTCTAGATGATAGTACGAGTGCATTGGATGCTCGTTCGGAAAAACTGGTTCGTGAAGCCTTTGAAAAAGAACTGCAAGCTACCACCACGATCATCATTGCACAGAAAATTGCTTCTGTTGTGAATGCGGACCGCATCCTGGTGTTGGATAAAGGTCGTCTGGTTGGAGTAGGTACCCATCAAGAGTTAGCTGCCAACAATCCAATTTATCAGGAAATTTTTGAGACTCAGAAAGGAGCTGAATAACTATGACGGATTTGATCAAAGCAAGCAAGTTTTTTTATCACTATTTAAAACGATACAAACTCTCTTTCTTTTTCATTTTCATTACCGTGATTGCAGCCACTTATCTGCAAGTCCAAGCACCGGTCTATGTGGGGCAAGCCTTTCAGGAATTAGCGAATTATGTTGGTGGATTGATGCAAGGCGTAGATGACAAGTCAAAATTCGTATCTGTCATCTGGAAGTTACTGCTGTTTTACGTATTGGCAAGTGGAGCAAACTTTATTTATAGTATCTTGTTCACGCAAGTGGTGGGGAAATCCACCAATCGAATGCGAATCGGGTTATTCAATAAATTGGAAAAATTGACGATCAAATTTTTTGATTCCCATCAAGATGGTGAAATTTTGAGTCGTTTTACCAGCGATTTGGATAACATTCAAAACAGCTTGAATCAAGCATTGCTGCAAGTATTGACCAATGTGGTATTGATGATCGGGATTTTGATCATGATGTTCCGACAAAATGTCACATTAGCTTGGGCGACGATTGCGTCTACACCAATTGCCATCCTGATTGCAGTCATTGTGATCCAAAAAGCTCGCAAATATGTCGATCTGCAGCAAGATGAAGTAGGAAAACTAAACGGGTACATTGATGAAAAAATCAGCGGCCAACGGATCATCATCACCAACGGTCTTCAAGAAGAAACGATTGATGGATTTTTGCAGCACAACCAAAGTGTTCGGGAAGCCACTTACAAAGGACAAGTTTACTCAGGATTGCTTTTCCCAATGATGCAAGGAATGTCGCTGGTCAACACGGCGATCGTGATTTTCTTTGGCGGTTGGTTAGCATTGAATGGGGATTTGGAACGTTCAGTTGCTCTAGGCCTTGTGGTGACTTTCGTTCAATATTCTCAACAATACTATCAACCGTTGATGCAGATTTCTTCTGGTTACAGCATGATTCAATTGGCAATCACTGGCGCCCGTCGTTTGAATGAGATGTTTGATGAACCGGATGAAGAAAAACCGGCAAATGGTGAAAAAATCACTGGTATCAAGCAAGAAGTGGCATTGAATCATGTTGATTTCGGTTATGATAGTGATCGTTTAATCCTTAAAGATGTCACCATCCATGTCAAAAAGGGTGAAATGGTGGCATTGGTAGGACCAACTGGTTCTGGAAAGACAACCATCATGAATCTTTTGAATCGCTTCTATGATGTGACGAATGGCTCAGTAACATTTGATGGTCAGGACATTCGACAGTTAGATTTAGATGCATTGCGGGAGCATGTGGGGATCGTGTTGCAAGATTCGGTACTGTTTTCTGGGACGATTCGGGAAAATATTGCTTTTGGTAAGCCGGATGCCAGTGAGGAAGCGATTATTGCAGCAGCAAAACAGGCCAACATCCATGAATTTATCATGACGTTAGAACAAGGGTATGATACACCAATCACGGAAGAAAACAATCTATTCAGTACCGGGCAAAAGCAGTTGATGAGTATCGCTCGCACGATTTTGACCAATCCATCTTTATTGATTTTGGATGAAGCTACCAGTAATGTTGATACGGTGACGGAAGCGAAGATTCAGCAAGCAATGGATGAAGCCATCAAAGGGCGGACCAGTTTTGTCATCGCCCATCGTCTAAAGACGATTTTGAATGCCGATCGAATCGTTGTCTTGCGGGAGGGGCAAGTCATCGAAGAAGGTAGCCATCAAGAATTATTGGCAGAAAACGGGTTTTATGCCGAACTTTACCACAATCAATTTGTTTTTGAATAGTTAACTGACGAGTTTAAACCAAAACCCAATGACTGCTACTTGGATCAAAGTAGCGGTCATTGGGTTTTATTTGGTGTAACGTGTTTTAAACGAGTTCACCTGGCCAAGCAGAAGTGCCGCCTAATACATTGATCGCCTTGAACCCTTGCTGGTCCATATAGTGACAGGCTTGCTCTGACCGAGCACCTGAGTGACAAATCACGTAGTAGTCAAGGTCTTTCTCCAAATTGGCAGTAGTGAAGTGAGATAACGGATTATTTTGCGCATTTGGTACATGTCCGCTGATAAATTCATCGACTTCTCTGACATCAATCAGGTGGAACTTCTGTTGTTTGCTTGCTTGATAAAATTCAGGCATTGTGATCGAGCGATACATGAATGATTTCCTCCGGTCTGATAGTTTGATAAAGCGCAAAAGCCCCGTCTAGATTTTTTGCCTCGTAGCCAGATTGTTTGAGAATCCGTTCGGCTAAATAGCTTCGCAGTCCGCTATGACAGCTGACGATATAAGAAGCAGTCGGATCAAGTTCAGTCAGTCGGTCTCGTAATTCATTCAGCGGAATATGCAGGGCGTTTTTGAAGCGGCCAGTCATTTCCGCTGTATTGCGGACATCTAGTAATTGTTTGCCGGCAGCTAATTCTGCAGAAAGTTCATGCCACTGGATTGATTCACTGATCCCTTCGATTAGATTCAATGCCGCATAGCCGATCAGGTTCACTGGATCTTTGGCGGAACCAAAAGGCGGTGCATAACTTAGTTCCAGTTCTGTTAAATCTGCCACCGTCAATCCACTTTTGATGGCTGTGGCTAATACATCCATTCGTTTATCGACGCCACTCTGTCCAACGGCCTGAGCACCATAGAGAGTACCTGTCTCTTTATTAAAAATCAATTTCAATAGCAGATCTTTAGCACCAGGGTAATAGCCAGCATGATCTTTTCCGCTGACATGAATCACAGCTGGCTGCAAGCCCGCAGATACTGCTGCTTTCTCGCTTAATCCGGTCATGGCTGCTGTAAGCCCAAAGACTCGCAGGATAGCAGTTCCAATATTGCCACGGTTTTTCCTTGGCAGACCAGCGATCACGTCTGCGACTTGCCGGCCTTGACGGTTAGCTGGTGAGGCTAAAGAAATCAACGCATCTTCTCCAGTTAATTGTTGTTTCGTGACGATAGCATCTCCGACAGCGTAAATGTCTTTTTGCGACGTTTGGTAGTTTTCGTCTACAAGGATTCCTCCTCGAATACCAGTAGTGATCCCAGCTTCCGCTGCTAATCTTGATTCTGGTTGGACCCCGATAGACAATAATGTCAGGTCTGAGTCCAGTACAGTGTCATCTTCTAACCGAATTTTTTTCCCTTCTTCTTCAAAAGAAACTGCGGATTGGCCCGTAATGACCTTGATTCCCTTCGCTATCAATTCATTTTTGACATAGGCAGCCATTTCTTCATCCATCGAAGGTAAAACCTGCGATGCTTTCTCAACGACGGTGACCTCTAAGCCACGGTTTTTCAGACTTTCTGCCATTTCCAATCCAATAAAGCCGGCACCGACTACGACGGCTTGGCGGGTATGTTGATCGATTTTCTGCAAAATAGCATCCATATCCGGCACATTTCGTAACTGACGGCAGTTTGTGGCACGGTCTAATCCTGGGATTTTTGGTATGATTGCTTTTGCTCCCGGAGCAAGAATCAACTTGTCATATGATTCTTCATAAGTCTCAGAATCTCGATGGATAGTCACCGTCTTTTGTTCTGGGTGAATAGCCAGTACTTCTTGATTTGGACGAACATCCAAACCAAAACGTGCCATTAAGGACTCTGGTGTTTGCAGTAGTAATTGATCGCGAGTAGTAATTTCACCTGCGATAAAGTAAGGAAGGCCGCAGTTCGCAAATGACACATAAGGACCTTTCTCTAGAACAATGATTTCAGCATCTTCCATTAAGCGGCGTAATCGAGTTGCAGCAGACATGCCTCCGGCGACCCCACCGACAATCAGTACTTTCATTTTATTTTCCTCCTTGAATTGGTCCTTGCCATTGATTCATGCCACCGCGAATCGTTGTGGCATCATAGCCCATTTTAATCAATAATTTGGCAGCTTGTTTGCTGCGGACGCCTGATTGACAGATCACATATAACGGTTCTTTTTTTCCTGAATAGTGGGCGATTTTATTTAATGGGACATTGGCGGCATTTCGAATATGCCCACCCCGGTATTCAGAGGGCGTCCGGACATCAATAACTTTCGTTTTTGCAGTTAGTGCTGCGGAAAAATCACGAATAGAGATGGAAGGGACAGAACGAAACAATGAAAACATAGACATTCTCCTTTATATACGGTATGGGGTATATTAAACCCAGTTTTTCTATATTTGTCAATGATTTGATTTGATTAACATTGCGGATACGAAAAGAATGTTTGACCGTTATACCGTTGTAGGGTATATTCTAATAGGAAAGGAGTGAGACGATGGATAAGACAAGAAGTGAACAAAAAAATGTGCTGAATCGTTTAAAACGTGCCGAAGGGCAGATTCGTGGGGTTCAAAAAATGATCGAAGAAGAGAAGGAATGTATCGATATCATCACTCAGTTAAGTGCGGTACGTTCAAGTATCGATCGTGTGATGGGCATGATTGTTGCAGAGAACTTGAAAGATTGTTTCGAGAATCCAGAAAAAGATCCTCAAGAACAAGCACAGAAGCTGGAACAAGCGATTCAGATGATCATCAAGAAATAGTAGCTCTATTCTTTAGGAAGAGACTGTTTTCATAGGGGACTGACTGATGTAACCAGTAAGCTGAATCATTAAATCTGGAACGCTATCATGACGATCAAAGAAATGATTTGATCTGTGAAGAGTAGTATTGAAAGGAAAATGCTGTTGTATGCAAGAATTACCCTCAAAAAATTAGGACATCAGCTGTAAGCAGTTCGATCTAAAGTCTCAGCTACGGTCGAAGAGTCGTAGCTAAGGTTAGTTGAATGCTTGGACTGATGTCCTAATCTATGAATTGCTTAGTAGTATTCGCCGTGGCGATAGTCCCAGGAATTGAAGTGATCGGACAAAAACAGTTGGATTTTATCTACAGCTAAACCCTTCCGAATCAATACAGGCGCCGGGGTGATCGATCGCTGAGAGCCTTGATGAGGAATCAATTTGCCAGCAGAATCTACGAAAGAAACCATGACTCCTTGTTCGTAGCGGGTCTCTATCGTTTTATCTGGTTGGATCGAAGCGACATAGTCATTGCTTTCAATGATGAGGTCTGCTTCGTTAGCGATTTGTTCACCAATTCCTTCCACCAGACCACGATTGCCTTTACCAGAAGGATTTGCTGAGCTGGCAAACAATAGCTGTTGCTTTTCCTCCCAAAGAGCTTTAGCGATTTGTTCTCCAGGAACGCCGAATTTGATGACGAAACAACTCGTTTCCCTGGTATCCATCATCAATTCTTGCGATCCGTCAGGAATATATGCTTTTCCAGACTCTTTCCATGGTAAGATCGCGCCAAAAAGAACATCGTTGTCCCAACATTTTTGGTAAACTGCCGCAATTTCATCGTTCCATTCCGCTAATTCTTGTAATTGTTCCAATGAGCTGCATAATACAACTCCTGGCTTATTACGTTTGCGATTTTTGGCAGAAAACTTGCGTTCTAGTCCTTTCTTGTCAGAGACGGCAATAATATAGCCTACTTTAGTGGGGCAAACGATGACTTTGCCTTCTTGCTGGAGCAGTTGGATTGCTGCTTCGTTGGGTTCGCCAGACCAAGTGGTTTGTTTGTTTGTCTTCAAATGGTTCATCCTTCCTCATTTTGTTTATTTCGCCTAAAAATTCAGAAAATTCTGATTTAAAATCGTTAACCTTGATAATAAGGGAATCTCTAAAGAGAGTCAAGTGCAAAAAGATGGAAATGCAGCAGCATTCTAGATGATCATTTTCAGAGAAGGCTGAAAAAAATGCTTCTCTTTTCCAACGATTCTGTGAGAAAATGAACGTCAGAACGCAAGTCAAAAGGTTCCTAAACAACCAAGCTTTGAGCAAATTTTTCTTACCTGTACTTGATCCTATAAGAAAAAAAGTTTCAGTCTTCTGAACAGAAATTTCGTCTCAACTCAGAGATGAGGGTATAGTAAAAGCACAAGTTCTCGGAAAAAATGACAGATTCTATTCGGATGATCAAAGAAAAGAGGAAGACAATGAAGCAATTGATAACTTATAGTAAAATACTCTCTGCACTGGTGATTCTAGCGGTGAGCATCAACATGTTTTTAGGTCCTCATCATATTGCAGCTGGAGGGGTCAGTGGCATTGGAATCTTGATGGAATCTGCTTTGGGCTGGGACCGTGCGCTTGTGATCATGGTTCTGAACAGTGTGATGTTGGTTCTGGCCTATGTTTTTTTGGGGAAAGCGCCTTTCTTCAAGGTGCTGTTCGGCAGCATAGTTTTTCCGTTAGCAATTGCCGTAGTGCCTGAATATATGTTGGCCAGTGATCGTCTGCTGTCTGTTATTTTTGGGAGTGCGATTTTTGCTGCTGGGGTTGCTATTTTATATAAAAATAATTCTTCTAGTGGCGGAACTACGATTCCGCCGCTGATCTTCCAGAAATATTTCCATATCAATCCTTCCATCGGGCTTTTAGCCACAGATGCGGTTGTGGTAACAATGAGTTTACTGGTTTTTGGGTTTGAAGAATTTTTGTTTGCGATTCTTTCGATTGTGATTACTTCGATCGTGATGAATTATATCGAAACTGGGATGGACCGCAAGAAGTCTGTGATGATCATGAGTGAGGAACATCTTGACGAGATTCAAGCGGCCATTGCAACGGCAATTTCTAGAGGGGCAACCTTGTTAGAAGCACAAGGTGTTCATCGAAGAAGTGAGAAACAAGTTTTATTGATCGTTGTCAACGATCAAGAATTTGCTGATATCAAACAATTGATTGAAAGCATTGATCCGCAGGCATTTGTAATTGCCAGCAATGTAGCTGAAGTTTTAGGACGAGGGTTTAGTTACCACCCGATTGAATGAGGCCTGTCCGCATCCGTTTGAAGCGCTGCACGATGTTGTAGGCTGGTTCTACTCTTTCATTTTTAACTGGCTTTTTAGTTACAAAGGCGTTAAACTGCTAATGGATCATTTTATCAAGAGTTTTTTAAGAGACGCTGAAACGAAATCTGCTGTTAACTTGTTTTGTCACTGCTGATTAAAATCACGTTTTAGAAGCAGCTTTGGTAAAATGAACTGGAAATTGTGCCTGAGAGATTTTTCGACGGCTTAGTAAGGATAGAAATAATGAAAGAAAGATACCCTAAAAGAACCATTGGTATGTTTGTGAGTGCTGTGCTGTTATTCATTGTTAGTGCCAGCCTATCACATAACGTAGCCGCTGGTCAGACGAACCAGTCTACAGAACAGATCAAACAGACCATTCCTAAAAAAGCAACGATCCCTACGAAAAAAAATGCAATTACTAAAAAGGAGAGATCAGGAACGTCTAAATCCTCAGAGGATTCTTCTTCGACAGAAGTAGCCGTCGCAGATTGGCGTCATCCATCTGAGAAGAAAGCCTATCCTGTTTTACAAGAAGGTGATTGGGTCGATGTCTCATTGGCAAACCAGCGGGTGAAGATCATGCGGAAGAATCGAGTGCTTTATACGATGGTTTGCTCTACTGGATCAGGAGGAGACCGAAGAACGCCTACAGGAACTTATTCCATTCAAGCTGAAAGAGGAGAAACTTTTTTTAATGAATCTTCTGGTGAGGGAGCGAACTATTGGGTATCTTGGAAAGATCATGGCGTCTACTTGTTTCATTCGGTGCCGATTGACGCTTCGGGAGATTACATTGAAGAAGAAGCAGAAGAACTAGGACAAAAAGCCAATTCTCATGGGTGTATCCGTTTGACTGTTGCAGATGCAAAATGGTTTTATGAACATGCCCTTTATGGCATGCAAGTTATCGTGCATTGAGCGAACAAGCAAATTCGCTAACGCTTGAAAGGAGCTGCTTGATAGGTATGAATCCATTTTATGAAGAGGTGTATCGTTTCGTAAAGAAGATTCCGTATGGCAAAGTGGCTTCTTACAGCCAAATAGCTTGGGCTTTAGGTCGCTTGAATGGCGCACGAGCTGTAGGACGCGCCATGAAATATTGCCCAGAGTCATTACCAGCCCATCGGGTAGTACGAGCAGACGGCGAGATCGTGGGCTTTACCGCCGTAGAACGAAAGCAGCGGCTGCTAGCAGAAGGAATCGTCTTTAAAACAAACGGAAAAATCGATATGAAACAATGCAGCTGGCATGGAGAAAAGGAGTCATCCTGAAAAATGCCGCTGCATTTTTTGTGAAAATAGCTTCAAATTGATTGTTTTGTTTATCTGGATCGGCCCTTTATAATAAAGGAGCAATGACATGTCGCTCGGGTTTGTCAAAGGAGGAAACAGCATGGGAAAGATGGTTTTTATCAATTTGCCTGTTCAAGATATCAAGCGAGCTACTAGTTTTTATGAAGCGTTGGGCTTTAGCAAGAATGAAGAATTTTCGAATGAAACATCAAGTGGAATGATGTGGAATGAGACGATTTGGGTGATGCTGTCAGAATATGCGTTTTATGAACAGTTTTTAAATGGTAGAAAGATTGCGGATACGCAAAAGACGAATGCTGCCTTGATCGCATTTAGCTTTGATACACCTGAAGGAGCTCGAGACTTTGCTAAAGCGGCTGAAGCCAATGGGGGACAGTCGTTTCAAGTAGAGATGGGGATTCCAGAGGAAGAAATGCTTGGTTTTGAAGTGCTTGATCCGGACGGAAATCAATTAGAATCTGTCTGGATGAAAGGGTACTAAAAAGCAAGATTCGTGGGTGTTCAAAAAAATGGACTTGCCTGATAACTTTTGAAATTGTTGTTAGCGGTTTTCTTTTTAGGAAGTCGAATTAAAAGAATAGGATCACAAGGAAACTGGCGCAAGCTAGTTTCTTTTTCTTTCGAATCGATTCAACTAAAATGTAGGTATACTCGCTTAGACCTAGTCCTACAAGAGGTCAAATATAGCTTTTATTGATTAAGTGTTTTTGTGACCGCTACCAGGGTTGATGCTTCTTTTTAGTAATAAGCGATGTATAGATGGAGAAGAGAGTTACAGCCAAAAGGAGGATGTGGGATGAAAAAAAGAATCACCAGAGAAGAAGTCAGTCAACAGCTGGTTTCAGATTTGTTTTTTGAAAAAGGACATTTAAAGTTAACGTTGTGGCAATCATTTTTGACACTGCTTGCGTGGATTGCTGTGATCGTACCATTCGTTTGGGTCGCTTTCCCGGTTTTCTTTCCGCAAACAGCCGCTCAAATACGATTTAGGACCTATGTGGAGGAAGCCACTATTTTTAGATTGTTAGCATTGTTTTTAGGAATTTCCTTCGTTCTTTTAGTTATTCTTTTTGTTCTGTTGACCGTGAGGAACAATCGGCGTTTTCGCCATACATTGCGGAAAGAAGTCTTGCATGATGAAAGAAAACTTGAACAGCGCAAAGAAGTGTTGGAAGAATTTTTTGATGACCGTTTTGGTCCTGAAGAGATGCGGCATTCTGTTTGTTATTATGAAGTGAAACCGGAACAAAATCTAACGGAAACAGAAATAGTAAAGTTGTATAAAGATAAGGGGGTCTCTCTATGATTGAACAAATCGATACGGGATACCCGATAGTGGATTTCTTCCTTTTTCTATTAGTGGCCATTTTATTTACTTATCCAATCTTAGGCGGCTTTGCTTGGTTCATTGGCGTCCTTTGTCATACGTATTTGTTTAAGCATCAACAGATTGAATGGATCCCCATTCCCGAAGAAGTAGAGCCAATGATCACGACCATGGTCCCTGCCCATAATGAAGAAGTGGTCATTAAAGATACCATTCATTACTTAATGAATAAACTGAATTATACCCGTTACGAAGTGTTAGTCACAGATGATGGCTCAACGGATCAAACACCAGAAATCCTTAAGCGTTTGCAGCAAACCTACCCTAATCTACGAGTGGTACGCATCCAAAAAAACCAAGGAAAAGCCCATGCCTTTAATATCGGGATCGGTTTTGCTAATGGAGAACTGATTTTGAGTAACGATGCAGATACTGTACCGGAACCCGATGCACTCTGGAAATATGTCAATTACTTTATTCGCCAAGATGCGGTAAATATTTCAGCGATCACTGCAAACATGGACGTTCAGAATCGGACGACGATTGTCAGTAAGTCACAAACTGTTGAATTTTCAAGTATCGTAGGTATTATCAAGCGGACGCAACAAGGCGTGCTAGGTGTTATCTATGCATACAGCGGTGCCAACACGATGTATCGAAAAAATGCTTTGATCGATGTGGGACTCTTCCGCCAAAATCGTGCCACCGAGGATATCAGTATTGCCTGGGATCACCAATTCCAAGGCTGGTTGTCCTTGTTTGCTCCGCGGATCATGTTTTTCATGGAAGTTCCTGAGACCATGAAGATGCTTTATCGCCAACGGAAACGTTGGGCAAAAGGCGGTACAGAAGTCTGGCTGACAAATTTCAAAAAAGTATTCACTCATCCATTTCAAAATATTGGTCGGTCCGTCATGTTTGTGGATCAAACATTGAGTATTATTTGGTCGATCTTCTTTTGGATCTCTTCAGCACTGTTCATCTTTTCTTTTCTTCGTTTTGCATTCGAAGGAAACATTGAACGAATGTATCATATGGTGACAATGGCCTTCCTATTCGTTTGTTTTGAAATGGTTGCTGGGATCATGCAGTTGTTGACTAGTTTATTGGTGGACGATGCTGGCAGAAAAATCAAGTATTTCATTTTTGCACCATTTTATATGCTGATTTATTGGATGGTCAATGCTTTAACGATCGTAACGACCTTCATACCAGCGGTCAAAACAATTTTGGGACACGGCAGCGGTGTTTGGGTCAGTCCCGAAAGACAAGGCAAAAAGAATTAGAAAAAGGCTGTGCCAAGAACTCTCTTAGTTCTTGGCACAGCCTTCCTGTTTTTATTGAAAGATAGCCGTCAGTTTCTTAGCTGCGTAGACCGCGGCCTTTTTCAATTAATTTCCAACAGATACCGTACAAAACAATTATGAATAAAACTAGAATCAGAACAGAGACTAAAATCGGCACATCAGTTGTGCCCAAAAAGCCATAACGGAATCCAGAGATCATATAGACGATTGGATTCACTTTAGAAATAGCTTGCCAAATTGGTGGCAGCATCGAAATGGAATAGAAGACGCCTCCTAAATAAGTCAGTGGCTGTAGGACAAACGTTGGCACGATCGATACATCGTCAAATGATTGGGCAAAGATACCATTTAGCAAACCAGCTAGTGAGAAAAGAATTGCGGTCATCACTAATGTCAGAATAACCATTACCCAAGAAAAAACATGCAAAGGAACAAAAAAGAGAGAAATCACTGTGACCAGCATACCAACAAAAATACTTCTGCCCAAACCACCGAAAACAAATCCCCAAATAATCACATGAGTAGGTACGGGTGCAACTAAAAGTTCCTCAATATTCTTTTGAAACTTCTGAGAAAAGAAAGAAGACGAAACGTTCGCGTAAGAACTGGTGATCGTTGACATCATGATCAGCCCGGGAACGATAAATTCCATGTAGGAGAAGCCGCCCATTTCGCCAATACGGCCGCCAATCATTTTCCCAAAAATAATAAAGTACAACGAAGTCGTTATCACTGGTGGTACGAGTGTTTGGACCCAAATCCGTAAATAGCGGTTGGTTTCTTTGACCGCTAGACTTTTTAATGCTGTAAAATAAAGACTAAACATTTTTTTCCCCCGCTTCATGCTTTTCTTCGGTTAATTTCAAAAAGAGTTCCTCTAAACGATTCGATTTGTTGCGCATGGAAAGAACTTTGATTCCTTGCTTAGTAAATTGCTCAAACAAATCATTAACGCCTTGATTGCGCTCAATCTCGACTGCTAACGTTTGATCATCTTCAAAAGCACTTTTATAGCCGGAGATCACAGGTGGTTTCACATAGGTATCTAAGTCAAAGAGGAATGTCTCAAACTGTAATTTGGACAAAAGGGTCTTCATGCTGGTATCTTCGATCAATTCACCGGATTGAATGATTCCGATGTTGCGGCAGAGCATTTCTGCTTCCTCTAAATAGTGAGTGGTTAGAATAATCGTCGTACCATTTTTATTTAATTTTTGCAAGAAGGCCCACATTTCTCGGCGCAGTTCGATATCTACGCCAGATGTTGGTTCATCGAGGATTAAGAGTCGCGGCTCGTGCATCAGAGCCCGTGCAATCATCAAACGGCGCTTCATTCCTCCCGAAAGCATTCTGGCCCGAACATCGCGTTTCTCCCATAAATTGGATTGCTTTAGGTATTTTTCGCTACGAGCGATCGCTTCTTTGCGAGGAACGCCGTAGTAGCCCGCTTGATTGACGACGATTTGCTGTACTGTTTCGAAAGGATTGAAATTGAATTCTTGTGGAACTAAGCCGATTTGTTGCTTGACTTGAACCAATTCTTTGTCCAAATCATAACCGAAAACTTTGACACTGCCAGAAGATTTGTTTACTAGTGAAGTAATGATCCCGATGGTTGTTGATTTGCCAGCACCGTTCGGCCCTAAAAGCGCATAGAAGTCACCTTCTTCAACTGTCAAGTTGATACCGCGTAATGCTTCGACGCCGGTCGCATAGACTTTTTTTAGATCTTTTATTTCAAGTGCATAGGTCATTGATTTGTTTTCTCCTTATCAATTGATGATTTGTTGTGGGGATTGGCAGCAGCTGCTGCCTATATGAATAAAACACGCTCGATTAGACACGCTTCTCTGAATAGAGGTTATGACACTTTCATAATACCCAAGAAACAAGTAGTCATTATACCACGGGAGAGACTCTCGTTTAAAGGGGGTATCGTTGGATCGGTCATGTGAGCTTTTTTGTTAGAAAGAAGTTGATTTCTTGTGCTTCCGTTAAGAATTATAACACCTGGAGCGCGGCTTTAGGTGATTTTTGTTTGTTAGTGTATGATGAAAATAAGAGGTTGAGAAAGCAACTAAATCTATGACAACTAATCATTAAAGGTGGTTTTTATGAAATTAAAGAGAAACACTCCCAAAAATAAAAAATCTCAAAAAGAGATTTTGCTGCAACAAGTGGATGAACCAGTGAAAGAATCGGCAGAACAAGAAGAGTTTCAGTCATTCTTTGCAGAAGTTTTAACCAAACTACCAAACAAAACGGCAGGGATCATTCGTCGATCTTTTGAGAAGTCAAAACATACGGCAGAAAAGATCCAAGCAAAAAGCCGTACCCAATTTGATGCCGTCTTCTCTGAATTTTTAATGGGTGTGGATGATGCTACGAAGAAGAAAGCGCATCGAATCATCCATGCCGCTTCTCTGACGGCGGCCATCATTGGTTGTTCACCTATTCCGTTTTCAGATGCGATACTCCTTGTACCTGTTCAAATGACGATGATGGCTAGACTACACAAGTTGTTTGGTCAATCGTGGGTCGAGGGAATCGCAAAAAGCATTTCTAAAGAATTAGTTGTTGTTAGTTTAGGTAGAAGCGCTGTGGGGAATATTATCAAGTTCGTACCGGGGGTCGGTACGATCGCCGGCGCGTCCATTAACGCGGGGGTAGCCAGTGCTATTACTGAATCTTTAGGTTGGGTTACTGTTAAGATGCTGAATGACGGCGAAGATATTTTTGAACAAGCCATGTCCTTTAAAGGCCAATATCACACCTTATTTAAAGCATTAAAAAAAACACGAAGCAAATCATCTTAAAATATATACCGCTCGCAAGAACGTTCGTATAGGATGAGTCCAGAAACATCAACAATAATTTTTTCAAGAGACCTTTGGCTATTCTCGAAGGTCTCTTTTGCTTGTGTAAGATAAAATAGGGGGATTTGTTTTTCCTGAAAAAGTATAAAAGCATCACATGGATAATTATCGTCAGTAAATGGCTAACCGAAAGCAGCGATAAAAAGGTCTTTATTAACAATAATTTTCCTGCATTTATAGGAGTTCCTGCCAAAACATTTCTAGTGACAATGTAAAAAAAAGTGAGTTCATTTTCCCGAATTGGGTTTCTCAAGATACAGATTAACTTTATAATTTTTAGTTAGTGGAGTTAAATTCTCATTAAAAATTGATGGCTGAAAGGAAGCACTTAAGTAGTAGGGAGGATCAATTACAGAATTAAGGTCAGAGAAGGCAGTCAGATGCCTTTTTTTATAACAGTAAAAAGTTGAGCGTTCTTCCTTTGTTGAGTCGCACTACATAGAACAGATGAAGAATGAGCGACTTATTCGACAAATGTTTAAAATTAGATTAAAAATTAATATATATATTTAATCGTTTTGTCAGTTTATATGAGTATGAAAGAAAGCAACTTATGAACGAACTTCTATTTAATGCAGGAGGAAGACATGATTATTCAGGATCTTTTTGAAAAGCGAACCCAATTAATGGTCAATTGCTTGCGTTATATTTATCAGTCAAATAGTTTTGTAACAATCGTTAATTTATCAGAAAGACTGAATGTGAATCGAAAAACAACGGATAGTATTCTTAATGAATTGCAAAAAATCAATCCGCAAGCAATCAAAATCAAAAAAGCATTAGGGTGCTCTTTTAGTGGCAATAAAAACATTTATTTTGATATACAACATGAAATTTATAATCAGTCAGTCATATATCAAGTGATCGAGAACTGTCTATTGTCAAAAAGAATTAAGATTGAAGAGTTTTGTGAATTGAATTACATAAGCCTTTCAAACCTAAGAAAAAAATTTCTTTGCATCAACCGTAGTCTGCAACGCTTTGAATTAAAGATAGGCACCAAAAATAGACGAATCGTGATTGAAGGGTCCGAAAGCCAAATTCGTTACTTTGGTCATTCCTTTTTTTGGACGATTTGTAAAGGCGGTCAGTGGCCCTACCCCGAATTGAATTATGCTCATATCAGAGAATTATTCGTTCAGCGAATCTTACCTAATTTTGATTTTCAACTGAAGCAATCGATCGTGGATAAATGGTGCTACTTGATTGCGATCAACATCCTCAGAGATAAAAAAGGCAACCGCTTGAAAATGGAGGAAATGCCTCAATGGTCGATCAATATGACTCAAGATCTATTTGAAAAAGAGTTTCAAAATATCAAAGATTCTTTCTTTCAGTATAGCTTTTTTAGAGATGAAAGCATTTATTTTCTATTTTTGATGATGCAAACTTCCACGCAGTTTTACGCTAAAAAGGCGACCTATAAGCAAATCATCGATTTTTGGGAAAGAGAAAAAGCAGAGGTGTATTTAGAAGCAGTCAGTCTCTCAGAAAAATTGACATTGCCGTTAAATGGCGGAAATGAGAAAAATGTCTTCGGCATTTTATTGGCGGTGCATTCTTTTTATGACGCTTTTGAAGGATTCCTGGAAGTAGGTTCCGATTCAGATATCATCCGCTATTACAGACACTACTACCCAGTGCTTGTGAATAAAATACGTACCATTTGTTTTGGCAGCACAACAGGGCAACTTACAGAAAAACAGGAGTTTCTGCTCTTACGATATGTTCTTGCCTACACGGCTCTGATCACACCTACTTTATTTGAGAAAAAGATCATTGTTTCTGTAGAAACAGATTTTCCTTTCTCATTTGAACAGTTCTTCATTATGCAGCTGAAAAAGATCTTCTCCGCTCTTTATAATATTGATTTTATTGCTGCGGAATCACTAGTTGAAGAGCCAGACATCATTATCTCAAACACCTACCAGAATCGTTCGGCAATCTACATGAGTGGAGCGATCGACAGTTTAGAGATTGAACGTCTGACAAAGAAAATCGAATCCATCAGAGGAGAACACATCTTGCAGGAGAATGTGATTGTTTTTTCGCAACAAGTAGTCAGTGCCGTTTTCGAAAATCATGAAAGCGCTAAGGATATTTCTGTGTAATAAAGATGTAGAAAATTATCGTTCCAAAAAAGCAACTAGCAGTTGGCAAGTAAAGAATAGAAGCAATCAAATAAATTTTGACCAGAAGCAATCAAAGAAAAATTCCTAAGGTTTTGCCTGCGGTGTGTATATATTTCTATGTATGCACCGCTGATCAATGGGGACATATACACAGTAAATGAAATTTCGATTAGAACAACTAATGAAAAATTACACAAAATATAAGCGTGATTTTATTATTTTCTATTTTTATTATGTTTATATAAATATGTTGGGTTTGTTTTTTAGATGATAACGCTGATTTTAAAGCAATTGAAATTGTTAATAGTCAAAATATTTTTTTATTCTTGTTTGTTAATAAAGTAACAATCAATAGTGCTAGAGCGCTGCTTTTTCAGTGGAAGAATCAAAGAACAATCAAACAAAAGAAAGAAAGTTGGGGGAAAAAAGTGAAAACAAGTGGATTAAAGAAATTGGTCATTGGCGCTGCAAGTTTATTATTGCTCAGTGCTTGTGGTAGTAACGGGGCGACAAAAGATAGTGAAACAGCAAAAAGTTCAGCATCATCAAGCGAAACAGAAGTGGCTTCAGGTGCATCTGAACAAGAATATACCGATCCTTCTGAACTAAAAGATCAATATGACATTGTCATTGTTGGTGCTGGTGGTGCCGGAATGGCAGCTGCTTTATCTGCCAAAGAAGCTGGGATGAATCCAGTCATCTTGGAAAAAATGCCGATCGCAGGCGGAAACACATTGAAATCTTCTGGTGGGATGAATGCTTCTGAAACAAAATTCCAAAAAGAACAAGGAATCGAAGACAGCAACCAACAGTTCTTTGATGACACACTAAAAGGTGGTAAAGGTACGAATGACCAAGAACTTTTACACTACTTAGTCGATAACTCAGCTTCAGCCATTGACTGGTTAGACGGCATGGGAATCACATTAGACAACATCAGCTACAGTGGTGGTGCAAGTGTCAAACGTATCCACCGTCCACATGACGGCTCTGCTGTCGGAACCTACTTGGTAGATGGACTATTGAGAAATATCCATGAAAAGGAAATTCCTTTGTTTGTGAATGCTGATGTGAAGAAAATCAACGAAAAAGACGGAAAAGTCACTGGCGTTTCTGTAAAAATCGGTGATGAAGAAAAAACGATCAATGGGAATGCAGTTGTCGTTACCACTGGTGGCTTTGGCTCAAACAAAGAAATGATTGAAAAATATCGTCCGGATTTAAAAGGCTATGTCAGCACAACATCTGAAGGCAGTACAGGTGACGGCATCAAGATGATTGAATCTCTTGGCGGTGCAACAGTCGATATGGATCAAATTCAAGTTCACCCAACAGTTGTTCAAGATACAGGGATGTTAGTCAGTGAAACAGTCCGTGGAGAAGGTGCGATTTTAGTCAACCAACAAGGTGAACGTTTCTACAACGAATTAGAAACCCGCGACAATGTTTCTGCGGCGATTACCGCTCTTCCAGAAAGCTATGCTTACTTGATCTTTGACGATGCATTAGCAGGTCGAGCAAAACAAGTTGATTTCTACAAAGAACAAGGTGTAGTCGTTGAAGCAGATACGATCGAAGCCTTAGCGAAGAAAATCGACATGGACGCTGATACATTGGCAAAAACACTAGATACATGGAATCAATCTGTTAAAGATAAAAAAGACGAAGCATTTGGTCGAGAAACAGCAATGGATTATGACTTAACAACTGGTCCTTACTATGCAATCAAAATCGCACCAGGAATCCACCACACAATGGGTGGTGTAAAAATCAATACCAATACACAAGTCTTGAAAAAAGACGGTTCTGTTATTGATGGTTTATACGCTGCTGGAGAAGTAACTGGTGGTATTCACGGACAAAACCGTATCGGCGGAAATGCAGTTGCTGATATCATGGTCTTTGGTCGTCAAGCAGGGGTCCAAGCTTCAGAATACGCTAAAAAATAAATAAACATTACTATTCATAATAGATAGTACGCAAAAAACGTCCAGCTCTTATTACAGCTGGACGTTTTTTTGATACTCTTGTTGCTAAAATTTAGCTGGATTGATGAGAAACAGTGAAAAAGCCTTTTGGATTCGGTTCGTAATAAGTGCTGCGCCAGACAATCAGTGTTTCCTCTATAGATGAAAACAAAGCGAGCAGGAATGTCACGACCCAAATATATCCTGATACGTCACCAAAAGTAAATGCCACGAAACACAGGAGAAACAAGGCAAGACCTGTTATCTTGTTGCTCAATGTGTGCAGCATCCCCCACTGAGCAAACTTAACTTTAGTCAAAATCAAATTAAGAAATCGAATGCTAGCGACTAAGACAATGCCATAAATGATCCAATCTGGATAGATCTTAGTTTTAATGTAAAGAAATAGGACAATGGACCAAAAAACAAAATCACCTAAACTATCTAGTTTTGAGCCCAAGGTCGTTTGCAATCGATAGTTTCGTGCAATAAATCCGTCTAAAACATCCGTCAATCCGCAAATGAGGTAGCAGACTGAAAACAAAGGCTGCTGATTGATCAATAGAAGACCAGCTAACGCGATCCGTGCAATGGACAAGAGATTGGGCAGGTAGTTGATGGTGATCCCTTCTTTCTTTTTTTGGCCCAAGAATAATCAAAAAACGACAAGCTAGCCCACTCATACCTTACGACAGGTTTTCACTGATTGGTTTACATTACCTGTTTTTTTCTGCCCCCGATAGCTTGAGAAACACTTGCTTATGATTGCGTATCAGCTTGTTAACCTACCACTGGAAACAAGCCAATGATGATTCCCATAATGACTAACTCGATTGCACCATTCAATAAATGCAGACCAATCAGTTTTTTGCTTTGTCCAGCATAGGCTGCATTTACGAAAGTTGCCACAGCAAATACGCCCAGCCATAGCAAAAAGGCCACTTGCAAGCTCGTCATCATCCAACCGTCATGGTCAAACTTATTGAACCAATAGGTGACTTGTCCTAGTGTAAATGCCAATAATAGTCCGCCAACAGCTGTCCCGCCAAAAGTAAAAACGACATCGCCGGCAGACATATGATGACTTTCTTTATTTAGCATGCCAGATTCTTTTGCCCAAAAGCGCCCCCAAGCATGGATTGGATTATAAAGTAAGCTCCCGCTGATCATAAAAGCAAGTGTTGCCAAAAGAATAGCAATAAGATTGAAATGTGTAAGCATATAGGTACTCCTTTTTTTAATTATTGTAATCTTTTTTGCCTTTGTTGCCTAGCTGGATAAGCAGTATTAAGCAAATATCAATAAGTTGTAGAAGTTTTCTTACGGCAACCTTTCAATTTTGTTATTTTGGATTGGGACCTAAGGCCGATTTCCCCTGTTTTTATTTTGCTAAGATAGAAAGAGAGACGAAAGGAGAATATGATGAAAAAAATCGTACGAGCAATCTTATCCATTGGTTTGTTTTTCTTACTTCTGTGCGGGGGAATCATGTTGTACACTAACCGAGCATCGGGAGAGGTGGCAGGAATTTTAGATCAATTGAATCCACTTGTTCCAAAAAGCGAAATGTATGTAAAAACGCAAGCGCCTGAATCGGTCAACGGCTATGGCACTGCTCATTACAAACAAGTAGCTGCCACGGCAGATGGCCAGACTCGAATGATAGAATTTGAAGGCTTACAAGTGTTGAAGACAGAGCGCTTTTTGAAATTGACGAATAAAGGGGCACATGTTGAGACGTATGAAGAAATTGCCAAAGAAGACGTGCCGTCAGCAGCACTGAAAGAGATCGATGGATAGCACGAGAATGACGAATAACAAAAATAAGTTTAGCAGCAAGGCAAAAAATTTTTTGCGAAGGTCTGCTGGAAAATGAGGATGAGTTAAGATACCAGCCCAACATTTATCTGTGAAAAGGATACTTGTTGGGCCATTTTATTCGTAAAACAGCGTGTCAAAGACCGAGTTATGCACATATTAACAGTTTTATCCACAATATATAGGGGGAACTTGTTTTCGCCTACGACATCTTGAGGTCGTATTGTCTTTGTGGATTGAGAAAGGGTTTATCCTCTTAACGAAAACATTCCTTTTATTTATAATAGTCCGCTTTGCACATGCTTATGCAGCCATTGTGAGAGTTGCTCGAACAAAAATCGGGAAACGAGATAAGTCAGCAGCACTGCAAGAAAGTAGCCAAGTAAATCAACTTGCAAGTGAGCGATCTTTTCAAAGGAAAAGAGTGCCCAATGACTTTCAAGAGGTTCATTGATACTCCTATACCAGATGAATCTTAGCGGGAAGCCAAAAGCATATTCGTACAAGGGACCAAATTGTTGGCTAGATACTGGACCGAAAAAAACACTAAAAAGCGGCAGACTAAAACTGAATAATAGGATTTTATTTTGCCTTTTCATTCTGACACCTCCCCACAGATCGTACTTTTCCATTATTACAGTAATTGTTATAGAAAAGAAGCAACCTTTTGTTTACAATGAAAGGGAAATGAAGGATGTAAACCAATGGTTTCCCCCTGTAAACCTATAGTTTCTCCTTATATTTCAAGAAAAGCGATAAAGTGAAAACAAATAAGAGAGGAGTGTTTTTATGAAGAAATTAGTTATTTTAGTAGCCTGTTTTTTAGGTTTTTTGGGGGTGTCTGTCACAGCTGCAGCGGATGAAAAGAATACAGATGAGCTTGTTTATGAAATGACCGCTGGCGTCGGTTCTCAAGAGATATCTTATATTGATGAAGCGGGTGATGAAGTCGTACTATCTGTTGAATATATTCAACCCTTTGCACGAATTGCTCAAGGAACTTATAAAGTGTCTAAGACAGTCAAAGGAAGTTGGACTGCTTCTTATAATGTAAAGATCAACTCAAAAGAACAGATCACAGCGGCGACAAATTTGAGCATCAAAGCATTGAAAGGAAGTATTCTTTCGAGTTCATTAACCCATACGACTACTAAGGCTACTTGCAGCTTTAAACAAAAAGCTGGAACGATTACAACAAATGCAAGCGTGACCGCAACCATTTCTAATGGTAAACTAGTTGTAAAGTAATAGGTGTAGGAGATGAAATTAGTGGCCTTAGCGGAACAACTAAAATTATATCGTGAGAAAAGCGGATTGTCGCAAGCTTCCGTAGCAGAAGAATTAAAGATTTCTCGTCAGTCGATCTCTAAGTGGGAGAATGGGCGTGGCTATCCAGATATTGATAATTTAGTTTTACTAAGCAAACTTTATCAAGTATCGATTGATGAATTGCTGCAGGAAAATGAACAATTGAAAGAACAAATTCAAAAGAATAATGTGGAAATTGAAGATAAAAAGAAGAAGTTGAGTTTTATCACCCAACAAATGTCTTCTGATAAAGATGAAGGATTGATTTTGCTGCTTTTAGCCGGCGTATCCTCATTCATCTTTCCTTTAGGCATCCTCCTAAGCGGTTTTGCCATTTGGCGCAACAAGAAGACAAATTCTTTTTATCGACTTGTTTATATTGTCTGTGCAATCGCTTTGCTGTTAAATCTTTATGATGGGTATGTCCATGTTGCAAATGTCATGAACTGGGGGACAACGACTATCGAACAAGTGGACTAGTTGCCTGCAATTATAGCAATAGCTAAGGCCCTAGTGAAAAAATTGAGTTCTGCTTTGTATAAGAAGATTCAAGCGAAAAAAGATATCCCGCCTAAGAGTAGCTAGCCAATACTCGCGATAAAATCGTGAAGACGGGCTAACTATTTCTCATTGTTGGGATATCTTTTATTTGAGTGAGTATTCGTTCACTTATTTAATCTTAGTAAAAATAAAAAACATCTGATTGATCGTTGAATCATCGCTCTTTTGTTACAAGATTCGACTGGAGTACAACGGGACATCGTCACCGATGGGATATCCGTTTGTCGAAGATCTTATGGCATAGACTCTATTTCTTTTTGCTTTGAAAAAGCAAATAAAAGATGATAGCAATCATTGAAAGAGCTAGTCCTAAAAGATTGTACATCAAATCAGACATGGGTTCATAATGATGATGATCAAAAACATTTAGTAAAAAAACAAAAATGGTATCAAAAGAAAGAGTAGTACAACGACATTCTTTCGCCATGTAATAAATATCGATCCGATAATAAGAAACAATAAAACAGGAATCCAAAAAATCAATCCACCAATTACCTCTATATCCCTTCACCTCCATCTAATTCAGTAGAATACTTCTTTCATCTGAAAAAATTCCAAGAAAACAAAGAAATCTCTATGAAGAGGCAGTGAGGAAAAAATAACGTTTTTAAAGTAAGTCTTTTTTGCTCATGCTGATTGCTAAGTGATTACTCGTCGAAAATAGTTGTTTGATGGATGGTATCTTCCTGATGGCATCTTCCTAAAGAGGAAAAGTATCTTAAAATCGAATGATTGTTTTAGCCATCGATTCGGTAGCGAGCCTGGATCGTCTCTGCCTTGGTGATGATATAAAACCCATTGTCTTGGGACCACTCTACATAAATAAGATTTTTGAAAGAAGAATAGCCTTGTTTCTGTAATTCTTCTCGTAGCCAAGTTTCGCTCAAATGATGGGATTGCAGTACAGGATATTGAATATTTCCTTGGTCAACCAGCATGATTGCCAATGTTTGCTCATCCTCTGAATGTGTTAAAACACTGATTTGCCCCGCGTTTTCCAGTACAACATACTTGGCATTTGCAAGGGAGAAACATTGTTGTTGCCGTAACATGGTTCGCAACTGCTCCATTTCGATATGATTGCGGGTAATCTCTTGTATATTGAGCTGACCATTGTGAATCAAGACTGCCGGTTCGCCTTTCAACCAGCGATTGATTGTCTCATTTTTTTTAACAAATTCTTCAATAAAGTAAATCAACAGTGCCCACAAAGCGATAGCGAAAAGGACATGGAAGACCGAAACGTTGTCATCGTAGATCGACTCTTCTAAAATTCCGCCTAAAACGAGAGTATAAATCAAGTCGAAAGGTGTGATTTCCGACAGTGTCTTTTTCCCTAACAGTCTTGCCACCAACAATAAGCCAAATAACCCAAAGAATAATTTTAGAATAATCGTAAAAACCATCTGCTCACCTCCTGTATGTTAGCACTACTATATCATTTTCTCATTTTAATCTCATTGTTCTGCACTTCTTTCATATTTTGTTTCCATTCATCATGGCTCAAATTTATTCATTTTTATCAACAGAAATTCAATTATTTGGTTTTTTTCATCTGATATCTATAATAAAAGCAAGGTGCAATCGCTTTCTATTGCACCTTTGCTGGGATTTTAGGAAAAGCAAATAGGAGGAGAGAAAAATGAAAAAAAGGTTGATTTTTCTATATAGTATATTGAGCTTTGCGTTGCTTGTTGGTTGTTCCAGTAATAATGAGAGTAGTGAATCAGGAGATTTTGCTAGTTCAGATGAGCAGACATTGACTGTCTGGGCTTGGGATACGAATTTCAATATTCCAATTATGGAAAAAGCAGGGGAGTACTACCGTAAGGATGGGCATGATGAGATTAAAGTGAATGTCATCGAAATGTCGAATGAGGACACAAAGCAAAAAATGGTTTCTGGATTCACGTCGGGGGTATCAGAAGGATTGCCTGATATCGTTTTGATGGATGATTATGATGTACAAAGTTATCTTACGAATTATGAAGGGAAATTTGCGGAGTTATCTGATACCATCGACTTTGCTGATTTTGCCGAATACAAAGTAGAGAATGCTACCTATAAGGAGGGAATCTATGCAGTCCCATTTGATTCTGGTTCTGCCGGATTATATTATCGCACCGATTATTTAAGTGAGGCAGGCTACAGTGAAGAAGATATGAAAGATTTGACTTGGTCCCAATTTGTCACTATCGGTGAAGATGTGAAAGAAAAGACCGGTAAATGGTTTGTCGCATTCATTCCCAACCGTGGGACCCATTATCTGCAGATGGCGATGCAGTCTGCCGGACTGTGGTATTTCGATGAAGAGGGCAAAATTTTCTTGAAAGACAATCCAGCGATCCGCGAAATGATGCCGATCCTAAAAGAGATTGACCAGAAAGAGTTAGCAAAACCGGTAGATTATTTTGCTCCTGAGGGAATCGGAGCAGTTACGAGTGGTGAAGTCGCGGCGGTTAATTCTGCCATTTGGTTTTCAGCAACGATTCGTTCCGCGGAGGATCAAAAAGGCAAGTGGGCTTATACACATCTGCCACAATTAGAGACAGTTGATGGGGCGACCCCCTATTCAAACCTAGGCGGATCAAGCTGGTTAGTTTTGAACGATTCGCCAAATAAAGAACTGGCAATGGATTTCTTGAAGACAGAATTTGCAGGCAATGATGAATTTTATCAAGAGATATTGGTCGAGAATGGGGCAGTGGGAACGTATTTACCATCTCAAAAAGGGGATGCGTATCAATACAAAGACCCATTTTTCAATGATGCGCCCATCTATAAAGATTTTTCGAGTTGGATGGCTGAAATCCCTGGTGTCGACTATGGCAACAATACGCAAGCAGCGGTTGATGCTCTTCGAGGAGTTATGCAGAGTTATTTTGATGATGCATTGAGTTTGGACGAAATGCTAGAAGAAGCCGAAAATAATTATACAATGCAAGTCGGCGAGTAGCCGATTTGCATTAGCAGGGAGTGAATAAGATGGATCCTTCGAGAAAAAGGCGAGAAGTATGGAAATTTATTAGTTTTGCAATGATCTTAAGCAGTATTTTCATGATCTATCCAATTCTTTATTCAATTTATTTATCTCTTCATACGATGCAAGGATTGCAATCCGTTTTTGTTGGTTTAGGCAATTACGTTCGGATGTTTCAAGATACCATTTTCCACAAAGCATTATTCAACAATTTTGTTTTCTTGATTTTTCAAGTGCCAATCATGGTGTTTTTAGGACTTTTACTAGCTTTTGTGTTGAATACACCAAAACTAGTTGGACGAACTTTTTTTAAGCTTGCCTTATTTCTGCCAAGTGTCACCTCTCTGGTTTCTTATGCGGTTTTGTTTAAGATGATGTTCCAGATCGATGGGATCATTAATCGGGGCTTGCTGGCAATTGGAATTATCCAACAACCGTTAGACTGGTTAAATAGCCCTTTTTGGGCGAAAGTGACGGTGATCATTGCCTTATGCTGGCGCTGGACAGGGTATAACATGATTTTTTATTTAGCAGGATTACAAAATATTTCAGATGATACGTTGGAGGCTGCGGATATAGATGGCGCAAACAGCTTTCAGAAGTTCTTTAGGATCATTATTCCTCAATTGAAGCCAGTGATTGTTTTTACCACAATCACATCGACGATCGGAACGATTCAGCTCTTTGATGAAGTGGTGAATTTAACAGGCGGTGGCCCTTCAAATGCGACATTGACTGCAGCACAACTGATCTACAATCATTCATTTGTCTATACCTCAAATTTTGGTTATTCAGCAACATTGTCGTGGGCGTTGGTAGTGCTCATTGCGGTCTTATCCTATGCGCAGTTCAAATTAGCAAAAGACGACCGACAATAAGCAGAAAGGAGCAGCGATGAAGCGAAATGTGAATACACTGATAAAATATCTTTTTTTGATCGTAGCGGCATTCGTCTCTATCTTTCCTTTCTATTGGATGATCGCGGGAGCGACGAATACATCGAATCAGATTGCTGCTGGAAAACTCACACTAGGAAATCAGCTGATCACGAACCTTCAGCAACTATTTTCTAACTATAATGTTTCCTTGATCATGTGGAATTCGATCAAGATTTCTGTAATTACTGTTCTATTTAGTTTACTGATCACATCATTGGCGGCATTTGGTTTTGAGAAATTTCGAACCCGCAGCAGTGAAATGATTTACTCGCTTTTTTTACTGTGCATGATGATTCCACTGGCTGCATTAGTCATCCCATTGTTTAAGATGATGTCAGGCCTGCATCTTGTAAATCAGCATATCGCCGTTATTTTGCCGCTAGTCAATAATCTCTTCCTGATTTTTTTCTTTCGTCAAAATTTCAAGTCCTTTCCCGATGGCATTTTAGATGCCAGCAGGATCGAAGGAGCAAGTGAGTATACGATTTTCTTTCGGATCGTTTTTCCAATGATGCGCTCAACTTATGCAGCAGCGGCTATCTATGCTTTTATGAACTCATGGAATAGCTATTTGCTCCCGCTGATCTTTTTGCAGACAGAAGATCGTCAAACGATGACGTTGCTGATATCGAACTTATCATCGGCTTCTTATGTTGCGAACTATGGCGTGCAGATGACAGCAATTGTCATTGCAACGATCCCTACATTAGTCCTTTTTCTCTTTATGCAACGAGGGTTTGTCAAAGGAATGACGGGATCTTTAAAGCTTTAACGACACAAAAAATACCTGATTATTTAGCCGAACCGAGAGTCTACTCGGATCGGTTGAATAGTCAGGCATGTTTTTCAAGCTACAAAGCAGCCTAAAGTAAATGTCGCAGGCAGATAAGGGTCATCGTTTGTCTTTAGCGGCGGATTTTTTGTCTTTTTTTGATACAGAAGCAAGGGCTTTTTTGAAAATTTCCTCTTTTTCTTGCTTATAACTATGCTGACGCTCGGCATAAACTTTTTCTTTCGATTTCGTTTTCATTTTAAGTCACCTCTTCCTTTTTTTTACTATAGCATAATTTCACAAAGAATTAAAACGGTTTCTCTTTTGTTTTTAAAGCTTTAACGCTTTTTAAAATAGTATTTGTGAAGAAAAAAGGACTAGATTGCAAATAAATGTCGAGTAGATGGCAGGATTATTGAAGAAAATTGGCCTACCTTGTTTATTTGATAGGAGCTACTCTAGTTTCCAAAAAAACAGTCGGGTTCATTCGTTTTGATAGCGTTCTATATTTTTTTCATTTAAAATAGAATTGTATTTGTATCGTTTGTATAGGTAAAACGTGGGTTTAGAAAGAAAATTTTTCGGTGCCAAGGAATAAACCTACATTAAATAAATGTTACAGACAGAAAAAAGATGTTAAAAATCAATCGATTTTGATAGAATGAAAAGGAGGGGGTGTTTCATTGGAATCTCGAAAAGCAATCCGTAAGCGTTTAGTGAAACAAAAACGATCACTTTTTATTCAAAAAAGTATAGGGGTTACAACGGTGTTAGCTTCTACATCAGGTGTATTCACAACTTTGGTCAACGCACCAGAGGCCAACGCT
Source organism: Enterococcus sp. ARL09-542 (assembly GCF_005234805.1). Taxonomy (NCBI): domain Bacteria; kingdom Bacillati; phylum Bacillota; class Bacilli; order Lactobacillales; family Enterococcaceae; genus Enterococcus; species Enterococcus sp. ARL09-542. The sequence goes on from NZ_QPQX01000001.1 coordinate 187,100, forward strand.
ACAGGAGTAAATGAAACAGAAGTAGCAAAGTCAACTAAATCAACTGCAACGACAACTCTTGCTCGATCGTCAGAAACAACGATCAATCGACAATTTAAAACGACCGCTTCACTGAATGTGCGTTCAGACGCTTCAACCAGTGCGAGAATTATCAACGGTGTGGGGAACAATACCACGATCAAAGCTGTTGCTCAAAAATCAGGAACTTCCGTCAATGGGAACACAACGTGGTACAAGTTGTCATCTGGGGGCTGGATCTCTGGCGCTTATGTAACAACCGCCAGCAACAGCAACTCTTCCAACAACAGTATTAGCGGAGAAACAGCTGTCAATAAGACCGTCAAAACAACAGCAGCACTGAATGTACGGTCTAGTGCATCAACCAGTGCGAGTGTCGTTCGGGGATTGAGCAGCAATGCCACGGTCATTGTGGTTGCTCAAAAATCAGGAACTTCCGTGAATGGTACAACAACATGGTACAAATTGTCTAATGGTGGCTGGATTACCGCAGCTTATGTTCAGGCTGTGTCTAGCGGTTCAACGACAAGCAATCCTGGAAACACATCAACTACAGAACAAGCAATCAGCAAAAATGTCAAGACCACCGCTTCATTGAATGTACGTTCCAGTGCATCAACAAGTGGTAGTGTTGTGGGAAGTCTGAGCAATAGCACGACCGTTAAAGTTGTCGCTCAAAAATCAGGTTCATCCGTCAACGGCAATAAGACATGGTACAAATTATCTACAGGTGGTTGGATCACGGCAGCTTATGTCAAAGATGCGAGCAATACGAGCAGTCCATCAACCGGTGGATCAAGCAGCAATAATTCTAATTCATCAAATAATTCTGCCGAACAAGCAATCAGTAAAAATCTACAGACTACGACTGGGATGAATGTTCGTTCGAACGCTTCAACTACTGCCAGTATTGTCAGCAGTTTGAGCAGCAACGCTGTAGTGAAAGCAGTGGCGCAGAAAAAAGGGACTTCTGTCAATGGTAATACGACGTGGTATAAGTTATCTAGCGGTGGCTGGATCACCGCAGCTTACGTAAAAGAAGTCAGTGGAAATACCACAACAAATCCTGGCAATTCTGGCAACAATACTATCGGTACGAATATTAACGGTGCTGCTATTGTAGCTGAAGCCCGTAAATATATCGGGACACCCTACCAATGGGGAGGGAAAGGGCCAGATGTCTTTGACTGTTCCGGTTTCACTCGTTATGTCTTTTTACAAGTAACAGGGAAAAATATTGGCGATTGGACCGTTCCGCAAGAAAGTGCCGGTACGATCATCCCTGTATCTCAAGCCCAAGCAGGAGATCTTCTATTCTGGGGTGAAAAAGGCAATACGTATCATGTTGCAATTGCAACTGGTAACGGCAGCTTCATTCATGCACCAAGCACTGGGTACACGGTTACCGAAGCAAGTTCAGGTTTTTCAACAGCCAGCTTTGCGCTTCGTGTAAAATAAGAAGAACAATGACGACAAAACTACCTGCAACATGTTTGTTGGAGGTAGTTTTTTTAAGATCGTTTGCATCTTTTTGCATTGTTTAGCAATTTTTTGCATTGTATTTTTTAGTGGAAAGGAATGACAGAGAGATGTTTGTGGAACAGCGCCTAGCTAAAATCCAAGAAGTGCTAGCAGTTGAGCAAAGTGCTTCGATTGAACGATTGTCCAAGTTGTTATCCGTATCAAAAGATACGATTCGTCGTGATCTGATTCAATTAGAAAAACGGCAAGTACTTAAACGAACCCACGGAGGGGCGGTTTCGACGAACCCTGCAGCCGTGATTTATGATTATCAAACTCGCGCCGGGCAATTTTATGACATAAAAGCAAAAATTGCTAAAGCAGCTATTCATTGGATCAAACAGCCAGCTGCGATTATTTTTGATGCATCGACAACTGTAGAAGCGGTGATCAATGAACTGTCAGATTATCCTCTTCAAGCGATTACTAATTCATTGACTCATGCCCAACGATTGGCAGCGCTAAAACAGAGTACGATTACGGTTTTGCCTGGAAGATTAGACAAAGAACAATTATTTTTATATGGTGCGGATACTGTTGCCAAACTTGCCCAATTTCAGGCAGATTACACACTGTTAGGAGTATTTGCCCTTTCTACAGAAGGCGTATTTATCCATACGGAAGAAGAAGGCATGGTCAAGCGTCAGATGGTGAAACAAGGAGAGTATGTCATTGCAGTAGCTGACCATACAAAGTTAGCAACGACTGGTTTTTTTAAAGTCTGTGATCTGCCGGAGATCGATCTTTTAATCACCGATCAACAACCAGACATCGAGTTACAAGCAGCACTTGCCGCAGCGAATGTGACCATTTATGTAACAGAGTAAATCAGAAGGAGTCTTAATCATGAAAAAAGCGATTGAATTAGCCATTTTACCAGAACCACCTATTTTTGAAGAGGTCGCTCCAGTTTTTTTAAGTGATGCGACCATGAGTCAGCGCAAACTAAGTGTCTTAGAGCGAATGGCTGCTGAAGAGTTTGACACGTTGGTGATCTATGCAGACAAAGAACATGGCAGCAACTTTGAATATCTGTCAGGATTCCTGCCAAGATTCGAGGAAGGACTATTGGTTCTAGATAAAACTGGCGCCGCAACACTCATTTTGGGAAATGAAAATTTAAAGCTGCAGGCTCATTCCCGCATAGCGGCAGAGCTAGTCCATTACCCGCAGTTTTCGCTGCCGAATCAGCCTATGACAGGAGAAAAATCACTATCCTCTGTTTTTTCTTCTTTAAGGTTTAAAGAGAAGAAAAAAATTGGCATCATTGGGTGGAAGATGTTCACGACGCATCACGAAGATCCAGCCACACTCTTTGATGTTCCTTATTTTATCGTAGATGCAGTCAAACGGGCAGTCACAAGGACATGTCATGTGGTAAATGCTGCTTATTTGCTGATTGGTGAAAAAGGAAGCCGTAGTCACAACAATGCCAATGAGATCGCTCATTATGAATATGGGGCTAACCTTTCTTCTCGTTGTATTTTGAGTGCGATGAATGCGATTGAAGTTGGCAAAAAAGAAGCCGAAATTGGGGCATATTTGTTGGCAGAGGGACAAATGCCTTCTGTGGTGCCAATCGCTGCTAGCGGTAAACGATTTGAATTTGCCAATCTTTATCCAACGCACAAACGAATTGCTTTGGGTGATCCTTTCTCAATGACGATTGGTTATAAAGGAGGACTCTCCAGTCGCACGGGATTTGTCGTCTCAGAAGCAAGTCAATTGCCGGCTGAACAACAAGATTACCTTGAACGTGTCGTGAAACCGTATTACCAGGCGATCACCACTTGGTTGGAAGCAATTCGAATCAACCAAACGGGTGGCGAGATGTATCGATTGATTGAAGAAGTTCTGCCAAAAAAGAGTTATCACTGGCACTTGAATCCTGGACATCTGGTTTCGGATGATGAGTGGATGTCTTCACCAATCTACGCGGACTCTCTTACACCTTTAGAAAGCGGCATGATGTTCCAAGTAGATATCATTCCATCTGTTCCTGAGTATACTGGTGTCAGTGCGGAAGAATGTATTGCATTAGCTGATCAAGAACTGCGACAAGAATTAAAAGCCGATTATCCAGAACTGTGGGAACGTATCACGAAACGCAAAGAATATCTCGAAAACTGCTTGAACATCCAACTATCTCCCGATGTTCTACTTTTATCAAACACAGTCGCTTATTTGCGTCCATTTTATTTAGCGAAGAATCAAGCATTACGAATCAAAAAATCACGCTAATTGGATTCATCCTTAGGCGAATTTGAGGATGAAGATAGTCGAATGAAAGTCATAGCTAAAGTTAGGAGGCACAAATGAATACGAGAGAAATCAAATTAATCGTAAGCGACATTGATGGAACGATTTTAGATGATACCCATCAGATTGACCCAAACTTACAACAGGTGCTGCAACGATTAAAAGAAAGTAAAATTCCTTTTGTCTTAGCGTCTGCACGATCACCAAAAGGGATGCAGCACTTAGCTGAAGCGTTAGGAATCAGCGAGTATCCTTTGGCTTGTTACAATGGCGCGTTAGTTCTGGCAAACAGAAATCTTTCTGCTCCGCCTATCTCAAGTCATGAAGTTGCCATCAAAGAAGTTGTGCGAATCATCAGCGAGACAAGAACACACTTCTCACAAGTTTCTATCAATCTTTATTCAGATACAGTTTGGTATGTGGATCGTCTTGATGAATGGGTAAAAAAAGAAGCCGCAATCACGCAGGAGGTACCGCAGGAGGCAGATTTATTGGCCTTAGTACAGTCCTTGCAAATACCCGTTCATAAATTACTTTTGATCGGTACGTCTGCTGAGATCCAAAAAGTAAAAGGTTACTGGGAAAAGCAATCTTTGAAGACGAGCGCTCTTTACCTTTCAAAAGATAATTACCTAGAAGTCACGCATCGAGAAGTTTCAAAAGAAAAAGCATTGATGGAACTGGCTTCTTATTACAACGTGCCTCTAGCGCAAACGTTGGCAATAGGAGATAACTTCAATGATTTACCTATGATACTAAAAGCTGGAGTAGGGGTCGCAATGGCCAATGCACCACGAAGAGTCAGGGAACAGGCGGATGCCGTTACACTTTCAAATAAAGACAGTGGAGTTGCAGCTGCTCTTCAGAAATTTGTCTTATCGATCACTTCCTGAAGGCCAGCAGATGGTAATATCGGGAATCGCTTAAAGAAAACAAATCGTGTTACAAAATACACAAACGTATCTTTTGACACGATTTTGGCCTCTATTTTACACTCAAAGTTATAACGTTTGTTATAATCTATCGTTTATAAGGAGGACAAATGAATAAGAAGCTCGTAAAAACATTATCTAGTTTTGCGGAGACGTTGGGGTTGTCGGTAGATCCAAAAATGGGTGTGATTTACGGTACGTATCGTTCGTATAAAGTTATATTGACACAATTGAATAATAATAGTTATTCTTTCGCAGCAACTTTTTCGATCAGCAAAAACCAAGAACTACCTAGCTCAGAGCAAGTGAGACAAGTAGTGACTGATTCCAAAGACATATTGGACTGCTCTGTACAAGGTTACCAAGTCACTTATACATTCCGAGGGGCAACGACTGTTGCCAAAACCAAAGAAAAATTGGTTGCTGGTCTAGATACAGTCACTGATTTTCTTAAAGAAAATCACTATCAAACAGTCTGTCAGTTTTGCGGAACATCGGAAGCGCCGATAGATACCTACAGCATAGGTGGGCTGCCAGTGATCGCTTGCAGTGCTTGTTTCAAAAAGCAAAATGAAGCGATGCTTGCTAGCCTGCATGAGCAGAATCAGAAGAAAGAAAACTGGCTGGCTGGGATAGTTGGTGCATTTATAGGTTCACTGATTGGGGTCGGTGTCATTATTTTACTTGGCCAATTAGGTTATGTAGCGGCATTATCAGGTATTGCAATGGCTGTCTGTGCTTTAAAAGGGTATGAACTTCTTGGCGGAAAGCTGAGCAACAAAGGCATCATCGGTAGTGTTTTGATTATGGTCATCATGGTTTATCTAGGCAATCGGATTGATTGGTCTATCAGTGTAGCCAATTATTATACCGATGTTGATTATTTCTATGCATTTCGGATATTGCCTGACTTGCTAAGAGAAGGTTATTTGGAAGCTAGTCAATACTATGGGAACCTAGCTCTTGTCTATCTGTTTACTGCAATTGGTGCGATCCCTACGATTCTTAGTGTGATAAGAGATCGTAAGAATAGTAGAGAAAGCTACAAAATGGAAGCTTGATAATTGTTTGACTGTGATACGTAAGGAGCTGATAGGATGCTCTTGCGTATCACAGTTTTTTCTTGTTTGAAAGAGAACATAAAGGTTGTAGATTAATTATTTATGAAAAAAAAAATTTTTTTTTAATCTTTTTTGAAAAAAACGAGCGAAAAACTCTTGCAATTATCATAATTATTGATTAAAATCAAATTCAACTTCAGAAAATTCTGAAAATTATGAACTTAAGGGGAAGAGGAAAATGAAAAAGTGGGCCTTTGGATTGGTAGCAGTGTGTGGTGTCTTATTAGCCGGATGTACGACAGGAGGCACGAGTAACACAGGAGAAAGTACTTCCTCGAATGGAACAGCAGCAGCGGAACAGATCTTCAATGTTGTCGTCCAGCAAGAAATGCCTAGTGCAGATCTTTCTCTTGCAACTGATACGATCAGCTTCAGTGCATTGAATAATGTCTATGAAGGATTGTATCGTTTGGATGCTGACAGTAAGCCGCAACCTGCTGGAGCTGCTGAACTCGCAGAAGTGAGTGAAGATGGATTGATCTACCGATTGAAATTGCGAGAAGATGCTAAGTGGTCGAATGGTGATCCTGTAACAGCTGCGGATTATGTTTACGGCTGGCAACGGACAGTAAAAGCCGAAACAGGTTCAGAATACGCTTATTTGTTTGCCCCAGTCAAGAATGCTGAATCGATCACTGCAGGAAAAACAGATCCTAGCGAGTTAGGGATCAAAGCAGTCAGTGAGTACGAATTAGAGATTACTTTAGAAAAAGCAACCCCCTATTTTGATTATTTACTCGCTTTCCCATCTTTCTTCCCGCAAAATCAAGGAATTGTGGAAGAAAAAAGCGATCAATATGCAACGACCAGTGATAATTCTGTGTACAATGGCCCATTTGTTTTGACAGGATTTGATGGACCGGGTACAGATACGGAATGGTCCTACGAAAAGAATGATCAGTATTGGGACCAAGAAAATGTTAAATTACAAACCATCAATGTCAGTGTTGTCAAAGAATCTGCGACATCGTTGAATCTATTCCAAGATGGTCAAGCAGACGATGTGATCTTAACAGGAGAATTGGCGCAGCAAATGGCAAATGATGAAGCTTTTGTTTCAGAGCCTTTGGCCCGGACCTCTTATATCGAATTGAATCAGCGAGAAGAAAATTCTCCATTCCGTAATGAAGATTTGCGAAAAGCAATTTCTTATGCAATCGATCGTGATGCACTTGTATCCTCCATTCTGGGGGACGGATCTCTAGCTTCGACAGGATTGATTCCAGAAGGTATGACTTTCAGCCCGACGGATAACAAAGATTTTGTTGAAGATGCTGGCAGTGTGATCGAATACAATGAAGACAAAGCGAAAGAACACTGGGAAAAAGCCAAAGCAGCTTTAGGAATCGATTCATTAGATTTTGAAATCTTGGCTTCTGATACCGACTCGACTAAAAAAGCGATCGAGTATGTCCAAAGTGCAATCGAAAGTACATTGGATGGTGTGAAAGTCAGCTTGAGTCCGGTACCTTTTTCTGTTCGGCTAGATCGTTCCAACAACGGAGACTTTGATGTTGTAATGGGCGGATGGGGGGCCGACTATGCAGATGCCAGCAGCTTTACAGATCTGTTTGTTACTGGAAATTCCTATAACCGTGGTCGTTGGAGTAATCCAGATTATGATGCAGCAGTGAATGCCGCTGCTTCAACCCATGCGGGAGATCCTGAAGCTCGTTGGCAAGATCTACTAGAAGCAGAAAAAATCATTATGGCAGAACAAGGTGTCATTCCTGTTTACCAAAACGTGGAAGCCCATTTGCGGGCGCCAAAAGTCAAAGGAGTCGTTTCTCATGGTGCAGGTGCGCAATATGATTACAAATGGGCTTCTATTGAAGAGTGAGTAGCATTGAATTAAGCAGTTAATCGGCAAGAAGTAAAAAATCCTCTTATCGTCAAACATTTTTGGCAAGTGTGCGTCAGAGTGAAAAACGATGGGAGGAATTTTTTAGATTATCAGAAAATCTTTGTAGCTACTTACACAAAGTTAGTGGGAACAACGATAAAACAGAGAATAAAAAAACACAGAAAAAACCTTGGAGATGAATAAAATCAAATCCAAGGTTCCTTTTTCGAAAGTGTTTTTCACAAAGAAAACAGTAAAAAATTATTCGCTGACTTTCACGTCACCTGTAACAGATGCGCCTTCTTTATCAAGTGTTGCTGAATCTTGAATTTCTTTAGAAGCGAACGTGATGTTTCCTTCAACTTTAGTGCCGTTCAATACGAAGCCTTTTGCATTTACTTCGATGTCGCCTTTCACTACACCGTTAACGATGTTGAAGTTTTCTGAGTTAACAACTAATTTAGGAACAGTTACAGTGTATTCAGCAGTTACTGTACGGTTTTCATCTTGAGAGTACAATGCAAATTTACGGTAGATATCATTTGCAGCGTCCCCTTTGTCATGGAATTCGCCGTCAACTGTCAAATCTTTGTCGAAAGTCATGTTGTCTGTAACAGCAACGATCCAGTTACCGTCTGCGCTCAATGCTTTTTCAATGACTGAAGTTTGGTCACTTACTGAAGCTGTTGAAACAACATCATCTGTTGATGCAGTTGTTGCAGTTGAAGCAGCAGTTGATGAACTTGCAGTTGTATTGTTATCAGAACTACATGCAGCTAGAAGAGTTCCTCCCATTAGCAATGAAGCAGCGATTAAAGTGATTTTTGTTTTTTTCATGTTACCTTCTCCTTTGTATGCCCATAGTTTTCTTAAAAACAAAATGATTATACCATAGAGGGGTTTAGTTTGTGAAACAAAAAACATAAATGAGGAGAAATTTAATAAATATCAAGCAATTCTTACTGAAAATATCATAATCCAGTTTCAAGAAAGAAAAATTTATGAGAAAGGCAGCTTTAATGGAAATTATCTTTACAGGAATGAGAAGGACATCTATGAATCAATTTACGTTTCAGCGAGTCATTGGGGATTTTCTCTACTAACTTTTAAATAATTTTACTTTTAAATAATTTTAAATAGAACTAGAATAAAAAGAAGGCTAAAAATTTCCTTAAAGTTTCCAGAGACAAGTTTGATAAAATAAAAGAATTGTTCGGTGCATGTTTCTGCAAGAGGCAAGTATCGATTGGCGTTGAATCTTGTACTTGAAACAATAGCCTAGATAGCACTGTCTTAGAATTCGCTATTTTACATGTTCTTATGTACGCAAAAGCGTCGCGTGTTCTACAAATATTCTACAAAGCGCAAAGGATATGTGAAAGGAATAAGGTGGTAAAAGAGCTAGAGACAGGATTAGAAAAGTTGTTGCCAAGGAAAACTTAAGGTTTTACGAGTATCGAAAAAGAAAAGCGGCATTATCATTGCTATTTTTCTTCTGGCATGGTATTCTATAAAAGTAAAGTTCTGATATGTTAATACTTGTTTATCTTTTGATACACACTTCAATTACACATCATTTTCTATTACAAAAATAAACACACACGATGTGTAATATGGAGGTATACGTTTATGAATAACGGTACAGTAAAATGGTTTAATGCAGATAAAGGTTTTGGATTTATTACAGGTGAAGATGGCAATGATGTATTTGCACACTTTTCAGCTATCCAAGGCGACGGCTTCAAAACTTTAGATGAAGGTCAAGCAGTGACTTTCGACGTTGAAGAAGGCCAACGTGGCTTACAAGCAACAAACATCGTTAAAGCATAATAACAACTTTTAAAAGAAGACCGGCAATGGTCTTCTTTTTTTGCTTTAAAGTAAAAAATTCATTTCCGGAAATTACTTTCTTGACCTGGTGATCTCCAAGGAAAAATGAAGGAATGAGTCAATGAATCTCAAAAAAAGACTGCGTCTGTATACTAGACGCAGTCTTTTTTGTTGGCGATGGCCTTTGCTTTTTGATCTCTAGATGAAACGTGACAAAAATTCTAATCAATTTCTGGCAAACTGACTATTGTAGAGTTGGGCGTATAATGAAGGTTTTGCTAACAGTTCCTCATGTTTGCCTTGCTCAATGATTTGTCCTGCTTCCATCACAAGGATCAAATCAGCATTCTTGATCGTGGAGAGGCGATGGGCAATGACAAAGCTTGTTCGATTTTTCGTCAATGTGTCCATTGCTGTTTGGATCATTTGTTCGGTTCGGGTATCAACACTGGAAGTCGCTTCGTCCAGAATCAAAATAGCTGGATCTGCCAAAATTGCACGAGCAATCGTCAAAAGTTGTTGCTGACCTTGTGATAGTTCGGTTTCGGATCCTATGATCGTCTCGTAGCCCTTCGGCAGTGTCCGAATAAAATGATCGCATTGTGCTGCTTTTGCGGCGGCAATGATTGCCTCTTTCGTTGCATCTTTTTTGCCGTAAGCAATATTCTCTGCAATCGTTCCTTCAAACAACCATGTGTCTTGTAAAACCATCCCAAATTTTTTGCGAATGTCTGTGGCTGAAAAATCCGTCATATTGTAGCGATCGATCCGGATCTTGCCTCCATTCAGTGGATAGAAGCGCATCAGCAAGTTGATCAAAGTTGTCTTGCCGGCCCCAGTAGGCCCCACGATGGCTACTGTCTGTCTAGGTGCAACTTGTAGGTTCACATGTTGCATCAATAATTTATCTGGAGAATAACCGAAAGAAACATCTTCAAAATCGATTCTCCCCGACAATTCTTCTGGGACTGCAAGAGGGTGTTGGGTTTCTTTTTCTTCTGGATAATCCAAAATCTCAAAGATCCGTTCCAATGACGCTAATGCACTTTGTAACGTATTAATAATATAAGAAGCTTGTGTGATCGGTTCGGAAACTTGATTGGTATATTGCAAGTAGGCTTGGATCAACCCGATGGATAACTGTCCATTGATTACCATCATTCCACCAATCACAGCACTTACGACAAACCCGATTTGGTTGATAAAGCGAATGAACGGATTGATCGCATAGCTAACAAATTGTGCTTTACGAAAAGCATGAAATTGCTTTTCACTTAATTCGTGCATTTCTGAAGCGACAGCAGATTGCTGATTGTAGGATTTGATCAATAAATGGGCAGTATAAAACTCTTCTGCCCGGCTACCGACTGCTCCCAATGTTGTCTGATTTTCTGAAAAGTAAACCAAATTTCGCTGAGCCAGTCGATGGGTAGCGAAAGCACTTATCAGTAGGATAATGATAATCCCTACAGTTAATAATGGACTGAGCCAAAACATCACACCAAGACCAAATAAGATACTGAGAGTGGCTGTAATGAGTTGCATCAATCCGACTTGAAGGACTTCAGAGACTTTATCCAGGTCTAGAATTGCTCGGCTTAAAATATCGCCTGTCTGATGCGTATCGTAAAATCGTACCGGCAACCGATTAAACTTGTGCGTCAATTCTTTTCTGAGGGTTAAGGTCAATGTTTCGCTGACACTTGCCATTGTGTATTCTTGTAAAAATGAAAATAGACTAATCATCAGCCAGGAGATCCCTAGAAGGAGCAGTGGCCATTTGATGACTTGCAAGAATTCACTTGGTTGCCAGCCTCCTTGCTGAAGCAAAGTGATGAGATTATCCAATCCTTGACCCAACAGTAATGGTGCGATTGTCATAAGTGTCGCGTAGCAGAGAGCAGAAATCAAAATCAGTCCGAAGCGGCTTTTTTGCTGGAATAATAATTGTAAGAGCCGCATGCTCGTATGTTTTAAATTTTTTGGTGCATCAGTTATTTTTTTGCTCATTTTTTTCTCCTCCTATTCCTTGCGAAGCCGCAAATTCTTGATAGGTGCTACAGGTTTCCATCAGTTCTGAATGGGTCCCTTTTCCGACGATTTTTCCTTCATCAAGAACGATGATTTGATCAGCATCCATGACAGTTGCAACACGCTGAGCCACGATTACTACGGCTGAATCACGGACATAAGATTTTAATGCTCGCCGTAAATTTGCATCTGTTTGATAGTCAAGCGCCGAAAAACTGTCATCAAAAAAGTAAATGTGAGCGGGCTTCACTAATGCGCGCGCTATACTCAAGCGTTGTTTTTGGCCGCCAGAAAAATTGCTGCCCTTTTGAGCAACGTGACTGTCGATCCCATCGGGTAGACTTTTGATAAACGACTCTGCTTGCGCGATTTTGACGGCCTGTGCTACTTGTTGCGGATCGGGATTGACAATCCCGAAAGTCAATGTGTCCCAGATCGATCCACTGATCAACAATGCTTTTTGAGGAATATAGCTGATAAATGATCGTAGTGCGACCTGTGAGACTTCTCGAATATCACGATCATATAATGTGATTGAGCCGTTAGAAACGTCTTTTAACCGCAAAAGTGCTTTGGCGATCGTACTTTTTCCTGATCCGGTGCCGCCAACAATCGCAGTGGTCTGTCCGCGATGGATCTCAAAATCAATATCTTCCAGTACGGGTTCCTCTGCCCCAGCATAGGTGAAGGAGACATGATGAAAGGCAGCTACTAATGAGCTTTCTTTTGACAAGATTGGCTGTGGACCGTCTGTCATCGTTTCTTCTTCAGACAAAACTTCTTCAATCCGCTGCAAGGATGTCAATCCTTTTGGGATCATGACGATCACCATTGCTGCCATGGTCAAAAACCAAAGGCTCAAAACGGTATATTCGATGATCGCAGTGATACTGCCGATGGGCAGGTTTCCTGAGAGACTTTGGAAACCGCCGAATCCCAAAATGCTTAGAATGGACAGCCCCATGAAAAAGTGTACGGCTGGATTCAAAACAGCGAATAAACGATTGACTTGGATCATCACTTTTGCGTACCCTTCAAAGGTTTGGTCTGTCCGCTTTTTTTCGAAACTAGCTTTGTCAAAGGCGCGAATCACCCGTACGCCTGTATAGGTTTCACGCAAAATCCGCATCATAGTATCTACTTTTTTCTGCGTTTTCTTTGCCAAAGGGATTGCTTGATAAATGACGAAAAGTGCGACGATCGAGAAACAAGCAATCGCTGCAATAGGGATCCACACCATTCGCCAAGATACACTACCTGTTAAAATAATCGAAGCCAAAATGATCAGTGGAGCGGGAAGAATCATTTGTAAAGCCATCATCAAGATTTGTTGAATGTTATTGATGTCATTCGTTGTTCTTGCAAGCAAGGTTGGTGTACCATATTTTTCAAAACTAGAGATCGCAAGCTCCTGTATTTTGTTGAATAGTTTGATCCGAAGATGATGTCCGAATTTCCCTGATAGATGGGCAGAAAAATAACTAGCACTGACAGCAATCACACCAGTTCCTAGTGCAACAGCCAGCATCCAGCCCCCATAGCGGATGATAGCTGATTGATCTTGTTTTAAAATGCCATCATCAATGATCTTGGCTACAAAATAGGGAAGAAAAAGTGTCCCGAAAGAATGGATCAGCATAAATAAAAAAGTACCTAGAAATAGGCGTTTTTCGGTGAAAAAAATTGTTTTAATTGTTTCATAAAAATTCCCTCCAATTACGTCGTTCTGTGCTAGAATAAACTGTAACGTAACGTAACAGTCAATAGGAGGGAGGCATTTTTTTTGAAAAAATTTTTGACCATCAGTGAACTTGCGGCTTATGGCGGTGTTAGTCGTCGTACACTGCTTTATTATGATCAAATCGGGCTGTTCAAACCTAAACAGATCGGTGAAAACGGGTATCGTTATTACGGATTTGAACAGTGTGCGGAATTAGATGTGATTTTGGTCTTGCGAGCATTGGATATGTCCTTAGAGGAAATCCAAACATTTCTAAGAAACCGCAATCCTGAGACGATGCAAAAAGAGTTGATCATCCGTCGTAAAGAAGTAGATCAGAAAATAACGGAACTAGAGGAACATAAAGCCGTTTTGGATCGGTTCATTTCGCGATTTGAAAAAGTACAGACAGCCGATTTTACCAATATGACTTATAGTTATCGGTCAGAAGTATATTTTGCTGTTTCTGAAGAAATCAATGAGTATGATGAGACTTCGGTCTTTCAGGCTTTTTCACGTTTTTATCCTTATTTAGATTACAAGGATTTATTTAGTGGCTACCCCATCGGTTATTTAGTAGAAGGATCTTCATTCGATCAAGAGTCGATCCATGAAGCGCCTTACCGTGCATTAGTGATGATTCCCAAAGAACGACTGCCTCTTTACTCGGATCAAGCAATTATTTGTAGACCAGCAGGAAATTATGTGTCGGGATTCGTCAGAGGGGAGATCCATCATTTAAAAGATTTTACAAAACGATTCAAAGCCTATCTGGAATCAGCTAATTTACAGATAGATGGAGATATCTGGGAACTGATGTGGCAAGATGATGTATCCACGGATCAAAAAGAACAGCAGATTTTTGAAGTGATGTTGCCTGTTAAGGAAAGAATACCAAGCTAAATCTACACAAGAATGGAGAGAGGAAGTCTGTTGACGACATTTTTGCCAAAATGTGTTATACTGATTGAATACGAGAAATATTTTTGTACCAACGTTATCTTGTTTTTAGGAAATTTATTCAAAACTGGCGTAACTTCAGAGTTACAAGGATGCAGTAGAGGTTAGGGATTGCATCGTTTAAATGAGAAATAAATAATAGTAGTAATAGTCTGCTTCAACTTTCAAAGAATAAATATTGCATCGTTAGATAGCCTTCCCGTCTTATGACAGGAAGGCTATCGTTCATTTTATGGGAAGTGTCAGCGCATTATCTGGACTCTTATCTTCCAATAGCGAGTCAACATATTGTTTTAGAAAATAAGAATATGTTGCCAGCAGCTGGTATTCTTCAGAATGTCGAATCGTTTCTTTTTCTTCTTGCGAATAAACGTCGTCACCAGTAAATAACGCTGCATTCATCTTTGCAATAAATGTATATAATGTGTTGATTTGTTCTTCTGTCAATTCAGTAACAGATGCGAGCTGTTGGCGCACCATTTTAGTTGTATCTTGTTGAAAGATGGTTGCTTGATAGTTGCTATACTGCAAAAGGTGAGGATCTTTCCGCTTGTTCTTAGCAGCCCATTGGTCCAAATCAATCACCTTTTTTTCGTAGTTGATCGTTTTATCAGTAAGTGTTACGACCCCATAGCCAAGTTCTTGTGTGGAATAAGAGCCGGTGACAATTTCCTGAATACCAGAGGGTCCTTCTGTAATATCTTGGATATGGATGTGTCCAGAAAAAATCGCTGGTACCTGATAAGCAGTTAGTAATTGCTGCAATTGCGCCGAGTTATCTAAAATATAACCTTCTTTCAACAATGAATTATGTTCCAGAAGATTATGGTGCATGAAGAGAAGCGGTGTCTGCTGCTGTTGTTTAGCTGCTTCTAGTTGATCCTTCAGCCATTCTAAGGTGCTTTCTTTCAAGCGGCCATTCGTAGTTGGCTGGTTCCAATTCACTTGTTCTTCATAAATACATGAATCAAGTAATACTAAGCGATACTGATCATTGAGATTGATGCTATAGCTTAATGAGGTCCGATCAACACTGTCAGCTTTCTCGTAGCCTTCGGAAAAAATATCTTTGAAATCTTGCGGGCTGATTTGATCGGCATAAAATTCCTTATCCCCATCAAAAATTCTGGCCCAACCATTGTAAATCTCATGATTGCCGGGCAAACTCAGTACCATGATCGAAGCTTCTTGTAATGGTGCCAATAACTCGGCAAGAGATTCTGCACTTGCTTTCTCTCCATTCAATGTCATGTCCCCTGTCAAGATCACTCCTGTTGGTCGTTTTTCTAGGGCTTCAGCAACAAAAGCTTCCAAACTTTCTGCCTGATAGCGCATTTCTTTACCAGCGGCACCTTCAGCAAACTGGTTGAAGGCTATACTATTATCGTGAAGTGCTGACGACAGGAAATGAACATCGCTTAGCAGCCAAAATTCGCTTTCTGAATCTTGCTGCAACACACTGTTCGCTTTTTTGGTCGTCCAAAGAGCAAGCAAAAGTAAGCCGCAAACCAAAATGCTACTGATCCAGATAATTATTTTTCTTTTGGAAATGATGCTTCCTCCTTTCGAGCGGTATTCTTCCTATTATAGGAAGAGAAAACTTGCTTGTCACTTAGAAAGGATCAAGTATTTTGCTTACACGGTATCTTCTTTAATGAAAAAAGAAACGGATAAAGAGAGGGCCAAAAGAGAGAAAAAAGGGGATTCACACTGTAAAAAAGCAAATTTTTTGGTTTTTTCAGGAGTTTTTGGACTACCTGAAAAATAAAAAAGCGCTTTTTTATCGATTTCTTTTTTTGAAAAACATTTTAAAAATGCTGTTTTATCAAGCTTTATAGCTAGCATAGAAGAATATTTCTGATGAGAATTGTCTTTGAAACATTTTTGTAACATTTCTTTTATCTGTATGTCATATGCTTATGTTAGAATTCATTTGTCGTTAAATCGAACTTTAAATTTTCTTATATTAAGTAAATTTTTTATTAAGACAACTAATTTACACAAAAAGCGCTAGTCGGAGGAAAAACGAGTGAAGAAAAGTTTGTTATCAGCATTAATGGTGTGTTCTCTAACATTAACAGCAGTTGCAGGACCAGGATTAGTATCAGCAGATTCCATTGATGATCAAATCGAACAACAAAATCAAAAAATCGATTCCCTAAAAGGACAACAAGCAGATGCTCAATCACAAATCGATTCTCTAGAAGCAGAAATTGATTCAGTGAGTGCAAAAGTCAGTGACTTAGAAGCTAAACAAGTTGCACTAGGTAAAGAAGCAGAAAAATTACAAGATAAAATTGCCACTTTAAAATTACGTATCGCAAAACGTGAAGAAGCCATCAAAAAACAAGCACGCGATGTGCAAGTAAATGGTCAAAGCACAAACTTTATCGATGCAGTTCTAGAAGCAGATTCTTTGACGGATGTTATTGGTCGAGTACAAGCCATGACAACAATCGTAAATGCCAACAATGATCTAGTTGAGCAGCAAAAACGCGACAAAGAAGATGTTGAACAAAAAGTAAAAGAAAATGAAAGCAAAATTCAAGAAGTAGCAGCAACTCAAGCTGAGCTGCAAAATCAAAAAGATGCATTGGCTACAAAACAAGCAGACTTGAATGTGTTGAAAGCTAATTTAGCTGCTGAACAAGCAACAGCTGAAAAAGACAAAGATGCGTTGAACAAGAAAAAACAAGAAGCGGAAGCTGAAAAAGCACGTGTCTTGAAAGCTCAACAAGAAGCAGCGGCTGCTAAAAAAGCAGAAGAAGCAAAACAGGCAGCAGCATTGAAAGAAGCGCAAGAAAAAGCAGCTGTTACAGAAGATGTTCAAACAAGTACAACTAAGACAGAAAGTTCTTCAGATACTTTTGTTGTTGAAACAGCAACTGCTGGATCATCAAGCAGCTCAAGTTCATCAAGTAATAGTTCAAATTCATCAAACAGTTCTTCATCAAATACAAATAACAGCAATAATTCTACAGTCAATACCGGTGGTAGTGGTAAAGACCACTCATCATCAGGTAACATGTATGCAGTAGGACAATGTACATGGTATGTTAAAAATCGCGCACCATGGGTTGGTACTTACTGGGGAAATGGTGCCCAATGGGGTGCCTCAGCAGCAGCTGATGGATACACAGTGAATGGAACACCAGCCGCTGGAGCAGTTGTTGTCTTTGCCGCAGGCCAATCCGTTGGCGGAGAGTGGACAGCAGATGGTACGTATGGACACGTAGCCTATGTAGAATCTTATGATCCTGCAAGCAACACCATTACGATCTCTCAAGGTGGAATGGGCTTCCCTTCACCTACAGGACCAAACACAGCAACAATGAATGCATCTGGTTATACTTACATTCATCGTTAATCAATAGATTTAACCACTAATGATTCGTCATTAGTGGTTTTTTTGTATCTGCAAATAGCGGACGCTGCTCCAACTATTCCAACTGACAGTTGGGCTTCAATGCTCTACTGTTGTGAAAATTTATGTAAAAAAGCCTTCCGCGCTTGAATAAAACAATTGAATTGGAGCAACTGACACGAGCTTCTAGGGTTGACGATCGCTGCAATTTCAATTATTGGACAAATGTTGTGACGAAATTATTCCGTCTAGTTCTCATCCCATGGGAAATCTTTGCATCTACGTTTTTAAGATCATAGAAGAAGACAAGTAAGATTGTCACAAAGGGATGCGGATCAACGAAGAAGAGTCGGAGGTTGAAGGGACAAGTCAAAAAGCCTTAGGGTAAATAAAGTGAAACTTCATTTATCCTAAGGCTGGACAGATGCATTTGCTCAAATAGACAAAAAGGTATTTTTTTCTAAAAAAACTTAGTTGTTAAGTGCTGGATCTGGCAGTAGTTTGATTCTGGGCTTTATTGAAAATCAATGGTTTTCGGATTAGAAAAAGGCACTAAGTTCTTTTTTATAAGTAACCAGCATACTTTCCATGCCACGGGACAGCAGTGTATACAATATTCGCTTGTCTTGTGTTGTATAGAATTGTTCGTTTGAAACGTCATAAAGAATGACATGATCAAATTCTCTTCCTTTAGCGATGTCAATCGAATAAACAGGAAAGGGGAGTTGATTTGTCTGTCCTTTGAGATATTCTTCCAAAAAAGCAGCCTCCTTATGGCTCTTTGTCAGTATCGTATATTGCCTTCCCTTTTTTATGAAAGGTGTGATAGTTGCCAGCCATTCCAACTCGTTTTCAAAACGAATAAATCGGGGAGGCTCTCCGGCCGGGCGAACAGGCATGATCGACATAGTTGTATGGTTGGCAAGCTTTGCAAACAATTTAGTAATTTCACCACTGGAACGGTAGCTAGTTCGTAAGTCATAGCGTGTGACTGATCGATTGTTAGCCTCAAAGATTTCTTGAATCTCTCTAAAATCAATCGCAGAATTAAAAATTGCTTGATTTTCATCCCCAACCATGGTGAAGGCTGCTCGGGGAAATAGTGTCAATAACAGCGTACACTGAGCGGGTGTATAATCTTGGATTTCATCGATCAGCAAAAAAGCCAGCGAGGCTACAGGAAGTTTCTCGATAAATAGGTGTCGGTTGAATAAACGAATTACTGCTTCATCTAACGTGATAGTAGAATGTTTCAGATAAGGCTGTTGGGTGAACGCCGTATAATAGTGTTCTAAAAATTGATCCTCATCGATCCAGCTATTCTGTTTCAATTGTTCATCAACGACTTGATACCTCGTTCGCAATAATTGTTCAGTATACTTTTTAATACTGGAGGGAGAGTCGTCTTCGATCAAATGACCAAAGTATCGTTGCTGCTGCTGTTCAGAAAGTGCTAATACTTGATCTTGCAAGTGGTTCTTTTTGGCATTTCTGATCAATTGTGACTCCCACTCACTTATTAATCGTTTCTTGGTTGCTTGCAATCGCTCGATCATAGGGAGTTGTGGTGTAGATTGATAGATTGACTGAATCTTTTCTTTGGCTATAACGACTTTACCCTTTCGAAGGATTGAGTGAAACGAAGGTTCGATCAGGGCTGTCTTGCTGGCTGATTCTTGCAGAAAGGCCACAAACTCATTGCTGCGGAGCGTTTCTGTTTGAAAAGAAGTAGGTTCTTGTAAACGGAAAAAATAGGCTTCCTCATTTTCTAAAGGAACTGTATTTGCTTCTTGCAGCAAATACGAGCAAAATTGACGAATCGTCTGATTTAAAGGATTCTTTTCACCTAATGAAGGCAAGACATCTGAGATATAGTGGATAAAATCTTGATTGGGTGAAAGGATCAGTACATTGTCAGATGTGATCTGACTACGGTATTGATACAATAAATAAGCGACCCGTTGCATAATAACTGAGGTTTTTCCACTACCGGCTACTCCATTGACCAATAAGGTTTGACTTGATTGGTCACGAATGACTGCATTCTGCTCTCTTTGGATGGATGCTGTGATGTCGCGCATTTTTTTGCCGTCGTTCTTTTCTAGTGCGGTCAATAAGACATCATCTTGGATCGCGACAGAAGTATCGAAAAAGCGGATCAGTTTATCATGAGCGACAATTAATTGCCGTCTATTTTTAATAGATACAGCAATTTCATGTTCATTGACTTGGTAAGAAGAATCCCCTAACGTATTGTTATAAAAAAGCTCAGCGATTGGAGAGCGCCAATCATAGACTAAGTTATGACTATCTTCATCTGCAAAGCCGTTGATGCCAATATAAAAGGATTCAGCGGATTCACCATCAAGAAAGTCAACGACTATTTTCCCGAAATAGGGTGACTGGAGCAAACGTTCTACGGCTGCCAGTTCTTTTTCGGCTGTTTGCAAACTCAGATTCATTTGGTCAATTTCACGATTTTTGCTCTCAATGGCAGCATAAGTTTCCAGACTGTCTGACAAGTTATCAAAATTGAGTCGAATATCCGTGCCAATTGTTTGGAGGTCTTGCAAATGGCTTGCGTAGCCTTTATCCAGAAAAGAGCGTAGGGCTTTTTTTCGAGTGACCAATTTTTGATAAACAAAAGATAAATGACGTTTCTCTAATATGCGTTGCTTTTCCATCTGTTTTCACATCCATTTCCCAGAGTATGTTTCATTATACGAGGTGGCGGCAAAAATACTAGTCTGTTTTTTACTCGTTTTTTCCTGTATAATAACTATAGGGAAAAGAATTGCTGATAGAATTATTAATCAGCAATTCTTTTTTGTTTTTAAAAATAATAAAGGCTAACTCCATACTTAGCTAACGGGAGACTGTAGTTTTCAGCAAAGTAAATTGACTTTTGGTCTATTCGCCTACTGTTCTTTGATTCATGTTCAAAAAAACAAACTCTTTCTGCTTGTATTTCTATGTGTAACAACTATACTGATAACAAGCAGAAAATGCAATTTAATGAGTAGCGGAGGAATGTCAGTATGTCATTACTATTATCGCCAGTTGAACTGGCGGGGTTATCGTTAGAGAATCGTGTTGTCCTTTCACCAATGTGCATGTATGAAGTGAAAAAAGAGGATGGGATTGCCACGCCATTTCACTTTGTTCACTATGGTGCTCGTGCATTAAGTAAAGTTGGCTTGCTGATCATTGAGTCAACTGCTGTGGAAGCAGATGGACGAATCACCAAGAATGATCTTGGTTTATGGAATGAAGCGCAACAAGTTGAGTTATCAAAACTCGTTGCATTGCTTCATGGTTTCGGTAGCAAAGTGGGGCTTCAGTTGAACCATGCTGGGCGCAAAGCAGCGGATGCAGGTTACCCAATAGCACCTAGCGCCGTTCGCTTTAACGAAAGCTATGCTGTTCCTCACGAAATGACGCTTGCTGAAATCAATCGTGTCCAAGAATCCTTTGTGGCAGCAGCCAAACGTGCGCAAGCTGCTGGCGTAGACATGATTGAATTGCACGGAGCTCACGGATATTTGATTGATCAATTTCTCTCACCAATCGTGAATCAGCGGACAGATGAATATGGCGGATCATTAGCAAGCCGCTATCGTTTCGTCAAAGAAATTGTTCAAGCGGTTCGAGCTGTCTTTGATGGGTCACTTTGGATGCGGTTGTCGTTAACCGATTATGAAACAGAGGATAAACAAAATTCAATCACAGAATGGCAACAAATTGGACAGTGGCTTGAAGCAGATGGGATTGATTGTTTAGATATCTCTACGGGCGGTTTGTTAGATAGAAAGCCAACGATCCCGGTTTATGAAGGGTATCAAACACCTTTTGCAACAGCTATGAAAGCAGCTGTTAAGATCCCAGTGGCTACCGTTGGGATGCTGGATAACCCTAATTTATGTGAACACATTCTGCAAACCAAGCAAGCGGATTTAATTTTACAAGGACGAGCGTTGATTAGAAATATTCACTGGTTGGCAGATGCCGCTACCCAGCTCCACGATCGCTCATTTCAACCTTATAATGATTCCTATGGGCGAGGAATCAAAAGATAACCGAAAACACAGTATGTTTACACGTACTGTGTTTTTATTTTTTTAGCTAGTATGCTTTACATACTAGATGCTTTTTGATATACTCAAATCAACTAATAGGTAAAACATACTAGTAGGAGATGATTCGTGGAGGTGAATGTCGTGAGAGAAACGCAACTGTTAAAGGGCGTCTTAGATGGATGTGTCTTGCAGATTATTTCAAAAAAAGAAATTTATGGGTACGAGCTTGTACAAGAATTGAGAGGATATGGTTTTGAAACGATCGTTGGCGGTACGATTTACCCCTTACTTCAGAAACTGGAGAAACAACGTTTGATCAAAGCTGAACTGAAAAAATCACCAGATGGACCAGACAGGAAATATTTTTCATTGACAGAAGCTGGAGAAGAGTACCTAAACAGCTTTAAACAACAGTGGGAAAACCTAGTGAGTAAAGTAGAACGAATTATTGAGGAGTGAGAACATGAATAAGAAAAAACAACTAGCTTATTACCGAGACAAAACAAATGAGATTTCAAAACAACTGTCAGCAAGCAATCAGAAATATTTTGAAGATTTGAGGGAGTACTTATTTTTTTCTAGCCTGTTTCAAGATGAATATGCTGTGGTTGCTCAAGTCTATGAGATAGCCAATGATTTACTTGAAGCCCAAAATCATGGTGAAACAGCAGAAGAATATTTTGGGAAAAATCCTAAAGAAATGGTAGATGAGCTGTTGCGTAACACACCTAAAAGCCGTTTGATCGATCAGTTGAATTTGATTTATATTATGGTTGGCGTCTCATGGCTGGTCAAACTGTTTAATGACTTTTCTTCTGATAGTGTCTTGCAGTTAAATCTTTATTCTTATGTGACAACTGCTGTTTTTTCAGTCGTTTTGGTCATCCTTTTTTTCTTTGGGGTGCAAAAAACGATTTATTTAAAGCAAGGTTTTTTTCAGAGTAAGTTAAAGAAATTTTTGGTTTTGTGGGTGATAGCGATGGTCTGGATTGGTGGTTTGGTTTTACTGAATCTATATACCCCTAACCTTTTTGTGGTGACGTTATCTTATCCAATGGATATGGTGCTAATGTTGGTGCTATTAGTCGCTGCCTGCGCCTTGATTTTCTTGCGCAAGGAAAAAGACTTTTATCCCGTCGCCTTTATGCTAACGATTTTCGTTATACTTGGAATCCTTCAACGATGGGCCTCCAAAGAGAATTTGACAAATGATAATCGGTTTAAAGGGCTGTTGATTGCATTGCTTGTGGCAGCTTTTGCTGTTTATATCCTTTGGACCAGACGTTCTGCAAAAGATAAGTAAGCCGTGATCGAGAATACGAACAGAAAAATCGTAGATCTTACAATCCTGGATTGGTGAAAACGTCATAACCCATCTTTTGTGCCATTCATGCTACACTAGTTGTAGCTGAATGGAGGGAACGTATGGCGATTACAACAGATCTTTTTTTTCATGGCAATACGAAGAAAGCTGCATTTTTTGAAGGATGGTATTTCAAACATCAAATTGGGGATGAGGTGTATGCATTTATTCCAGGGCTATCGATTGAATCGGATGGAAGAAAACAGCCATTTATTCAAGTGATCAGCCATGAAGGATCCCATTATTTCCCCTTTAGTGAAGCGGAATTTTCAGCTGCTGAAGACCAGTTATTAATTAAGATCGGGGAGAATTACTTTAGTGAACAAGGAATTTCGCTATCATTAGAGAGTACTGAATTATCAGTTAAAGGCACATTGACCTACGGTGCCTTTCATCCAATATCTCGGAGTCGCTATGCCCCAAGTATTATGGGGCCTTTTTCCTACCTTTCATTTATGGAATGCTACCATGGTATTTTAAGTATGGCTCATAGCCTCTCGGGAACTTTGCTATGGAATGAGCAGTCACTTGATTTCTCTGAAGGAATCGGGTATCTCGAAAAAGACTGGGGAACCTCGTTTCCTGCTGCCTATCTATGGGTACAATGCAATCGATTTGAGGCACCTGATGTCCGTTTCTTTTTCTCAGCAGCAGACATTCCTTTTTTAGGAACGGCTTTTTTAGGGATTATTTCAGTCTTACAAATAGGGGATAAAGAATATCGCTTGGCAACGTATTATGGTGCCCGCTTAGATTCTGTGACTCGCAAACAAGGTCGATTAGTGATTATTGTTAGGCAAAAAGGGCTTGAACTAACGATTGAAGTTGCAGAAAAAGAGGGCCATTCCTTGATGGCACCAACGGATGGTGTGATGAATCGAATTATTCGGGAAAGTGCCAGTACGGAGATTTTGCTGACGTTGATAGAAAATGGTCAGACGATTTTCCGACAAACGGGTTTCTCTGCCGGTTTTGAAGAATCCGGCATCGTTCGTGGATATACCTATTAAGAATAAAGAGTAAATCCGCTGACTTCACGTCAGCGGATTTTGCTATAATGGAATTATCCTAATTTTGGAGGCGGGTAAATGAAAATAAAAAAAGAGTCGTTGTTTGAGTTGAAGAGTGTGGCACAGCCAGTAGCGGCTGGGAACCGTATCTTTTATCTTGAGAATACGGTTAACGAAGAAAAGAACTGCTATCAATCAGAAATTTTCAGTGTTGATCGAGAGACAAAAGAAAGGCAGGTATGGGGCAACCAATTAAAAAATAGTACCGAGCTAAAAGTTTCTCCCGATGAAAAATGGCTGAGCTTTCTGTCGACAGAGAAAGAAACAGAAAAAAATCAACTAATGATTATGCCGTTAAACGGTGGACGAGCTTCTGTCTTAGTAGCAGAGCAGGGAATCAGCAATTATTTTTGGACAGACGATGCTACAGCGGTCTATTATCAAGTCTCAGCAGATAAATCAAAAGAACGAGTGGATGACTCTGAGAAAAAATACGATACGTCAAAAGAAAAAGCTGCTGAAAACGATTTTCCTAAAATAAAAATGACGACCAAATTAGGCTATCAAGCAGATGGTGCGGGCTTTTTATCTGAGAAAATCACGCGCGTAAAGAAAGTCTTATTAACGACGAAAGAATCAGCAACTATTTTTGAAACAGATCTGGAAATCCATCTTGAAGCAATCATGGAAAAAGAGCAAGGTCTACTCTATACCGCAGAGACGAAACCCGAACGAGAATGGCATTATGGAAGTATGCTGTATGCGTATGATCTGACAACGAATCAGCATCACTCATTTGAATCTGATCTGCCTGAAGGGACTTATTCTTTTGCTGCTTTATCTGGCAACCAATTGCTGCTTTTGGGGAATGACCTAACCTATGGATTTGTTACCCAGGAAGATCTTTATCTCATGGACCTTGAAACAAAGGAAGTAGTCAACCTCTCAAATGAACAAGACCTTGCCATCGGCAATACGATCATCGGTGATTTTCAACAAAAAAATCGTGGTGTTTCAGTAACCTGGATCAACAAACAACAGTTTATTGTACCAGTGACTACTCATGGAAAATTGCAATTGTACCGTGTCGATACGAAAGGACAATGGACATTACTATTTGACCAATTAATGGATATCACTGATGCAGCAAAGATTGATGAAACCCACTTAGCAATCACTTATTCGACACTAACGATCCCAAGTCGACTAGCGGTGCTTGACTTAACTAGTGGCGAGCTAGAACTAGTAGCTGATCCGAATGAAGCTCTGATGAATGACCTGTCGATCAGTGAACCGCAGCGTTTTTGGTATGAGGGAGCAGATGGTTGGCAAATCCAAGGATGGTATCTACCACCGATCGAGACTAGTCAAGAGCACCCTGCGATTTTATATATTCACGGTGGACCGCAAGTTTGCTACGGGGAGACTTTCTTTCACGAAATGCAAGTTCATGCAGCCAATGGTTACGGAGTGATATTGCTGAATCCTCGCGGTGGGCAAGGCTATGGTCAGGAGTTTGTTCGCTCGATCCTAGGAGATTATGGCAATAAAGATTACCAAGACTTGCTCTTAGGTGTGGATGACGTGCTTAATCATCATCCAGAGATCGATCCCCAAAAAATTCATGTCGTTGGCGGTAGTTATGGGGGCTTTATGACCAATTGGATCGTAGGGCACACGGATCGTTTCTGCTCTGCCGTCACACAGCGGTCGATCTCCAATTGGATCAGTTTCTATGGAACCAGCGACATTGGACCATTTTTCGTAAAATATCAGTTGCTGCATGACCTAGATGAGTCTAAGACACTCTGGGAAATGTCACCATTAGCGTATGCAGATCATGTCAGCACACCAACGCTTGTTTTACATGGCGAAAATGATCTGCGTTGTCCGCAAGAACAAGGGCAACAATTTTATACGGCATTAAAACGGAATGACATTGACACGAAATTGATCCTCTTTCCGCATTCTAGTCATGGCCTTTCTCGCAGCGGGTTGCCCAATCTACGTCTTGAACGCTTATCGGCTATCACGGAATGGATGAAGACACACGAATAATAAAAAACAAGATACCAGTAAAGTATTGGATAATTACTAGAACAATTTTTAAGAAGTTGTTCTAAAATACCAGCTTGCGGGTATCTTATTTTTTTGTTAAATCAAAGTTTTTAAAGAGAGAAACAGCTATTTTTATTTCTGGTATTTTATTAAATAGAATTTTTTTCAGAAACGATCAACGACTCATATGAAACATCTTTCATTTATAAAATAACAAAAATATAAAAAACTTCTTGAATCTTCTACTCTTCTATGATAAGGTTTAAAACGTAATCGTTACGTTTTGTTTTTGAAGAGATTTTTGGAAGGAGTTTGAGGATGCAAAATAATATTATATTGGAATGTGTAGAAACCGGAGAACGACTCTATCTGACTAGCAAAAATCAGCGCAACACACCCTATCGATTGGAATTAAAAAAATATTCACCAAAACTACGGCGAAAAGCAATTTTTCGTGAAATAAAGAAGTGAGTAAAGAATACAGATGAATCTTAAAGAGAGAAGTAGGACGATAACGGAGGAAAAATGATTGGAAAAAACAGATCTGGCAAGTGCTTATCGCCGCTTGAAAAATCCAAATATCAAGACTCGCAAGCGTGCGCTAAAAATTATCCATGAATACAAGCGGAACAAGAAAAAAATTAGCTAACGAAACTATTTTTCCAAGAAAGGATTAAAAAATGGCAGTACCAGCTAGAAAAACTTCAAAGGCAAAGAAAAACCGGCGGCGGAGAAATCAACAATTGAAGAAGCCAGCCATCCATTTTGACAGTACCAGTGGGAATTATACACGAAGTCACCATGTGTCATTAAAGGAATATCTTTTGAAGAAACCGATCATAACGAAAGCAAATGACTGAAAGGAAGTAGAGAATAATGATGATCCAATATCCATCATTGGTTGAAGAGGCTTATTGCTACAAAAAGAAAGTTGATCCGACAGTCACTAAAGCAGAAATTTTTCAGCTGTTATATCACAAAGGATTGATTGGGCCAAAGGGTGAACCAACCAAAGAAGCATTAGATTCAGGTTACGTAAAGGATTATACAGAGTCCATGGACCTGACATACACTGACTTCTTGATTCTTTATCCAGTATTTGCCAGGTTTTCGGCTGACCATTTCAAAAAGATCGACCATTTCTGGGAAATGGATCGAACACTGCAAGAAAGGATTTTAGGTGAAGTAGAAATGAATCAGTTTACAGAGGATGAATTGATTGATTTATCGGCTTATTTTGAAGACCGTAGATTATCAGAACCAACTATCGAATAGAAAGATCAATTGAAAAAAGCTTTTTTCAATAGAAGATATGCAAATACTTTAACAAAAAAACGGTGTTGTTTTCCATCCGAAAAATAGCCCTTCCTACTTTCGTTTTTCTTTTGGAGATATTAAAACTGGGAAAAACAAAGCAAATCAATTTGGTTTTTAAATAGAAGTTGCTACAATAAGATTCAGGAGGGGAAGTACAATGAAAAAAATTGAAGATGTGAAAGAAACTGAGGTGCTTGCCAAAGCCTATATCGCTGTAAAAGGGTATCAAGACCAAATCAATGTTTCAGGGGATGAAGTAAGTTTTTCCGGAGAAGTCGACAGTGGTAAGCATGATGGGGTACCAAGCAAATTACCCGATACAGAAGATGAAATCAAACAAGCAATCGATCAAATGATTGAAACCATTAAAAAAGAAACGATTTAAGTAGCCACAGCTGACAATGATGCAAAAACAGGAAGCATCCATTGAAACGCATAATGAGCACAACCAATCATTTATGATTTTAATTGTATTCAATAAAAAGGCATTGGCAAAATCAGGTGATTTTTGCCAATGCCTTTTTATTCAATTATTGAAATCAGCAAAGGACATAACTAGACGACTAGCTGTTTTAAAGAAAAAACAGTAAAAAAAGAAAGAGGTGATACGAATGAGGCTGCTAGATTCTTTTATTCGTTTATTAAAACCCTTTGATTACCTCCTCTTTGCTGCATTGATTGTAGGATCTTTTCTGCCAGTCTTTTTCTCTGCCCAAGCTACGGAACATACAGGTGATCGTTACGCCATTGTTCGAATCAACGGGCAGGAGGTTGATCGATTCAACCTCGAAAAAATAGAATCATTGACAAAAACGTATGTTCCGTCTAGAAAACAATATAATATTATCGAAATAAATAACGGGAACATTCGCGTGAAAGAAGACAATAGTCCAGATCAGATTGCTGTTAAAACGGGCTGGATCTCTCAAAATGGACAAACCAGTATCTGTTTGCCTCATAAATTAGTGATCGAGATCTATCAAGCAGGAAGCGATGACTATTATATTTACTGATTGAGACCGTCTGGATTGAATAGTATTTATCGTAGAAGCAGTTGAAAAGTGCTCTTGCCAGTCATTCTAAACAAGAGTTAGTTCTGCCTTTTTGAATGATCAACAACTCGTCTTTGTTCTTCTAAAAAATAGTTGAATGTTTCGTCATTGTTTCCGGTAATATCGATGGTGCCTCTATTGATTTTAACGAGTGCACCATTTGCACCGCCGGATCCGGTATCGACCATGGGGTGCCACCCTTTATGAGGATCTTTTCCTCTTTCACGTAATTCAAAGTTCTTTTTTCTTAAAATCAGTTTTTTTTGCTCTTTTTTCTTTTGGTGATTTTCAATGGAGTTCTTGATGATTTTCATGAGAATACGCCCTTTCACGGTGTGTTGTCGGCCTTTTGATCCTATATAGCTTTATTGTAATGTTTTTTTGCTTTAAATACAATAAAACACCTTCTCAACTGAATTGAGAAGGTGTTTTGCCTTTTACGATGCATCAATAGATTTTTTTTGTAAAATATTTCAAAATCAGTGGGGAGATCAGTGTGCTCAATAAAACCACAATTACTAAGGGTGAATAAAGAGCAGGTGTGATCAAGTTATTTTGTTGTCCGATTTGTAAAATGATCAGAGCCATTTCGCCGCGAGATATCATCCCTGCACCAACCATCCAAGCACTATTGTTGGAGAACTGAGCGATTTTTCCGCCAGCAAAACCTCCGACAAGTTTAGTCAAAATAGCTACTACCGTAAAGGCTAAGATAAAGAGTAATTGCTCATTCAACAAAGAAAAGTCTACTTCTAAGCCGACACTAACAAAGAATACTGGAATAAACACGGCATATCCCAATGCTTCTACACTGTGTTCCACTTCTTCTTTGACTTTTGTTTGGCTAACAGCGATCCCGGCAAAGAAAGCACCAATCACAGAGCTCAAACCGACTAAGTCAGCAAGATAAGCCATACCTAAACAGATGATCAGAGACATGATGATGACTGAGGCATTGGCAAAGAGCTTTTCTGCTAAAGAAAGTAAGAACGGCGCAATCCATTTAACAAGTAAGAAGATCAAAACAAAATAAATAAGTTCTACAAATAGTGTGACAGGCAAAGGGGTGCTTTGCGTACCAGAACCTCCCAAAAAGGAAAGGCTGAGGCTCAATACCAAAACGACCAAAATATCGTCGACAACTGAGGCGCCTAGAATCGTCGAACCCTCTTTGGTATTAACAACATTTAGTTCTTTGAGTACCTCGACAGAGATACTGACAGAAGTTGCTGCTAGAACAATACCAAAAAAGAAGGCTTCCGTTCCGCTGCTTTGAAATCCGATACCTGTGAGATAGCCGAATAACATCGGGAAGAGGATCCCCAAGATCGCTACAAACATTCCAGGGCGAAAATAGCGTTTCAGTAAAGAAATATCACTTTCTAAACCAGCTAAAAACATTAGCAAAATAACACCGATCTCAGAAAAATCGTGTACTAAAATGTCTGGATGTACCCAATTAAGTCCTGCACCTCCTAATAAAACACCAGCCAACAATTGCCCAATTACAGCAGGGACGCCAATCCGTCTTGCTATATGAGAGAAAAGAGTTGTTGTGAGGAGGATTAGGCATAAGATACCCACAAATTCCATTAAATTCATCCTTCTTTCTTTCAAATAATCATTTTTAGTATAGCATGTAACCAGCAATCTTGGTGTAAGTAAGCATTATTTGCTGATTTTCAAGTTGAAAGAGAAGAAAAATTGATCAAAGGCAGCAGAGGGTTCTTTTTATAACACTCTGCTGCCTGTCAAAAATGATTTTGTTTTAGTTTTTTTGTCAGTGGTCATTTAACCAGGTATTTAAACGGGAAAAAACCATTTGGACTTGGTCATCATCTGTTTCTTTCAGGAAGTCATGCGGCAGGTCATAAACAGCTATAAATTTACTATCTGGAATTTTCTTTAATGCCTTACTATAGCGAAATGGGACTTCTTCATCGGTACTGCTGGCTGTACTAAAAACAGGAGGAAAGAGTTGTAGCTCTTCCGCTGGGAGCGCATAATCCGTCAACTGATTGGAGGAAATGCCATATACCTCAGTCAATTTTTGTTGCTGAAGTGCATAAATATAAAAGAGATAACGCTGAAACTGGGGATCATCCCATACTTTCTCTGTTAACTCGATTTTTGGCAGAAGGGACTCAGACAATGGTGGTTGAGTCGTCTGACGAGAAGTTTCAATGAAAGCTAAGTCTGTATAGCCATAAAAGTTAATTAGGCTTTCGGGCATTGGCAGTTTTTCAGCAAAAATTTTTTTCGTCAATGCCATCATCAAATACCCTCCCGCTGAACGACCGCAGATTCGATAAGGGTGCTCCTTGATTACTTTCGCTTTTAATTCCAAGAAATTCTCCCAGGTAGCGGCAATAATTTCAGAAAGTGAACTGTTTGGTGCCAACAAATAGTCCATAGATAGGATCGTATAGTTGTGTTCATGAAACAATTCGATCAATGGTTTGGGAATATCCTGCCGACTGCCGTAAACGAATCCACCGCCATGCAAGTAAATCAGATAGCTCTCTTGCTCAATGGAATCAGCAGGATAAAGACTAACTGAGGCACCGGTAGATAATAAAAAGTCTGTTTTCATTTATAAACGACTCCTTTTCTTCAATTCTAATAAATACGTACCGATTTCATAATTGACCAATTGGATAGGATTTGTCAAATCAATCTCCAGCAACTGCTCGATTTTGTTGAGACGATAGCGAATCGTTTTCGAATGCAGAAAAAGAGCCTCGGCAGTTTTCTTGTAATTGCGGTTGCTGATAAAAAAAGTATAGAAAGTAGTGAATAATTCCTCGTCTTCTTCTGACATTTGGTACAACTTTGGGGGAATGCTTTGCTGCAGTCGTTCCAGCTGATTTTCTTTGATAAAGGAGCTAAAGATTCCTAAATCACTGTAAGTTAAGATCGGTCCTAGATAGAACTGGCGGTTGAAGCGAATGGCATCGAGACATTGGGGCAAGATTTCCTTGATATGTTCTTTAGTGAAGACTTCGCTGACTGCTAAGCAAGCAGATTCTTCTGATAAGAGAGAGACTTCAAATTGTTTTTCCAAGTTCTTTTTACTGATTTCTTGGGCTAGCTGCTGAAAATTATACAGGACGACTAAATAATTATGATGCTCAAAAAACACATGGGCAGTTTTCAATGCCCGTAATTTGTGCAGGACAGCTATTTTTCTTTGCTTATCTTTAAAGGTATTGGAGGCAAAAGCAATTCCTTGGTAGTAATCATAACGATCTAATTGTGCCTCTTGCAGCAATGCAGCTAATTCTTCGGAATTATTCGGTGTACTTTGCAAAATGGCTTCGGCCAGATTGTTCATCCGATTATAGCGCTCTTTTTTTAGAAGATATTCCATTTGCAGCCGTTCGTAAATAACGTCTACGACATTCTCGATAATCATGACCTTTGCTTCGGGGATCTGAGAATCTTTTTGATAAACGATCAATGTACATAAGTCATTGAATGGGTTGATGATATCCACTTTGATTGCAGTGACATACTGATTGTTCTCATGAGAAAAAAGCTCTAGATATTCATAATGATTTTTTGTGAATTCGATGGTTTTCATTGGTTCACTCTTTGTGACTACATAATTCTTAAAGGATTGACCGATCGCAACTTGAACATCCAAATGGGGGATCCGTAATGAACAAGGTTTTTCGATCAACTGATAAAACTCTTGCATGATCTGCTCAAAGGACGAATGGTTGCGTTCAACCTTCATGAAACGCTGACGGACCTCATAGTAGGTTCGCAAGAGATGTGTTTGGTGATTCAAAAGCGGTTCATAAACCGCCAACATGATTGCTTCGTAACTAACATCTTGCTGTACTTTGATCAATGGGATCTGATAATCAAAACTAAGACCAATGATCCATTCAGGAATCATTGGAATCAGGCGATCGACTTTGACGACTAACCCACTGACCCCAATCTGCTGCATCTTTTCAAAAAAAACACGCAACTGATCCATAGAAAGATCCGTGAAGGCATAGAATGAAGTCAAGATCAACTGATCTTTCTTACTCCATTTTTCAATATCGATGGCTTCAAGCACCATGACAGAGGCCACTGGATTTGTTAAACCAATCGTGCCAGTCAGTGTCTTGCTATTTTTGAAAAGCGGCAGCTCAATCAATTCTTTTAATTGCATAAGATTCTCCTTTTTCCCCTTTTGGATAAAAAGTATAGCATTTTTTTAGACTTTTATCCAATGAAAACGCAAACAAGTCGCGTTAGAATAAAAATATAAGAAAAGGAGGAGAACAAATGTTAAACACAGTGATCTTAAAGAACAACTATCAAGATTCGATCAATCTCATGTTGTTGACGAATACGATCAATGATCTTGATGGCGTGACAATGAGTCAGATCATGATGGGGACAGATGCAAACAAAGATATTTTAAATAACACTGGCTTGCTGACGCCTGAAGCAGAAGCTGCTTCCCCGAATGACATGATGATCGTTGTCGACAGTGAAGACGAGCAAATCATGGAGGAAGTTTTACCGGCGATCGATACCTTTCTAGCTGATCTTTCCGCTAAAGGTGACGACAAAGAGAAACCTGCTGCAGCTTCTTGGCAAGAAGCACTGACTGCTTTGCCGGATGCCAATGTGGCGTTGTTCAGTATTCCGGGAGAATATGGCGCAGCCGAGATGGAAAAGGCTTTGAAGAATGGTCTGCATGTTTTTTCTTTTACGGACAATGTAGCTATTGAAGATGAAGTTCGCTTAAAGAAATTAGCACATGAAAAAGGACTATTAATGATGGGACCAGATTGCGGAACAGGGATCATCTCTAGTATCCCGATTGCCTTCACCAATGTGGTTTCACCTGGAAATATTGGTGTAGTTGGTGCATCAGGGACAGGGATCCAAGAAGTCACAACGATCATCGATCGTCTAGGTGGCGGGGTAGTACATGCAATCGGAACTGGTGGACGTGATCTCAGTGATAAGGTGGGAGCCATCACTGTGAAAGATGCGATCGTCGCTCTGGAAAATCATGAACCAACCGATGTGATTTGTGTCATCTCGAAGCCACCTGCAAAAGAAGTGCGGGATGAAGTCGTTCAATTGCTGCAAAGCATCAGCAAGCCAGTCGTTGCTATTTTCTTAGGAGAAAAACCTGAAGCCCATGAAGGAAAAGTTTACTTGGCACACACATTGGAAGAAACTGCACAAATCGCTGTTGATTTAGCAAATGAAGAAGCTGTCAAACGGAATTATTTTACAAAATTGGACAAACCAAACGTATCCACTTTAGACAAAGACAAAGTTGTTAAAGGCCTTTATTCTGGCGGCACACTAGCTGCTGAAGCGGGCATGTTGATTTCGGAAGCGTTGAACTTAGAAGGTTTAGTCAAGCAAGAAGGATATATTTTGCATTCTCACGGCTACGATGTGATCGATTTAGGCGATGATATTTATACGCAAGGAAAACCTCATCCAATGATCGATCCAGAGGTACGGATTCAAAAAATCGAAGAGTATGCAGAGGATGAACAAACAGGAATTATTTTGTTCGATGTGGTTTTAGGTTACGGTGCACATGAAGATATGGTCGGAGCATTGCTACCTGCCATCGAAGCAGCACAAACAAAAGCTAAAACAGCTGGAGGTGATCTTTACTTCGTGGCTACAGTCTGCGGAACCACGAAAGATCCGCAAAATTATCAAGATGCAGTCGATCGCTTGAAAGCAGCGGGGGTTTATGTAGCAGAAAGCAACGCGAAAGCTGTTCAATTAGCACTCTTGTTAAAAGGTGTCGAAATGTCAGAAGCAGATAAAGCGGTGGAAGACTACACGGGGACAACGATTGATGTACCAACGGTTAGTGAGCAAGTGATGGAATTATTGACAACAAAACCGCGAATCATCAATGTCGGCTTACAAAGTTTTAATGAATCAATCTTGCAATATGGTGGACAAACGGAGCAATTTAACTGGCGTCCTAGAGCGAGCGGCAATAAAAAAATGATTCGCATTCTGGATGCACTGGAAGATTTTGAGGATCAAATTACAGCGGACAACCAAGAAGTGACAGACAAAATCAAGAATGCGCAACCTTTCTTGATCGATGTGGTACCTGCTAAAACAGTCATTGCTGAACTAAATGAGCAGCAAAAAACGTTATTACATGCTGGACCTCCAATTGAGTGGTCAGAAATGACTGGACCGATGCAAGGTTCTTGTATTGGCGCGGCGTTATTTGAACGGTGGGCAACGAATGAAGAAGAAGCACGCCGATTGTTGGAAAGCGGAGAAGTTCGTTTCATGCCTTGTCATCATGTACAAGCTGTTGGCCCGATGGGAGGGATCACTTCTGCAAACATGCCTGTCTTTGTGGTTGAAAATCGTCTGACAGGAAATCGTGCTTACTGTATTTTGAACGAGGGTATCGGTAAAGTGTTACGTTTTGGTGCTTATTCCCAAGAAGTCATTGATCGCTTGGATTGGATCAAAGATGTTTTAGGACCGACGATCGCTAAAGCATTGCAGTTGACAGAAGAAGGCATCAATTTGAATGTCTTGATCGCGCGTTCGATCACGATGGGGGATGAATTCCACCAACGAAACATTGCGGCCTCATTGAACTTCTTGAAAGAAATTTCGCCACTAATCATTCAAACAGATATTCCGGAAGATCAAAAGTACGAAGTTATCAAGTTCTTAGCAGATACTGATCAATTCTTCTTGAATATCATGATGGCTACCGGTAAGGCCATCGTTGACGGTGCTCGTTCAGAAACAAAAGGGACAGTGGTGACAACGATGACCCGTAACGGTGTCAATTTTGGGATTCGTATCGCAGAAACAGAGGACGAATGGCACATTGCCCCGGTCAATACGCCAAAAGGTCTGTACTTTACCGGCTTTACTGAAGCAGACGGTAATCCTGATATCGGAGACAGCGCCATTACGGAAACCGTCGGTGTTGGGGCAATGGCCATGGTTGCTGCACCAGGCGTGACGCGTTTTGTCGGTGCCGGCGGTTTTGAAGATGCCTTGGAAACATCGAATGAAATGGCAAAAATTTGTCTGGGACACAATTCGACATTTTCGATCCCAACATGGGACTTCCAAGGAACATGTTTAGGAATTGACATTCGAAAAGTAGTCGAAACAGGGATCACACCAGTGATCAATACTGGAATCGCCCACAAAGAAGCTGGAGTAGGACAAGTTGGTGCGGGAACGGTTAGAGCACCTCTAGGCTGTTTTGAAAATGCTCTAACAGCTTATGCGAAGAAACTAGGGATCGACGTTGACTGAAAAAATCATTGCGAGTGATTACCTGTCTCCGATCCAGCAATTTGGAGGAATGGGGAAAATCCATAGTGTATTTGATCGTTCATTTAATATTCAAGTCAATGAACAGTTGATCAACATCAATAATTACCGCAGCTATCTGGCAGGATTTGGGATGTATTTACCTGAAGAACAGTTTCGGGCAATCATGCCTTATGTGGAGCCGGGAAATTTAGTCAAGATACGTAGTCATAGTTTGACATTTTATAGTACCAAAGGAACGATTGTTTTGCCTTTGACAGATGTTGCTTTTGTTTCGCTGCAAGTGAAGGACCTTACCTTCACTGCAGCGGAGCGAAACAGCTTAAAAGAAATACTGACCCAGCAAAATTTAGTAGAAAAAATTGGACTTCCTTTAGAAAAACGAGCCTTAGAAATTTTTGAAGTGTTGCGGCATCCCGAGCCAGATTGGCAGCAAGTGACTGCTTATCTAATTGGCCGAGGGAAGGGATTGACACCTAGCGGAGATGATCTATTGGTTGCTTACCAAGCAATGTTTTATGCCTTTGACCAACCAGCGGAGAAGTTAGCAACTGCTCTAGCGGTTCCTTTGTCTACTACTGATGTCAGTAAAGCCTATATTTCCGCCTCTATCAAAGGTTATGTCAATTCATTGATCTATCGATTATTGACTGATTTGAAAAGCCAAGATCAGCAGCTGATCGAAAAAGATGTAAAGGATGTCATGAAAATCGGCCATTCATCGGGCATTGATTTGTGTTTTGGCATGCTGCTAGCATTGGAATCAATCACTTTAGAATAGAAAAGAGGAGAAATCATGGAATCTATCAACCAGCGACCAGCTGAAAAAGTAAGTAACAATTATTGGAAAAAAGTTGTTGCCATTTTCTTTGTGGGTTGGATCTTAATGTATGCCACAAGGACGATCTTTAATCCAATCATGGGTGTGATCGGAGAACAATTCAATTTAAGCAATACGCAACTAGGTCTAGCAAATAGTATCTTCTTCTTGACCTATGCCATCGCCCAAATTCCTTTTGGGATCGTTGGGGACAAAATCGGTCGAAAGCTAGTCATTGCCATTGGTTTTGTACTGCTGGCCGTGACCACGTATTTCAGTGGATTAGCTACGAGTTTTGTCTTGTTCTTAGTCATTCGCGCAGTTGCCGGTATCGGTCAAGGTGCGTATTATGGGCCTCAATACGCGTTATCAACAGAAGCGATTCCAGATAACAAACGAACCGTTGGGAATGCGATTATCAACAGCGGAATGGCTTTTGGGACTTCTGGCGGGTATCTATTGTCAAGTAAACTTGTTTTGGATAATGGCGATCATTGGAGCAAACCATTCTTTATCATGGCGATCCCAACATTGATTCTCGGTATCTTGTTTTACACGGTATTGAAAGAGAAAGTCATCCGTCCTGAAGATGAAGAAAAAGTGGTTAAAGAAGAAGGACCAAAAGAAAAAATCTCTCTTAAACAAATTTTTTCTAATCGTAATTTAGTGGCTGCCTTTATCTTATGTTTTACTAGCATTTATGCAAATTTTGTTATCATTACATGGTTACCACAATTTTTGATCGCAGAACGTGGATTTGAAGGAGCAAGTGTTGGATTTATTGCTTCTCTCGTCCCATGGGCTTCGATTCCTGGTGCCTTGATTTTTGCTCGGTTGAACGACAAAACAGGAGCAACGAAAAAACTGGTGTATTTCTTGGTACCCCTTGCGACACTTTCAGTTTTTGCGATTGCCTTTGTTACAGACCGCACGATATTGATCGCCGTGTTGATTTTGTATGGATTGACGGGCAAGCTTGCTCTTGATCCAATCGTGGTGACATTTGTAACGAAAAATGCACCAGCCGGAGCGTTAGGCACGACGCTTAGTGCCTACAACTTCATCGGAATGTCTGGTTCGATCCTCGCGCCATATGTCACAGGATTTTTAGCAGATTCATTAGGATCAATGCAAGTCGGTTTTTACTTATCGTGTGTGTTGCTGCTGATCGGATTAGGAATATTTGCCGTATTAGCGAAGGAAAATGAGAAGGAGACAGTAAAATGAGTTTAAATGTGATCGCACTAGGCGGAAATGCCATTTTGGATAAAGACCCTAGTGATAGTGGACAAAAAGCGGTAGTTGCTCAAGCAGCCAAATATATTGCTGATTTTGTTGAAAAAGGCGAACAAGTGATTTTGTGTCATGGAAATGGCCCACAAGTCGGTAATTTGCTGCTTCAGCAAAAAGCTGCTGAAAGCGAAAAAAATCCACAGCTGAAATTGGATACCTGTGTTGCGATGACACAAGGAAGTATCGGCTATTGGTTGCAACATGCACTAACCAATGAATTTGCCCAACGGGATGTGCCGCAATCCGTGATTTCTTTAATCACACAAGTCAGAGTGGATAAAAACGATCCTTCTTTCCAGAAACCATCGAAACCGATTGGTCCTTTTTATGATAAAGAAGAAGCGGAAGCAGCGATGGCTAAAACCGGGGGTGTCTATCAAGAAGATGCCGGACGGGGCTACCGAAAAGTGGTTCCTTCTCCGATGCCACAAGAAATCGTCGAAAAAGACGTGATCAAGACCCTAGTCGATGCCGGGGTAATCACGATTTGTGCTGGAGGTGGTGGGGTACCTGTTTATCAAGAAAATCAGCACTATGTTGGCGTGGAAGCAGTCAATGACAAAGATTTTGCAGCCAAGGTTTTGGCAGACAATGTCCAAGCAGATCGTCTGATTATTTTAACGGGTGTTGATAATATCTACATTAACTACAATCAACCAGACCAACAAGCTCTCAAAGAAATCACTGTCGAGCAAGCAGAACAGTATATTGAAGAAGGACACTTTGCTGCTGGCAGTATGTTACCGAAGATCCAGGCAGCCATCGGCTTTGTAAACGAGGATGCGTCAAGGACAGCGATCATTACTTCAATTGAAAATTTAGCTGTACTTGATCAACAGGTAGGGACTATACTCCGCAAATAAAGAGGGGATCAAGGTGAAAATAAAAAAAATACCAATGGTCACACAAATCGTTATTGCTGTTTTGTTGGGGATCGTTTTTGGATTGCTGTTTTCACAAGCGGGCGTTCACTTAAAAATCGTTGGCGATATTTTTCTACGGCTCATGCAAATGGCAATACCGGTATTGATCTTAGGGCAAATCATTCAGGCTGTTGGGGGCATTGCCCCCAAAGAATTGACACGGTTAGGTGGGAAAACAATCGCGGTCTTCGGGATTTCCTCCTTACTTGCTGCGGCTTGGGGTGTCGCAATGGCAGTTTTCTTTACCCCTGGTAAAGGGATCGATTTTTCACAAACGGCTGCTGACACTGTCCAAGCGCAAGAAATCTCACCATCGGAGACGCTGATCAATTTTATTCCTACCAATATTTTCGATGCCTTGTCAAAAGGATCGATTATTCAGATCATCGTTTTTGCCCTGTTTTTTGGGATTGCTTTAAATCGTTTTTTGCAAAAGAATCCGCAGTCGCAATTATTAACAATCATTGTTGACTTGAATGAAGTCGTGCTGACGATCATCCGCTATGTCATGATTTTAGCGCCCATCGGGATCTTTGCGCTGATTGCTTCAACGATCAGTTCTTTGGGGTTACAGATCATTTTACCTCTAGGAAAGTATCTTCTAATCTATGGGTTAGCCACACTGACGTTTCTTGCCTTATGGATTGTTGCTTTGATGATCTATTGCCGCGTGAATCCATGGCGCTTGATCCAAAATATGAAAAATATGACCATTATGGCATTAGCGACTACCTCGTCCGCCATCACATTACCGGTCGCTATGGAAGAAGCCCAACATAAGCTGGGATTAAGCAGCCGTATCACAAATCTAGTCTTACCACTAGGAATGTCTTTAAATAGTAATGGTTCTGCGATGCATATGGCGATCACAGTGATGACGATTGCCCAGATGTATCAAATGCCTTTTGATTTGATCCAAATGATTACAGTGGCTGTCACTGCAACATTCGTGTCCTTGGCGAATGCAGTTGTTCCGGGAGCTGGCCTCGTTTCACTGGCGATTGTCGTCCCTCAATTAGGACTCCCAATCGAGAGTATCGCGATTTTTGCTGGTGTAGAATGGTTTGTCGGTATGCTGCGAACGATTTTGAATGTCAATTCAGATGTTTATTCTGCGATGATCATTGCGAAATCTGCGGATGAATTGGACTATCAGATATTTAATCAATAAGAGAAAGGAGAAGTCGCTGTTGTCACTATCAGGTACTTCTCCTTTATTGTTAAAGGAGGATTCACGATGGAAGAACTAGTCACTCTTTCTATTACTCAATTGGAAGAATTGATGAAGAAAAAACTGATTGCTGCTGGGTTGCCGCAAGAAGCTGCCAGCGAAACGGCGAAACATTTAGCTATTGCAGATGCAACAGGTGTCCATTCCCACGGTGCTGTACGCATGGACTATTATGCCGAACGGATCGCTAAAGGCGGAATCACATTGGCGCCTAAATTATCTTTTGAGAAAACCGGCCCTGCTACAGGGATTTTTCATGGCGACAATGGCATGGGACAATACGTCTGTAATGAAGCGATGAAGATTGCGATCCATCTTGCCAAAGAAGCTGGAATTGCCTATGTCGGTGTCGAACAAACCAGTCATAGTGGTACCATGGCTTATTATGTCAAAAAAGCGGCAGAAGAAGAGTTGATCGCATTAGCGATGTGTCAATCAGATCCAATGGCAGTTCCCTTTGGCGGTACCCGCAATTACTTTGGCACGAACCCAATTGCATTTGCTGCGCCACGAGCGGGACATGAACCCATTGTTTTTGATATGGCTACCACCGTTCAAGCGTGGGGCAAAATACTCGATGCCCGAGCCAAAAATCAGCCGATCCCAGAAAATTGGGCAGTGGACGATACAGGACAACCAACCACAGATCCTACGGACGTTAAAGGATTATTACCGATCGCTGGCGCCAAGGGCTATGGCTTGATGATGATGGTGGATATTTTAGCCGGTTCACTGTTAGGACTGCCTTTCGGGAAACATGTATCTTCTATGTATGCCGATCTCACTGAAAAAAGACGCCTAGGACAAATGTTTCTAGTCATTGATCCCAAACGCTTTACGGATCTTTCGGCATTTAAAGAACAGATGGATCAAATGGTAAATGAATTACATGAAATTCCGCCTGTAGAAGGACAATCAACGGTCTATTATCCAGGCGAGATCAGTCAACTACAGTTTGAGAAAGCAAAGCAAGATGGTGTACAGATTCCGCGTTCCATCTACGAGTACTTGATCAGTGAGATCATCCACCAGAATAAGTATGGAGGGCAAGATGCATTTGCGAAGTAGGTGCTGAACTATTTTATAGTGGAAAATAACGAATAGGTATACGTCTTAAAAAGAAGATAAACATACGTATTGAGGATACATATGTTCATCTTCTTTTATTCTGTGCTAGTTATCTTTGGTAGTAGCATTTTTTGCTGAATAACTAAGATAATAAAATCCAGATACGAGAACTGCACCACCTACTATATTTCCTAGATAGACAGGGATAAAATTTAAAACAAACGCTTTCCAAGTAGCTTCTCCTTCAAAGATTGCTGCGGGAATAACAAAGCAGTTAGCGACACTATGCTGGAATCCAATTGCCACGAAAATCATGACTGGAAACCAGATAGATAGAATCTTTCCTGCCGCATCTTTTGCACCGTAGCATAACCATAATGCGAGTCCAACAAACCAGTTACAGCCAATACCGGAAATGAAGGCTTGTGAAAAAGAAGTGTTTAGCTTGTGCTGCGCTATTTTTATGACCTGTTCTCTAAAGACATCAGTATGCGTCAGTCCAACAAAGTAACCAAAAAAATAGGCAACAAAAATTGCTCCAATCATGTTTGTGATTGTAATCAATACCCAGTTGCCTACAAGCTTCTGATAAGAAATCCGGTGATCGTAAAAGGCAATTGTTACAGCCATCATGTTTCCAGTGATTAATTCCCC
Organism: Enterococcus sp. ARL09-542; assembly: GCF_005234805.1. NCBI lineage: Bacteria > Bacillati > Bacillota > Bacilli > Lactobacillales > Enterococcaceae > Enterococcus > Enterococcus sp. ARL09-542. The sequence continues at coordinate 228,875 of NZ_QPQX01000001.1, forward strand.
GCCAGCTAGTAAAATGACGATTAATCCAATAGGAAAAATTGCTGATCCTAACAATGTCCCTAATCCGGAAAAGTTTGATGGTATGGGGGCGGATACTCGGATATAAGCTAAATATCCCAAAGAAATCATAGCACCGCCAATAAAGCCTAACAAACATTTTGCTATTAGTGTTTTTTTTGTTTTGTTTGCCCCGTTTTTGATTGCTATTTCAACAATTTCTTCTGGTGCGTACATGGTTCGCTTCCTTTCAGTAGATCACTTAAAAAAGGAAGTGTGACAGAAGTATAAACTAGCCAAAAGGTATCCGTTCTCTATAATGATGAATTGTCTTTCTCTTATGATTGTGCTGAAGACCGACTTCACCGTAAATGGTATCATGCAGTTCAGATGTTTAGTTTATTAAAAAGTACTTATATCACAGTTCCTGGGAAAAAATAATCCGTGTTTGATTTAATCAAAAAGCGCATTGATTGCGGCATCGATGCTGCTTTGTTCTGCAAGATAAGGGATAGTGATATGATCAGTCCCTTGATTCATTTTGTTATATTCAATGGACGTTTCAATTGCGTGATCATTTCGAGCCCAGCTTCTACGTGCCACTCCGCCCATCGTATCCCAGGCAATCGCTGACTTGATGATCTCGTCCACTTGTTCTGAACCATCTAGTACAAGTCCAAAACCGCCATTGATTGATTTGCCAATTCCGACACCACCACCGTTATGCAGTGCAATCAAAGACATCCCCCTAGCTGCATTTCCGGCGTAGCATTGTGTAGCCATATCGGCACAAACATTACTTCCATCTTTAATATTTGATGTTTCACGGAATGGAGAATCTGTTCCAGAAACATCATGGTGATCACGTCCTAGCATAACAGGACCAATTTTACCTTCTCGAACCAATTCATTAAATTTAAGTGCAATATTCACTCGCCCCATACAGTCTTGGTATAAGATTCGAGCTTGTGTACCAACGACTAATTGATTTTTTTCTGCATCACGAATCCAGTTGTAATTGTCTCGGTCTTGATAACGGCGAGTCGGATCAATCACTTCCATTGCAGCATGATCTGTTGCGACCAAGTCTTCGTGTTTACCGCTTAAGCACACCCAACGAAATGGACCGTAGCCATAATCGAAAAGCATTGGTCCCATGATATCTTCAACATAAGATGGCCAAATGAAGCCATCCTTATCATCAATCCCATTTTTTGAGATTTCTTTAATGCCAGAATCATAGATTGCTTTCATGAAAGAGTTACCATAGTCAAAGAAATAGGTGCCTTTTGCAACAAGCGACTTGATTACATGGTAATGGCGTTTCAATGTTTCATCCACTAGCTGATGGAATTTTTCACTATTTGTGGCTAATAGTTTTGTTCTTTCTTCAAACGTAATGCCAGCAGGGCAGTATCCTCCATTGTACACATTATGACAAGAGGTTTGATCAGATAGTAAATCAACTGGTACATCATTTTGGTCAATGTATTCCAATAAATCGACAATATTGCCGTGATAGGCAATTGAAGTCTTTTCATTTTTATTTAGATAGCTTGTAGCAATGTTTATTGCTTCTTCTGGAGTTTCCGCAAGATTAGAAATCCATCCTTGTTCTAATCTTGTATCGATTCGTGACTTATCCACTTCAGCAATAATTGCCACTGCATTGGCGATTTCTCCAGCCTTACCCTGAGCGCCAGACATCCCACCAAGTCCAGAGGAAACAAACAGTTTTCCAGCTAAATCGCCATCATCTTTAATTCCAAGTTTCAAACGACCAGCATTCAAAAGGGTATTGAACGTGCCATGAACGATTCCTTGAGGACCAATGTACATCCAGCCGCCAGCGGTCATTTGTCCATAATTGGTTACTCCCATTTCTTCGGCAATTTCCCAGTCATCAATATTATCGTATTCCCCAACTAATAATCCATTCGTGATAATCACACGGGGAGCGTCTTTTTTTGATTTGAAAAGGCCCAAAGGGTGACCTGATTCAATCACCAATGTTTGTTCCTCTGTCATGATTTCGAGATATTTTTTAATCAAGTGATACTGCATCCAGTTGGAACAAACCTGACCAGTTTCTCCATAAGTTACAAGTTCGTAGGGATAAAGCGCCACAGCAAAATCAAGGTTATTATCAATCATTACCTGCATTGCTTTTGCGGCAGTACATTTACCTTTATATGCATCAATTGGTTTGCCATAGATTCTTTCCTTAGGATACCACCGATAACCGTAAATACGCCCACGTGTCTTTAACTCTTCTATAAATTCTGGAATCACGATTTCATGATATTTTGGATGAATGTAACGCAATGCATTTTTTAATGCGAGTTCTGTCTGGTCTTTTGTTAAACGGAATCCGCGATCAGGTGCGCGGCGAATGCCTTCTTGAAAAATAGTTTTTTCAGGTAAAAAGTCATCTAACTTAACTGTCATCGCTTGTTCGATGTCTTGTAATTGAATCATTAATATTTCCTCCTCAAGTGTATAATAATGGTGAATGAATAAAATATTCTTAATCGGCTTACGATTCTCAGTATATATAAGCGGTGTCAACGAAACGTCTATCCGCACAAATAATTTTATTCCAATTTTATAAATGGTTGAGACGCATCGTTTGACTTCTGTTAGACTATGATTTTTTATACTCAGAATATGAATAATTTGTAGAGGAGTAAGAATAATGAAAGCAGAAAAAATTTTAAACAATTTTAGTCAAATTTTTTGTCCGATTGATCAGGGTGCACCATTGAGAGGAAAGCAGATGAGTGAAGCGATAATCATCAACGGAGGCTATATCGCTATCAAGGATGGAAAGATTTTGCACGTAGGGGAAGGACAGCCAAACAATGATTTGGTTGATAAACATACGGAAATTATTGATTACACAGGGAAACTAGCGACACCTGGATTAATTGATTGTCACACACACCTCGTATATGGTGGTAGCCGAGAGCATGAGTTTGCCAAGAAATTAAATGGTGTGCCTTACTTAGAGATTTTAGCTGATGGTGGTGGGATTTTAAGTACAATGAATGCGACTAGACAAGCTTCATTTGACACGCTGTATAATAAATCTGCAGATCTGCTGGATAAAATGCTGATGCATGGTGTGACAACAGTAGAGGCTAAAAGCGGCTATGGATTGAATTGGGAAACAGAAAAAAAACAATTGGAAGTTGCAAAAAAATTGAATAACGAACATGCAATCGATATTGTTTCTACTTTTATGGGAGCTCATGCGATTCCAGCAGAGTATCAGGGACGTTCTAATGAGTTTATTGATTTAATCATTGATGAAATGCTCCCAAAAGTAAAAGCAGAAAAACTAGCAGAATTTTGTGATGTGTTTTGTGAAGAAGGGGTTTTCTCTGCCGAAGAATCTTATCGATTGTTAAAAGCCGCAAAAGAAATGGGATTTAAATTACGTATACACGCGGACGAGATTGCATCGATTGGGGGAGTAGATATTGCTGCACAGTTAGGTGCAGTTAGTGCTGAACACTTAATGATGATAACTGACGAAGGAATCAGAAAGTTGAGCGAAGCCAAAGTTATCGGGAATTTGCTGCCTGGAACCACCTTTAGCTTAATGGAAGACACGTATGCACCAGCAAGAAAAATGATCGACAAGGGTATGGCAATTACATTAACGACAGATAGTAACCCTGGAAGTTGTCCAACAGCAAATTTACAGTTTATTATGCAGTTAGGTTGCTTTATGCAAAAGCTTACTCCAATTCAAGTCTTTAATGCGGTTACGATTAATGCTGCGTATTCTATTTGTCGATCAAAGAGCGTAGGAAGCCTAGACAAAGGAAAATCGGCAGATATTACTATTTTTGATGCACCGAATATCGATTTTCCATTGTATTTTTTTGCGACTAATTTGGTTACACATGTATATAAGGCTGGAGATCTTGTCGTCTCGCAACGTCAGCATAGTTAGAAATCTTTTTGCAGAGAACTCTCCAATTCTAGTGATAGAGTTAGAGAGTTTTTCTTATAAAAGGTTTAGAAGGTTTAGAAGGTTATAATGGACAGTGTTGTAAGCGGTATCTTTATTAGGTTGGTTGTTTTAAAATAAAGATTAGTAAAACTGAAAGAAGGAGCAGTGATGGAGCATACATTGTCGTTTAAATTATTAGGAACACCAACAATAAAAGTGGATGGGAACATAAAAATTTTTTCTTTTTCAAAAATCAATGCTTTGCTGTATTACATGGTGATCAACAAACAAATTAGTCGGGATGAAATAGCAGGTATTTTATGGCCTAGTAAAGATGAAAAAAGTGCCAAGAAGAATTTGCGAAATACAATTTATCAAGCAAATCGCTCGTTGGGAGGGGAATTTATTGTTTCACCGAATAAATCTATTTTGACGTTTAATTCTGATTTAATCATTGAGAGTGATACGTATCGTTTTGAAAAGGATGCTTATGCTCATCTGGAAGACTATCGGGATGAATTTTTAAAAGGATTTTATTTGAAAGATTCCGATCTGTTTGATGCATGGTTGACTAAGATGCGTAATCTCTATGAACATCAATTTATTGAATGCTGCTATCAAAAGGTTGCAGAAGACATTTCATTTCATGCCGTAGCCGATGTAGAAAAAAATATCAGAAAATTAATTGCAATTGATGAATTTGATGAGCGCAATTATCAATTATTGATGCAATTTTATATTGAAAATCATCGCAATGGGAAAGCAATTGAAACCTATTATGAATTGGTAGAGACACTTAGAGATGAATTAGGAATTGAACCAAGTGAAGAAACAAAACAGCTCTATCAAAGAACATTACAGATTGCCAATCAAAAACAGCGAGTAAGTCAAAAAAAACGCGCGAATCACTTTTATGGTCGATCCAATGAAGTGGAGCGCTTGGAGTTGAATTTGGCGAATTTAAAACAAAAAAAGCCATTTCAATCGGTCTTAGTTACTGGAGATTTAGGTGTGGGAAAGTCTTCATTGTGTCAATTAGTCATAGAAAATATTCAATATCCTTATGAGCTATTCAAAGTGACTTGTTATAAAACGGAACAAGAGCATTGCTTGCGTCCATGGCGTGAACTACTGCAACAGATCATCCATTTATTGCAAAGAGAAAAGCTAGCTGAAGTTAGTCAATGGCAACAAACATTTAGTCAACAATTTCCATTTTTTAATGATTTAATAGCACAACGCGTACTTCGGTCCATTGATTCTGTTGAGTTAAATTTTTTAGCACAATGCATATCGGAAGCTTTGCAACAGTTGGGGAAAATAACTCCTGTTGTCATTTTTATTGAAAACTTACAATGGATGGATCGAACCAGTATTAGGCTATTAACGAGTTTAATTCTGCATAACCCCCATCGGGATATCATTTTTATCATGACATTGCAATCAAGCTTTCGCAAGGAAATACAAGACTTTATCGTAAGCGTTCGCCGCTATGAAAAAATTATCACATTGAAATTACTTCCATTTCAAGATTTTGAGGTCAGGGCTTTTTGTGAGAAACAATTGCCTAATCATACGTTCCAAACATCTACAATAGATTTTATTATGAGAGAATCAGAAGGTGTTCCTCTGTACATTAGTGAGTACTTAAATCAATTGGAAGAGAGCAACACATTGGAAAGATTAACGCAAAACATAAAGGATAAGCTTAGTCTACAGTTTGTAAACTTATTGCCTGTAGAAGTGGAATTGATTGACTTGATTTCTTTCTTTCAGAAATTAGCATTTATGAGTGTACTAATTGAGTTAGTCGATGGTCAAAAAGCAGAGGTTTATAAAGCGCTCGATAATTTAATCAAGCAAGGATTGATCAATGAGAATATTTATCTCGATGAAGTATGCTTTAGTTTTAAACATAATAAGATGAAACAATTTATTTATGCACAACAATCAGATATGAAATTACGTGTGATACATGAAAAAATTGCTGTTTTATTAGAGCAAAAGTTAAATGAAGCAAAAAACGATAGCGAATTATTGGCAGCAATCGGGTATCACTATCGTCAGGCGCATCAAGAACTTAAGTCCTTAGATTATGAACTTTCTCATCATCAATTATTTTTACGTATTCAACATGAACTCTTTCCAATCTATCATCAAGAACATTTGGCATCACGTGAATTGGTCAGAAGAGAAGCCCCAAATGAATTAGAAAAATTCAAAGAGATAGGTGCAAGACTTAAAGAAATTGAAGGACAGTATGCAGAAGATAGTACTTATCAGTTGTTGCTCGTCAGATTTCTTTATCTAGAAGGTCGCTTTTTCATCAATTCCGGGGACTATAATCGAGGAATTGAAAACATTCAGCGAGTAATCGTAAAAGCGAAAGACTTTCATCTAACAACCTATTTATTGCGCGGGTATCGTCAAATGATTTATTACTATATTCAAACTGATAATGCGACGGACATGGCACATTATATCGATTTGGCAATGGATGTAGCAATTACTGCCAATAACAACGAATCTATCGGTATTTTATTGCGATTGAAAGGTTTGTATCATCTGATGATCGGTGATTTGGATCAAGCAGAATCGTACATCCAAGAATCGATTACAATTTTTAATATTGCCAACCGTTTTGACGAAAAGTATAACAGCAATATTGCTGCCGCGTATGATTATCTAGCAGAAATCCAGCGTTTGCGGTCTAACTATGAGCAGTCTATCAAACTGCAACAAAAAGCCATCAATTTGTGTGAAGGAAATAATTTGGTGACGAGCTTGGCTATTTTTTATGTTGATATGGGAATTACACTGTATGCAAAAAAAGATTATGATCAAGCGGAAACCTATTTTCTCAAGGCAAATGAATATTTTGAAGTTACTACTTCATTATGGAAAAGGGTTCAGTTAAATGCTTATTTAACATTAATTTACCTTCACAAAAAAGATTATGGAAAAGTGATAGAGTTTATTGAAAAGACAAGCTGTTACCAAAATCAACTAGCTAATCCGCGTGATAGTGGTCTCGTTTATTTTATCAAAGCACTGGTAAAAGAAAAGTGTCTAAATGAGAGGCATGCAAATCTACAATTAAATCATTTGGTTAAAGAAGATTTATCGTACTATTTGACAAAAGCAATGGACAACCTTAGTCAATATCGAGACCGCTATGAGTTGCAAGTTTTAAAAGAATTCTTTCATGTAAATCTATAAGATTGATATCTGAGGCTGTGACAGATGTGATCAGTTTCAAGAAATGAGAAGAAAATTCCGAAAAAGCTATTACTAACCGCTTATTCAGAAGAAGCTGTGACAAAACTTTTGTCACAGCTTCTTTTCACAACTAAGGGTTGAGTCGATAAAGTTTCTTCTTTAGAATGTTCAATGCTGCTTCGGGATAGTTTTGACTTAAAAGTCCCATTGCAGATAAAAGGTAGTCTTGGTCAATAAGAATTTGCGGATCTACTGGTAGCAAAGTATTAGACATGCCCTTGATGTCAGGTTTAACTATTTTTTTAGGAGATTGACTATGAATGATAACGCCACCAGTACCAATGATTGTTTGGAAATTTCGAAGATCTTTTCCATGCTGGTAGTAGATTGTACGATTTGGCGTATATTCTTTTCTTATCTTTCCAGCATGTCTCTCTAAAGCGATAGCCGTTGCCGATTGAGCTAAAAATTGATCAATTAGGCATTCTTCTCGTGTCTTTGGTACATATGTTGGATGACTACATCTATAATAGCAAGCAGCTTGAAGAGTCGTAAATTTCCAAGAAGACAATGCCCTGATTCGATTGGAATCTTCTACAATGCACCTTAGCAAGCTTACTGCAGAAGAACGCATACCGAGATCACCTTCTACGGTACGTTTCAAATAGGGTTCTTCCAATCCTTCAAAGTAAACATTTTCTGCTTGGGGTAAACCATCTCCAACAGAATGAATATCTGTTGTCGCTCCCCCAATGTCAACAACGACTAAATTCCCAAAACCTTTCGAAGCTTGTGTCCCTTCTTTTAATAGCTTGGCTGCAGCTAATACAGCTTTAGGGGTGGGGATGATGGGGGCACTTGCGTGAGCTGCAACTTGATGAATCCCTTTTGAATGAACAATTTTTTCTAAGAAAACTTTTTGGGCAATTTTTCTAACCGGAATAGGATTCAGCTTATTAACATCAGGCATCACGTTTTCGGTAAAGTAAGTATTATTTCGATCTTGCAAGAGCTTAGATAATTCTCCATAGCTGTCTTCGTTGCCAGCTACAATCAATGCAATCTCTGTAGAAAGCTGAGTAAGAAGACGGGCATTGTGACGGATGATTTCTTGATTTCCACCATTACACCCTCCTGTCAACAAAACAACATCTGGCTTTTGTTGTTCTATTTCCTCAAGCTGGTCCAGTGTCAAACGATAACAAAAAGTTTGAAGAATACGACTGCCTGCCCCCAGAGCCGCTCTTTTCGCCGCTTCTAATGTCAAACTCTCAGTTAAACCAATGGCAATCATTTTAAAGCCTCCCCATGCGGAAGAACAGAAATATTCTTCTATCTTTACTTGATCAGAAAATTTTAACGTTTGAAGTAATGCTTTTTTCCCTTCTGTATAGCACAACTGTAACCCGTCTTGACTACTTGTGGGAATCTGAGCTGTATGAAGGACTTCCATGGCGCTAGGATCGACCAGAGTTAATTTTGTATATGTGCTGCCAAAATCAATCAACAAAACAATTTTCTTCATGTTTCCACCTCTTTATTTGCTGATAATTTTCCAAAAGTTCAAAAGAATTATCGGCATAATAATTATTTTTTTCTAATGTTTATGTATAAAAAACGAAGGGCACCGACTATTAAACGTCAAAAATAAAACTTGAAGATTTTTTATGTGTTGATTACAAATTTTTGTTTATGAGTGTACCTATTCAAGCAAAAAAAGTACTTTGTAAAAGAAATCAAAAAGATTAAATAAAGTCTGTCTTGTTTTTTATTCAATGCGCAACGATAGGTTACCTTCAGTTTAAAAAAGAAAGTCAAAAAAAGGTCAAATAAAATAAAAGACAAAAAAATGCGGAAGACAATTAGGAGAATTTTCCAAAAAAAAACAGAATTTTAATTATGAAAAAATTATGAAAAGCTTTTTTTTACGGAGTTTGCAACCGATTTGAAAGAGTGATAAGCTGATTTCGGTGAATGAAAGCGGTAACAAATAAATTGGGATATTAGGAGGTGTTGAAATAAAAATAACGCTATTCATAGATTTTTTTTAATGTAGTAAGAACAAATTTATGCCGTACCTAAAGTTCAAAATAAAAACAAGGAGCAATAGACCATGACAAAATTAATTGAATGTATTCCGAACTTCAGTGATGGAAGAAATCAAAAGGTTATTGATGGGTTGGTGGAGATCGCTAAGAATGTTAAAGGTGTCACATTGTTGGATCATTCTTCTGACACATCTCATAATCGTAGTGTTTTTACACTCGTTGGTGATGAAGAAGGAATCCAAGAAGTAGTATTTCAATTAGTGAAGTTTGCAAGTGAGAATATTGATATGACGAAGCATCAAGGAGAACATCCTCGTATGGGGGCAACAGATGTGGTTCCTTTTGTGCCGATCAAAGATGTCACCATGGAAGAGTGCATTGCTATTTCTAAGAAAGTAGCTCAACGAATCAATGAAGAATTACAGATTCCCATTTTTCTATATGAAGATTCAGCCACTACACCCGTACGTAAAAATTTAGCGAAGATCCGCAAAGGACAATTTGAGAAAATGCCAGAAAAACTTTTGGAAGAAGAATGGCAACCAGATTATGGCGAACGCAAAATTCATCCAACCGCTGGTGTCACAGCAGTGGGTGCCAGAATGCCTTTAGTTGCATTCAATGTGAATTTGGATACAGATAATATTGAGATTGCCAATAAAATCGCTAAAATTGTTCGCGGATCCTCTGGAGGATGGAAATACTGCAAGGGTATTGGTGTCATGCTTGAAGATCGTAATATTGCTCAAGTATCTATGAATATGGTGAACTTCGAGAAAACACCGCTGTATCGTGTGTTTGAAACGATTCGCTTTGAAGCAAAACGTTATGGTGTGTCGGTTATTGGCAGTGAAGTAATCGGATTAACGCCAGCAAAAGCCTTGATTGATTGTGCTGAATATTATTTACAGATTGAAGAGTTCAATTATAATAAGCAAGTTTTCGAAAATCATTTATTGAATTGATAGGGGGATTGTCATGAAACTCGTTGAGATGCAAATAAACGATTTCATTGCTGTTTTAGGTTCGGATACACCGGCACCAGGTGGGGGATCTGCTTCAGCATTAGCTGCCGCACAAGGAATTGCTTTGACAAAGATGGTGACAGAACTCACGATTGGCAAAAAAAAATATGCAGAGTTCGAAGACGAAATTGAATTACTGCAAAAAAAAGCTAAATCTTTGCAAGAGGGTTTACTCAGGGCAATTGATGAAGATACAGAAGCTTTTAATCAAGTGTCAGCTGTTTTTGGACTCCCAAAAACAACCGAAGAAGAAAAAAAAGCCCGCCGAGAAGCAATGCAGAGTGCTTTAAAAGGAGCAGCTGTTACACCTTTTTCTATGATGGAAAAAATTGTGGATGCGTTAAAAGTCACACAGGCTGCGGTTGGCAAATCAAATACCAATGCTGCTAGTGATTTGGGAGTAGCTGCTTTGAATTTAAAGGCAGCTTTACAAGGTGCGTGGTTGAATGTATTGATTAACCTTGCAAGCATCAAAGACGAAATGTTTGTTCGCCAATACCGCAAAGCCGGGGAATCGCTAGTTGAGGAAGGCAGCAAAATTGCTGATGCAACCTATCAACAAATACTTGAATCGCTGTAATCATTTAGATTGGTAGATAGAAAGGAAGTTTATGGACATGGTCTTATCAGATATTGAAATTGCAAATTCTGTTGTGATGAAGCCGATTGAAGAAATTGCTGAATCAATTGGTATTGCTAAAGAAAATCTGTCTCTTTATGGAAAATATAAAGCAAAGATCAATAATATTGAGTCATTGGATGACAACGAGGATGGCAAGCTCATTCTAGTGACCGCAATTACGCCTACACCTGCTGGAGAAGGAAAAACCACTACTTCAGTAGGTCTCGTCGATGCATTGACAGCCATTGGGAAAAAAGCAGTGATTGCATTACGCGAGCCTTCATTAGGTCCTGTATTTGGTGTGAAAGGTGGTGCTGCTGGTGGTGGACATGCTCAAGTAGTCCCAATGGAGGACATCAACTTACATTTTACCGGTGATTTTCATGCAATTAGTGCCGCCAATAATTTATTAGCGGCACTATTAGATAATCATATTCATCAGGGGAACCTTCTCCAAATTGATTCTCGCAGAATTACTTGGAAACGTGTGGTAGATATGAATGATCGCCAATTGCGTCACATTGTAAATGGTCTTCAAGGACGAGTAAATGGCGTGCCACGTGAGGATGGGTATGACATTACAGTTGCATCAGAAATTATGGCCATTCTATGCTTAGCTAACGATATTGCTGACTTAAAAAATAAGCTGAGAAAAATCATCGTTGCATATAATTACGATGGGGAGCCGGTAACTGCTGGGGATTTGAAAGCAGAAGGGGCAATGGCCGCCCTATTAAAAGAGGCAATTCAGCCAAATATTGTACAGACATTGGAGCATGCCCCTGCTTTTATTCACGGAGGTCCATTTGCAAATATCGCACATGGATGCAACAGCGTATTGGCAACGAAACTTGCGCTAAAGTATGCCGATTATGCAGTGACAGAGGCCGGCTTTGGCGCTGACTTGGGAGCTGAGAAATTTATAGATATCAAATGTCGTTTAGCTAATCTACGACCAGATGCGGTTGTTTTGGTAGCAACGATTCGTGCGTTAAAAATGCACGGTGGCGTGAAGAAAAGCGATTTAGGAATAGAAAATGTCGATGCAGTATTTGCTGGAATACCTAACTTGTCTAAACACTTAGAGAATATTAAAGAAGTATACGGGATGCCAGTTGTTGTAGCTATTAACAAATTTCCAACAGATACAGATGCAGAATTAGCTGCGGTAGAGAAAGCTTGTAAAGAAATGGACGTTGCAGTTGTTCTATCTGATGTTTGGGGGAAAGGAAGTGCTGGCGGTAAAGAGCTGGCGGAAAAAGTAGTTGCACTAGCAGAAGAGCCAAATCATTTTAGCTATGTCTATGATTTGGATGATTCAATTGAAGAAAAACTAAATAAAATCGTCCAAAAAGTATACGGTGGGGCAGGCGTAGAATTGGCACCAAGTGCGAAAAAAGAATTAAAGGAATTGGAACGTCTTGGATTTGGTAATTATCCAATTTGTATGGCAAAAACCCAATACTCATTTTCAGATGATGCGTCACTACTTGGAGCGCCAAAAGATTTTACTGTGATGATCCGTAATCTCAAAGTATCTGCCGGGGCAGGATTTATTGTTGCGTTGACAGGAGCTGTTATGACGATGCCGGGATTACCAAAATCTCCAGCAGCTGAAAGAATTGATATTGATGAAAAAGGAAATATAACCGGATTATTCTAGCAGTTTAGAGCTATTTTACAAGGAGGTGGAGGGAACTCTCTTTGTAAAATAGCTAACATGAACTGCTTACTAGAATAAAACGTGTAATTGAAAACGTTTTACAATAAAAAAAGAAGAGGTGAAATAGTATGCAAAAAGATGTCGAGGTTTCAGAGATAACGGATATTAAAGACATTGACTCCGCAGAGCTAGCGAAAAATGAGAATGCAAAATTTAGCTTTGGTGGTGCGACGCTATACGGAATCAATGCAGTAATTGGTTCAGGAATTTTTCTTTTGCCCCGAACCATTTACCAAGATTTAGGTCCTGCTTCTCTTGTTGCAATGGTTTTAGATGCGGTTTTGGTTTTGATGTTGGCCGTTTGCTTCGCCGAAGTTGCGGGTTACTTCAATAAGAATGGCGGAGCTTTCCAATATTCGAAAACAGCATTTGGCGATTTTATTGGATTTAATGTTGGTGTTCTGGGGTGGTTTGTGACGATTATTGCGTGGGCTGCAATGGCTGCAGGTTTTGCGAAACTTCTGATCCAAACTTTTCCAGCGTTAGAAGGACAGAATACATTGATTAGCATTTGTTTGGTTATTTTCTTATCTGTGATTAATAGTATGGGGATTAAGACTTCAAAAATTTTTACGATTGTTATTACAATAGCTAAATTGATTCCAATTATTGCCTTCACACTGATTGCAGTTTTTTTCATCAAAAATGGAATCAATCAAGGAAACTTTACACCGTTTCTACAATTGAATCCTGACATGACTTTATCTAAAGCCATGGCCTCAACGTCACTCACTGTCTTTTATGCTTTTATTGGTTTTGAAGCTTTACCTGTAGTAGCTGGAGAAATGCGGAATGCCAAAAAAAATGTGCCAAAAGCGATTATTGGATCCATAAGTATTGTTTCGCTGCTTTATTTTATGATTATTGCGGGAACGATTGCCATGCTTGGAACGGGAATTTTACAAAGCAATGCGCCAGTTCAAGATGCTTTTGTTGAAATGATTGGACCAGCTGGGAAATGGATTATTTCAATCGGGGCCTTGATTTCAATTGCTGGCTTGAATATGGGAGATTCTCTGATGATTCCGCGATATGGAGCTTCAATCGCGGATGAAGGATTGTTACCTAAGGTGATTGCTAAAAAAAATAATAAAAATGCACCTATCGTTGCTATTATTTTTTCTGGTTTACTAACCATAGCTTTTCTACTAAGCGGATCATTTGAACAATTAGCGGAACTGTCCGTAGTCTTTCGTTTCTTCCAGTACATTCCGACTGCATTGGCAGTTATTTGGTTGAGAAAAAAAGACATGGAAAATGTGCCTGCTTTCCGGCTGCCGTTTGGTCCAGTCATTCCAATTATCTCCATAGTTGTTAGTATTTGGATGGTCGCTGCGGCCAATCCGATCAATTTAATAGCTGGAGTTATTGGAGTTATAGTAGCAAGCATCTTGTATCTACTCTTAAACAATAATAAATCGAAGCAAGTAAATTAGAAAACTTGTGGAAACTGATACTTGGAAGGAATTTATTAGAAAAGTGGGGAATAAAACGATGAAAATGTTGATAAAAGAAGAAGCTCAGAATACCATTCCTAGTCAAGAAATGATTATTTTGGATGGTGCTAGCCTAACTTTAGAAGACGTAGTGGCTGTAGCACGCAACCATCGTCAATGTGTAATAGCCGAAAGTGCCAAAGAAGCAGTGAAAGAGTCGCGCAGGATTGTTGATAAAATTGTAGAGGAACGTCGTGTTGTTTATGGAGTCAATACGGGATTTGGTTCTCTTTGTAATGTCAGTATTTCAAAAGAAGACACTGTGCAATTACAAGAAAATTTGATTCGTACTCATTCTGCTGGTTACGGCGAGCCATTTTCGGAAGATATTGTACGAGCTATTATGCTGATTCGAATTAATTCGTTGATTAAAGGCTATTCTGGTATTCGTTTAAGCACTGTAGAAGCATTGTTAGCGATGTTGAACGTAGGTGTCCATCCCTACATTCCAGAGAAAGGCTCATTAGGAGCATCCGGTGATCTAGCCCCATTAGCTCATATGGTTTTACCATTACTAGGTTTAGGTAAGGCTTATTATAAGGGCACGTTGTATTCTGGGAAAGAAGCAATGGAAAAAGCAGGATTGAAAATGATTCAATTAAGTGCCAAAGAAGGATTAGCTTTTATCAATGGGACAACAGTTTTGAACGCGGTTGGGGCATTGGCAACGTATGATGCTATTCAGTTATTAAAACTTTCAGATGTTGCAGGAGCACTCTCATTGGAAGTTCATGACGGAATTTCTAGTCCTTTTAAAGAAGACCTTCATACGATTCGCCCGCAAAGTGGGCAATTAGCAACCGCTCGTAATATTCGTCGTTTAATTGAAGATAGTAAATATATTACGGAAGCGACACCAGATCATGTTCAAGATCCTTACACATTACGTTGTATGCCGCAAATTCATGGTGCTAGTAAAGATTCGATTGCATATGTAAAAGAAAAAGTAGAAATTGAGATTAATTCAGTTACTGATAATCCAATCATTTCTAGAAATGGTGAAGTGATTTCCGGAGGGAATTTTCATGGAGAACCTTTGGCGCAACCATTTGATTTTTTGGGTATTGCTGCCGCTGAGATTGGCAATGTATCTGAACGAAGAGTAGAACGATTGGTGAATCACCAATTAAGTAATCTGCCTTCGTTCTTGGTGAAACATCCGGGGTTGAACTCTGGTTTTATGATCACACAATATGCATGTGCATCTCTGGTTTCAGAAAATAAAATCTTGGCACACCCAGCTAGTGTAGATTCAATACCATCCTGTGAAAATCAAGAAGACTTTGTTAGCATGGGTACAACTGCTGCCCGAACAGCTCTAGAAATCGTCAAAAATTCTCGGCGGGTCGTTGCAACTGAAATCATGGCGGCTTGCCAAGCACTAGACATCAAAGGATATCAGTCAGGACTTGGCAAAGGCACAAAAGCAGCTTATCTTGCATTTCGTCGACAAGTAAACTTTATTGAGCATGATAAAGACATCGAAATGTATGATGAATTAAACAAAGCAACTACCGTTTTAGAAGATAGAGATTTCTTAAAAGAAATTGAGAAACAAGTGACATTGGATCTGCAGTTTTAAAGGTATGACCTGATTTGTGCCGATTGACCGATATCAGAGGAAGAGATGTCTTCCTTTTATTTAAAGAAAAGGAAAGAGGATTATGTCACGTTTTAAAAGAATAGATATCTGGCAAGAGGTGGTTACAAAATTAACAGTGATTCTTATTTATGCCTTTTTATATTCCTTGGCGCTGAATCTTTTTTGGCAGCCAGGGAATATTTATGCCGGCGGCTTAACTGGGATCGCACAAATCATTGCGACTGGTCTTGCTAAAAGCCATATTGAAGTCCCTATTTCAGTTATATATTATCTCCTGAATGTTCCAATGTTTATGCTTGCATGGTTCAAAATTAATCGCAAGTTTGTCATCTATACGGTTATTTGTGTAACGGTTGCATCATTTGCCATCCACATCGTCCCAAGTACTGAGCTAACTACAGATCCGATTATTTGCGCCATTTTTGGGGGAACAATCAATGGCTTTTCTTTGGGGCTGGCATTAAAATATGGACTTTCAACTGGTGGTATGGATGCGCTCATTCTTACAATCAGACAAATCACCGGTCGAAGCATTGGCGTGATTTCGATTGTTTTGAATGGAGTCATTGTATTGGTAGCCGGTTATTTATTTGGCTGGCCCTATGCTTTTTATAGTGTTTTATCCATTTTTATAAGTGGAAAAGTTACAGATCTAGTGTATGTCAAACATAAAAAAGTTCAGGTGACGATTATTACGCAAAAGCCGAATGAAGTTATCCCAGCTCTGCAAGAAAAATTAAGTCGTGGAATCACGATCATTCCATATGCACTAGGCGCATATAATCAAGAAACTCAAACGATTCTGATTTTGGTTATTACTACTTACGAAATGGAAATTTTGGATCAAATCATGAAAGATGTTGATCAAAAGGCTTTTGTCAGTGTGGCACAAGATATTAAAATTTTGAGTCAATTTGAAGAATTAGATATTGTTTAAGGAAGAAGTGTGGGAACAATCGAGAAGAAAACATGTGAAGATTACTTGTCCACAAAGTGGTCTGGAGGCCAGACTACAGAACTTTTAGTGGAACCTGATTCAAGTAGCTTAGCTAAACGAGATTTTGATTTCCGTCTCTCAACTGCGACAGTGATTATGAATACCGTGGAATTTTCTGACTTTACTGGTTATCAACGAATCCTTATGTCTTTGGATAATCCAGTTAGATTAGGGCAATTAGGTTCTTGGATTAGCCTAAATGCTTTTGAGCCCCACCATTTCGATGGTAAATTAAAAACAACGTGTCAGGGTGAGTGTCAAGATTTTAATGTTATTTTTAAAGACGATTACGACGTCTTTGTTCAGGCGCTTAAAGGAAATGAGATGCATTTTATTAAACCGCAGACTATTGCTGTCATTTATGCATTGGAGAATCTTTCAATAGTGCTTCTGGGCGATAGGACACAGCGACAAATGTTGCAAAAAAATGAAATGCTGGTTATAAAAGATGAAACATTTATACAAGTGGAATCTAGTTCATCAGAGAAACAGAATCTTGCAAACAACAGGATTGCTGTTTTGACAAAAATAAAAAAACAGAGTAGAAGATAGAGCGTTAAGTGCTATAAGGATGGGATGTTGCCTTTTAGACGAAGAAACAAATTTCACGATTCTATCTTTGCATTCGCTGCATAAATTAATTGTGTAGCAGCTCTATTAAAGGAGATGCTAAGAATGAAGAAAAAAATAGACGCACATATTATCGCAACAATGGGATTACTGATTGGATTAATGGTCGTTTTGTCTCAAGTATTAGGGTTTGAAACCCAGCTGTTGAAAATTACCTTTGATTTTGTTCCAGAAGTGGTTATGGCTAGTTTATTTGGCCCTTGGTGGACAGCAATTGGTGCTTCAATTGCTGATATTATCGGGAATACTCTTTTAGGGAAAGCTCCTTTTTTCATTGGCTTTACACTGAATTCATTCATTGCAGGTTTGCTTTATGGCTACTTTTTTTATAAAAAGCCCATTACAATAAAAAATTCTTTTCTATGTGTTCTTTGCAATACATTAATTATCAGTTTGTGTCTGACACCAATTTGGTTGTCAATGATGTATGCAATTCCTTTGACCGATACGAAACTTTGGGGAATACGTATTGTCAAAGCGGTGATCATGCTACCTGTACAAACAGCCATGATCGTATTCTTTGGTCATGCGATTCCTTTGAAACGCTTCGCTCGTAATATTTTCTAAACGAACTAACAATTCTATTGGGGATGATAAGAATGTTTAAAACAGGAGATGAAGCAGTACGCTGGATTCATTCGCGCAAAAAATTTGGATCGCGGCCTGGTTTGATACGAGTCAACGAGCTACTGAAGCTGTGCGGTCATCCCGAAAAGAATAGTATCGGGATTCACATTGCAGGAACAAATGGAAAAGGTTCGACGGTAACTTACTTGCGTTGTTTATTAGAAATGCAGAAGCTAGCAGTGGGTACATTTACTTCGCCGTACATTGAAAGTTTTTATGAACGTATTTCGATTAATGGGAAAGCAATCTCCGCAGAAGAATTTGTCCAGCTAGCAAATGAATTTCGCCCTCTGGTAGATAGTATGGATGAGGATACACGCTATCAGGGAATAACAGAATTTGAGATATTGACTGCAATGGCCTTTTCTTATTTTCAAAAGCACGCAGACATCGCAATTTTCGAGGCAGGTATCGGGGGAAAATGGGACAGTACGAATGTTTTTATACCAATTTTAACTGCTATTACTACGATTGGATTAGATCATACAGATATATTAGGCGAAACTGAGGAAGAAATTGCCTTGCAAAAAGCTGGCATTATCAAAAAAAACATACCTATTGTTACAGGAAACATTTCGCAAAATGCAGTGAAAATAATTGAAGAAGTCGCTTCTAAAAAAAATGCGCCACTCTCTAAGAAAAATACCTCTTACCAAGTTCACTATGTGAAGCAAAGCCCTGAAAGTCATAGTCCTAAGGATTCTATAAGTGGAGAAATGTTTCACTTCGAAAATGAAGACTTTCAATTTTTAAATCTTAGAATTCCTTTATGTGGAAAATACCAAGTGGAAAATGCAGCAACTGCCCTTCAACTTTTTTTGCTTTATTGTCAGCAGCAAAACAAAGCGATACAAAAAGAGAGCATACAGAAAGCTTTAGAAAAAGCGCGATGGCCAGGTCGTATGGAGAAAATCAGTTCACAACCGACGATCATTATCGATGGGGCACACAATCCACATGCCATAAAAGAATTTGTTGATACAGTTACAGAAAAATTTCAACAAGGAAAGAAATATATTTTGTTTTCAGCGCTAACAACCAAAAATAGTAGGAAAATGATCCGACAGATGCAGCAAATCCCTAATAATTGCCTTATAATAACCACATTCGATTACCCGAAAGCGTTGAAAAAAGAAGATCTTGTTCGAGAAAATAGCCAATTTAAATATTATCAAGAGTGGCAACAAGGTATTAAGGAGATTGTTGCTAAAATGGGATCGAAAGATACTCTTTTTATTACTGGTTCATTATATTTTGTATCGCAAGTTCGCACATATTTATTAGATGATAGGAGATGTTTAGAAGGTATCTGAAGGAATAATCTGATCCATTAATCAACGTGTGTGAAGAAACCAGAGAAGCAATATAAGAATAAATATGAAAGAAACAGTAGAATGGTTAGAAATGACATACTTCAGTTTTTCCATCTTTGGAAAGCCTGAAGTATGTCACTTTTTTGCGAATGCTTTTATTTTTTCTAAAAACTATTTAATGAGGAACCCTTTTCTTAATTTCTTAAGAAGTGAAAAAGCATCTTGTGAGAAAAGAAACTTTTCATTATACTTCAAGTAATTGAAAACAAAAGGTGGGTTTTTCCCGTGAAAGAGCATAAAAAAATAGCAGCAATTCGGGTAGCGTTAGCTGTCGGTTTGACACTGATTGTGATTGGGCTAGTCATCTGGTTCATCATTGGCTTTTCTGTAGGACGAGCGGTCAGTTCGAGTGGTTCAAAATCATCAACTGTAGAGACTTCTCAAGTAAACCAATCCGCTATCAAAGAACAGCCCGTTACTTATTTTAATCAATTTCTGCCCTTTGAAAGCGAATTTAACTATGATCCGAATACACAAGGATTTAATTTATTTTATGATTTGATGCGCTATTTTTCTTCTGTGAAGGTGCAAGAAGATGTACGGATCGATTCTTACAGTGTGAGTGGTGCAACCTATCAAGATGGGCTGCTGACGGTAAAATTTACTGTGTGGCCCAAGTCGATCAATCGTGAGACGATGACATCTTATTGGGGGAAAGTTTCCGATGACGGTTCTGTGCGGGACATTTGTTGGCAAGTTAAGGTTGCTACGACTGCTCAAGGGGACAAAGCGATCACGAATGTAGATGCGGGAGATCTAAGTGCGATCACCGATAAGAACAATCAAATGACCACCTCAAAGGAAACGAATCAGACGATTGCGTATAAAACAGAAATTGGTAAGAGTCAATTGAAATTAACTTATGATAGCTGGAAACATCAAATCATTCTGCCCTATCCGTTAGATGATTTTTTTGGCGGCGAGTATAGTGGCGACAAACAAGCGCTGATCGCTGGCAGCTATATTTTGACTCCTGAACGGACTGGATTTATCCGAACGGAATATGCTAGTGAGGGCAGTCCAACTCAAAATGTCTATTATACTTATACGGAAAATCAAGGAAATACGTGGAAGAATGTTGCTCTGGCAGAGCAGACAGCAGCTGTACGTTTTCGCAAATTGACATTTGGCCAAGACGGTTTTGGTTACATTTTCTTATCGGGTGGCCGCGTAATGGGGCAGGAAGGCTATCTCTCATATGTGACCCAAGATGGTGGCAAGACTTGGCAGGAAAAGCAAGTGGCTAAGGGAATCAGCCGACTCTTGACGGACGCGTGCTACCTCAACGAGAATGTTGGCTTTATGAGTTTCGGCGGAGTAACGCCAACAGAACCAAGTCTCTATGTGACGACAGACGGAGGAAACACGTGGCTGGAAGCTGCTTTTGAAATGCCTGATGAATGGAAGAAGGTTTTCGTGGTTGCTGAAGCACCTTATCTAGAAGATGGAAAGTTGAAAGTTATGGTCAATCAAGGTCCCATGGGGGATTACAAAGGTGGAACAGTCAAAGGCGTATTTACCTCAGAAGACAATGGCATGACGTGGACGTATGTCTCTGAAATAGATTCAACGACTGATGAAGGCTAAGCTCGGTTAAATTTTGTTTAAAAGTCAGCGACAAAAACTGTAGAAGATCACTATAGATGTTCTCAAAAGAATTGCAAGAAATTTTTTTTGTGATAGACTATGGCTAATCTTGCATTAGTGCGAGTCTAAATAAAATGTAGAGTGAGGGAGTAACGTGGCAACGAACAAGGTGATCCTTACTGGGAAAATTAATGAGATGCCCAGTCGAGAACAACTGGCTTCTGCAGCAGCAAATAATACGTGTGTACGGTTTAATTTAGCAGTCGCTGCACAGTGGCAAACAAGCGAACAGTTGCAAACAGAATGGTTTGCTTGTGTTATCAACGGCAAGCAAGCAGAAACTTTTTTGCGGTATACCCAGAAAGGTGCAAGTGTTAAAATCAATGGACATTTGCATATGTGTCCTTTTGAAACCAAGGAAGGACAATCTGTCTATGGTGCCGAAGTTGTAGTAGATAGTTTCCAATTGCTGGAATTGCCGCCAGAATCTCTACAAGAAACCGTCGAATCGATCGCTCAGCCTGCGGTCTCACCTAACCGTCGTCAGGAAGCTTCTGATACGGATACATTGAAAAATCAAGTATTGGAATTTTTGAAGGATGAACATTTTATTTAAGACCTAAAAGGATGTTCCCCATTTCTTCATCTTCTGAACTGGTATCGGACATCCTATTTCAAAAAAAGCGCGGCAAAAAAGAGACGAAAATGACCTTCATAAGCCTGTTCAAACGAGTAATAGTTTGTCGATTATTAAAATAGTAAAGAACAAAGTGTTGAAAAACGAAACTTTTTTAAGAAAAGACTTCCCATGCAGGAAGTCTTTTTTTGGAAGCAGATTTCTTTGTGGGCGGATTATAAAAAACTTTTTTTTGTGCCAAATAATGGCGTCCTTTGTCTTGACAGACTAAGGATTATCAAGACAAAAGAGAAAAAAGAACAAGAAGAATTCTTTCAGAATGGGAAAAGAATAAAGGGTCTTTTTTTATCATTAAGTGATGAAAAGGACTATAAGAAAGTCAATCGTTTTAAAAAAAATTAATAAAAATTCTTGCAAATTCTCATAGTTATCTGTAAAGTGTTACTTGTAGTCAGCAAATAAAAAAAGAAGGAGGGATTACGATGCAAAACGTTACAGCAAAATTCGCAAACAACAAAATAGTAGTTAATCCCTTATTCGGTAATCCGTTAGTACACAGATAGTGTCGATATTTTTTGACGTTATGCTCTGTCCTTTTTCCGAAAGGGCAGAGCTTTTTTGTGTACTTTTTTAGATTGAGAGGGAAGAAAATGAAATATATTTTACAACAATTAACGACGTATTTTAAAGCGCATAAATTGCGTTATGCAATCGTATTTATTTTTATGGTTATTGCCAGTGCGATGTATGTAGCACCGATCTATATTTTGCGCTTATTCATTGATGCACTGATTCAAGATGACTTTACGATGGCAATTTTGATTCGCTATGTCAGCTTGTTTGCCGGTGCGATACTTTTAGGCTATATTGCAGAATTTATTTGGACATTTAATTTATTTATCGGATCATACGATTTGCAAAAGCAATTGCGTCAGCAATTGATGAAGCATTTCTTAAACATGGGGGCTCCCTTTTATCATCGGTTTCGAACGGGAGACTTAATGACTCGTTCTAGTGACGATGTTCAAGTCATGGGAATGACCGTAGGCTATGGGTTGATGGTTTTCTTGAATACGAGTCTCTATTTGAGTTTCATCGTTGCCATGATGGCGATTACAGTCTCTTGGGTATTGACAATCATTGCACTGATTCCTATGCCCCTCTTGGCGTACTACATTTTCAAATGGGGTTCGCAAGTAGATAAAGCTTTTACAGAAGCACAAAACTCTGTTTCAGAGATGAATAGTGAAGTGTTGGAGATCATCGATGGTATCCGAGTGGTACGGGCATTCGGCTTAGAAGCAGCAACGACGCAGCAATTTCAGCAAAAAACAACAGAAACTCGTGAAAAAAACGACATCGTTTCCGAGATTGATTCCCGTTTTGGGCCGCTGATTACAATTATTTTGGCGATTAGTTTTGTGATGAGTTTCGGGATCGGGGCTTTCCTAGTAGCCAATCAACAAATCACTATTGGTGCGATGGTATCTTTCCAAGTCTATCTAACGATGGTGGTTTGGCCGATGATTTCAGCAGGAGATCTGGTAAATGTGATGCAGCAAGGGGCTGCTTCTTGGCGTCGGATCAATGAAGTATTGCAGACTGGCGATCAGCTAGAATCTACAGGACAACAACTTGTACCGATGATCCAAACAATTGAATTCTCTGAGTACAGTTTCAAATATCCGAATACGGAACGATTTGTCTTACAAGACGTTGATCTGACTATTACCAAAGGAGAAGTGTTGGGGATCGTCGGCAAAACAGGTAGTGGTAAGACTTCCTTGCTACGTCAGTTCGGACATCGGTACCCGTATTCAAATCAAATGCCAATGATCAATGGGCAGCCTTTGACTGCTTTTCAGACAGAAGAGATTCGTCGTCACTTTGCGGAAGTTCCGCAAGAGCATACGTTGTTTTCACGAACGATTCGCGAAAACCTATTGTTCGGGGACCCAGACGCATCCGAAGAACGCTTATGGCAAGCGTTATCACTCGCATGTTTCGCTGAAGACATCAAACGGATGCCAGAAGGCCTTGAAACATTAGTCGGTGAAAAGGGAGTTTCTTTATCAGGGGGGCAAAAGCAACGTTTGTCGCTAGCACGGGCCTTTCTGCGAAGGAGTGATGTACTGTTGCTGGATGATGCTTTGTCAGCTGTCGATGCAAAAACAGAGCAAACGATCATCGCAAACCTTAAAGCAATGACAGATGCACCGACTTCGATCATCGTGACCCACCGCTTATCCGCCATCACGGACGCCGATCAAGTGATTGTTTTGGAAGAGGGGCATGTTATCCAAAGAGGGACCCATCAGGAGCTGATCGCAGTTCCTGGATGGTACCAAGAGCAATATTATCATCAACAGTTAAAGGAGGACGATCAAGATGTTCTCAACGATTAAGCGCCTGCTGTCTTATGTAGGCTATTACAAAAAACAATTTTCGATCGGTGCAGTATTGCTACTGCTAGGTGCTGCACTGGAATTGACATCACCGCTGATTGCCAAACGATTGATTGACGGCGTCATGACTCCATCGGTTGAGACAGGGAATTTGAATATCCTTTTCTTGATCCAATTATTAGCGGGTTACTTGCTGATCAATTTGATTGGCTCGCTCTTTCGTTATATCAGCTTGCTGCAGCTGCGTAAAATGTCAAATCGCATTGTGAAGAAAATGCGGGACCAGCTTTTTGACCATATGCACCAATTGCCCGTTTCTTATTTTGATCAGATTCCTGCTGGGAAAGTAGTCGCGCGAATCACGAATGACACGGAAGTTTTGCGCTCCAATTTCTATGTGATCGTCATCAGTAATTTGATGAGCAATATCATTCAAATCATTGGGGCTTTCTTGGCACTCTTTTTCCTGAATCATACTCTAGGATTGGCTATGCTTATTCTGATTCCGATTCTGGGTATTTGGCAACATGTCTATACGAAGTATGCTTCCCGTTATAATATTGCCATGCGGGAATATATTTCTCAAATCAGTGGTCAGTTAAATGAATTTGTTCAAGGAATGGCAGTTATTCAGGCCTTTCAGAGAGAAGGCCAACTGCAGAAAGAATTCAATGAAACCGTCGAGAAATGGTTTCAGACAGGTCGAAAGTATCTGTTATTGGATTCGAGTATTGCCTGGGGATTGGGCAATCTTTTGCGGAATTCAACGATCCTGATTCTGATCACGACATTATCGGCATTCTTCTTGGATGGTCGGCTCGCTATCTCCGCAGGTTTGCTTTATGCCTTTATTGATTATATCAATCGACTCTATGACCCAATCGAAGGTCTGGTCCAAACGATCACCAATGTTCAGCAATCGCTAGCTGCTGGCAAACGAGTCTTCGAGTTTGCTGATCAGCCAATTGAAAAACAGCAAGAAGCAGTTATTGCGATCAAAGAAGGAAATGTTTCTTTCAATCAAGTAACCTTTGGATATGACCCAGAGCAAGCTGTTTTACACGAGATTGATTTTCAAGTATCTGCAGGTGAAACAGTCGCATTAGTAGGGCATACAGGATCTGGGAAATCCAGTATCTTGAACTTACTGTTCCGTTTTTATGACCCTCAAGCAGGGACTATCACGATCGATGATCAAGTGATCGAAGCATTCGACCGTCACAGCGTTCGTCGTTCGATGGCGATCGTGATGCAAGATCCCTATCTGTTTACAGGAACGATTGCCAGCAATATCGGTATGAATGATCCGTCAATCACAGAAGAGATGATCCTATCCGCATTAGAAAAAGTTGGTGCCGGTTACCTGCTGACGCGTTACCCGAAAGGTATCCATCATCCCGTCGTAGAAAAGGGCAATGAGTTTTCCAGTGGCGAACGTCAATTGATCAGCTTTGCCCGTGCTTTGGTATTTGATCCAAAAATCTTGATTCTAGATGAAGCAACGAGTCACGTTGATACCGAAACGGAGTCAATCATTCAAAAAGCAATGACAGTCTTGCAAAAAGGACGGACCACTTTTATGATCGCTCACCGCTTATCAACGATTAAGCAAGCTGAGCAAATCCTAGTTTTAGATCAAGGTAGAATCGTTGAACGGGGCAATCATGCCAGTCTGATACAAGCTGGGGGAATCTATCAGCAAATGTACCAAATGCAGTCAGAGCAACTCTGATTCATCAAGGATAAGACTCACTTTTTTAATAAGATAGAAGAAGCGTCAAGCCTAGGAATTTCCTTGTTTGCTTGACGCTTTTTTAGAGCAGTCTTTACTAACCGCTAATCGGTCAATGGCTGGATGTCACTGAGTTTGGCTACGCCGTAGTTGCCCCCTTCTAAAAGTTCGACAGTCGCTGTATTGCTCAGTAAGCGAACGATCTTGATCTTTTGTAAGGTAGGTTGTCCGATTACTTTCGCTAAATAGGATTTACTTGTACAAAGTTCTTCTTTTTTCATAAGCTTCACCTTCTTTTTTAGAGTTATACCATAGAAGTCCTTTTACAAGGAAGGCGTTTCACAAAACATTCAAACTTTTTTCGTAATTTGACAATAGCTGTCTTTATCCAATCCTCTTAAATCAAGACTTACCTGCACAGAAAGAGGAGAAAGAGGAAAAGGACAGCTAACGTTTGTAAAAAGAAAAAATCTGCCGTAGAATGAGAAAAAATAAGCGAAATGAGATGATTGGATGAAAGTTCTTTTAGTGGGACATACCGGAACGTTAGGGAAAATTTTGCTGGCTGGTTTACAAGACAAATCTGTTGAGGTTATCAGGGCGAGTCGAAGTGCAGGGGACTACCGGGTGGAGATTGCTGATCCAGAAAGTATTCGGACGCTGTTTTCAGAGATCGGTACTGTAGATGCTATTATTTCCGCAGCGGGTAGTACCGTCTTCAAACCTTTTGCGGAGTTGACACCGGAAGAAAATCAGCGCTCCATTGACAGCAAGCTGCAAGGCCAAGTCAATCTAGTGTTGATCGGACAGCATTATTTAACGGAGGGCGGCAGTATCACGTTGACCTCAGGCATCATTCAAGACGAGTTTATTCCGATGGGTACTTCTTCGGCATTGGTGAATGGCGCAATCGGTGCTTTTGTTGCTTCAGCGGCGTTAGAAATTGGTCGTGGCATTCGTATCAATGCGGTCAGTCCGAATGCGCTGGCAGGCTCTTGGGAGACCTATGCTCCCTCATTCCAAGGCTTTCTGCCTGTCGCGGATGAAAAAGTTTTTGCTGCCTATGAAAAATCAGTTTTTGGTATCATGACAGGACGGACCTTTACTGTTTATTAAAGCCGTCACTCGCTAAAAAAAGCCGTCAGAAGAAGCAAATTCTTCTGGCGGCGTTTTGGTTTACGAAACAGGTTGTGGGTGAATATCAGGCATCGTTTGGAGTAGATAGTTTCTTGCGAAAGTCACATCCGTGATCCAAGGCAAAACATCTGCCTTCGACAACAAAACAGGCATCCGATCATGGATTGGTGCAATCGTTGCATTGGGCTTGGTCGTCAAAATAATGGATTCATCTTCCGAACCGCTGGCAGTAGAATGGTTCCGATAGAAACCAGCAAGGTAGAGGGGCTCCGAGGAGTCAAAGAGAAACTTGTGCTTATCGCTATCCCACTCATAAAAGCCAGACATTGGAAAGGCACAGCGTTTTTCCAGAAATGGCTTCTTGAAAGTACGTTTTTCTTCTACGGTTTCTGCTCGGGCATTGATTAAAAGTTGGCCTTTTTTGAAACCAGTAAAGCCCCAATGGGTTAGGATCGGTACGATTTGCTGCGTGTCATCGGCAATCAGCGTGACGACCTGGTTGGAAGGGAAAACTTCATCAACAGCGATTTTTTTGTTTTGTTCTTTAGCTATCGTGACTAGTTCTTGATAATAATCAGACAGCTCACCCGTCCTTGGATCAAATAAATATCTCCCACACATGGTGTTTCCTCCTTTTTAGCAATGCTGTGAATTCCGGCTGGTCCACAGATTCAATTTATCAGCAAAAGAGATAGGCGTATAGCAAAATGCTTAGCAGCCATCCTATTTTGGACGAACTGCTTTGCCTTGAGGTTCGTTTGAGATACCATCCATTCCACCGGCATGACCACCAACGAGATTCGCCCGTGCAATCGCTCGTCCGCCTTCTAATTTGCTGGCAGCATGAACGATTGAAGTAAATCCATATTTGGCGCGAATTTTATCGATCAGTAAATCAAGCTTTCGCTGTTTTAGTTGTTCTTCCGGATCTTGGAACAAATCGAGCTGAACGCTTTGGGTAAAAACCAGTCTCGAATAAGTGATCCCCACATGACGAACCACTTGTCCTGTGTAGTATTTGCGAAATAAGAACAGTGCGTGAGCAATCAATAGTTTGGTGTTATCTGTCGCAGGGATTTTCATTTGGTGGGCAAAGCCCTTCTGTGTCTCTCCAAAAGCTGTTCCAATATAGAGATGGATACATTGTGTTTGGCAGCCTTCACGGCGGATTCGGGCGGCGACTTGTTCTGCCATTTCTTTGATAACTAATTCGATCTCGCTCTGCAAGTAATAATTTCGATTTAAGACTTGATTATTGCCATAACTTTTTTCCATTGTCTTTGGGGCTGGTTCTGCTAAAATCGTTCGATCGATCCCGTTGGCATGGTGGTATAATTGTTCCCCAATGATGCCCATACGGCTGCGCAAAAAATCTGGATCAGCATGAGCCAATGCTTTGATCGATTCGATCCCCAACTGAGTCAATCGTTTTTGGGTTCGAGAACCAATCCCCCAAAAATCAGTCATCTGCGAAATTCCCCATACTTTGCTTTCCACATCTTGATATGTCCATTCGGCAATGAAGGTGGGATTTTTCTTTGCTTCGGTATCGAGGGCCAATTTTGCAAGAAGAGGATTATCACCGATCCCGACAGTTACCCGCAGTCCGGTCGCTTTGAAGACATGGGCTTTGATTTTTTCTGCCATTTTGTGCCGCTTCTCGCTTCTAGAAAGAGAAGGATCAGGAAAAAATAAATGTAACGTTTGCGTCACATCCATCAGCGACTCATCAATTGAATAGAGTAAGAGATCTTCATCCGCCACATAGTTCCGATAAACGTTGTTGACTTTCAAATTTTCTTTGATATATAGATTCATGCGAGGTGAAACTTTATATAGATCCGGGTGGTTGGGCAAGTTGTCAGCACGAGTGACATTGGTGATCCCCAGAACAGTTTTCGCCATTGGCGAAGCTGCCAAGACTAATCCGTTTCCTGTGTTATCTGAATGAGACATGACTACTAGCAAGGCGGTCAAAGGATCTAGCCCTCTCTGGACACATTCGACAGATGCATAGAAAGATTTTACATCAATGAACAAAATATCCCGTAACGGTTCTTCTTCATAATTAAATCTCCCCATCAAAAACGCCTCCCTAGTTGTATAATACAAACATACGTTCTCTTTTGTAAAGCGAACACACCTTAAAACTTTTGATTTTTGTAAAATCATCGCGGCAATTAAAAACAGCTGCAACAAAAAAAGCCCTTGAGAAGGGCTTTAATGACATAAAAGCAGAACAGAAGCTGGCGCTAATAATCACGCGATGAGCTATCCTGTAATTTTTTCATTGCAGAAAAACAAGAGGGAATTTCCGTGACAAACTAAAATGAGTTTCGGCTGATGACGACAAACAATAGCTGGTTTTTTATTGTACTTTTCGTCAAACCTTCATTCTTTTTCGTTATAATAAAGGTATAGTGAATGAACGAACAAAAGGCTTAGATAAGTAATGCAAGCGATTACTGAACGTTGCCGCTATCTACTGGAATCCCTAGTGTAAAGGTCGTTCCATAGACGGTGCTTTTTACTTGTAAGATCCAATCGTTTTTCTTAGCAATCGATGAGACGATGAATAAGCCGAGACCAGTTCCATTGGACTCTGTCTTCGTTGTGAAAAAAGGCGTGAACATTTTACTTTCTATTTCTTTCGGGATCCCTGGACCATTATCTGTCACGGTAAGTTGCGCAAAATGTTTGTCGCAATAAGCAAGTGAATGGTTTTGGAATGCTGTCAACTGCTTATCTGCTGCTGCACTAAGTCTGACTTGGATGTGCGGGTTTTCTGGCTGAGCCTGATAAGCATTGGTGATCAAATTGTATAAAATAACTTGTAAGTCACTGGCTTCAATGAGTGCAGTGCCCACAAAAGAAGCTTGATAGGACAATGTGACTTTCTTTGGTACGAGTACGCGCATGGTGTCAATGGCTCCTGATACCACTTCTTCGATCGAGAGGGATTCTTTCGTTTTGATTCCAGTCTTAGTAAAGCGCAATACATTCGTAGACAGGTTTTGGCCTTTTTGCGCTGCTTGGTAGACTTCATTTAGATCAGCAACGAGCGCTTCGTTTGACTGGTATTCTTCAATCAACAGTTGCAGATTTCCGATCATCGGAGTAAGAAAATTATTCATGTCATGAACAATGGTAGTGGTTAGCAGACCTACTGTTTCCAATTGCGATTTTTGCATCATTGATTTTTCAAGGGCATGCTTTTCCTTCAAAAAATTTTGCCGTTCAACTAAACGCAGATTTTCGATATAGGTCCGGTTTTGGCGATTGTAATGACTAAAACTGACTGCTAAAAGAATGATGATTGCTAAGAGAATGGTCAGTAAGCCAAGTATGATCAGATTTTTTTGCAGTGCGAGTCCATTTCGTTCATAAAAGTCCGATGAACTGGCAACGATCCAGCGTGCATCCCCAACCGTAATCCATTCATAGGCTGAGATTTTTAAAACTTTTTTGGGGTCTTCTTCTGTCCACCAGTAAGAATTGTAGCTTAATGTTCCTTTTTCATTGGTCTTTTGGACATCTTCTAAATGAGCCAAATCGCTGTAGTCGAGGTCAGGATATTTCAGCTTTCGCCCATTGATGATGTCTAATCCGATTTGTTCGGTGGAAGGGTGCATGAGCACTTTCATTTCTTCATTTTTGACCATCGTATAGCCATTTTGGTTTTCTGTTGTGTCAATCTCTTGCTGATATAGCTCTTCAAGATTGATTGGCAGAACCAAGATAGATTGAAGCACATGATGCTTGTCATAGACCGGTCGATATAAATTGACATAAGACGTATCATCAGCAAAGTAAGCTTCGCCGTTTTGAAGAACCGAACCCTTTAAAGCTTTGAGATAAAGGGGATCTTGATCAAAAGCCGTGACTTTGACAGGTTCTTTAACAAATTGGTCAGCATGGATGTCTTTGCCAGAAAGGAGAGTGCCCGTTGGTGAAACAAGATATAATCCGGCGGCAGCCGAGGTCTTGAATAGGAGACTGTTGTCCAACTGAGTGTCTTCGATCAGTTCATGGTAATTTTTTTCATTAAAAATATTCGAAGCATAATCTTCCAGTGCTAAAGTGTAAGATTTGATTTCCAATCGCAATATTTTGATTACAGAGTCATTGATTTTGGCTAGTTGATTCTCCCCCATTTTTAACGCATGTTTTTGTGTCTGCTGATAGCTGTTTGCTGTGATGACCATTCCTAATACAGTCAAAAAGAGGACGGTCATCATTCCTAGAACAAGCAATCTGCTTGAAGGCTTTTTCATAAAAAACGCTCCCTTTAATAATTTGATCCAAAGAACTAGGAGGAAAAAAAGTGAGAAACGAAAAAATTCTTGTCGTTGATGATGATCCAGCAATACGACGATTGATATGGAAATCACTCCAATCGACCGGAATCTTGATTTATCAAAGTGATTCGGTTGAAAAGACAGTCGATATCATGACACGGGTAAAATTTGATTTATTTTTATTGGACATTAGTTTAGAACATGAAAACGATGGGTACTATCTTGCTCAGATTATACGTGAAGAAGATCCACTTGTCCCGATCATTTTTCTCAGTGGCAAGAAAAATGAAGAAGACATCATTACTGGATTGGAAATGGGTGGAGATTATTATATTACCAAGCCATTTTTGCCTAACTTATTAAGAGCACAAGTAACAGTGACCCTTGATAGAGGGCAAGTTATCAAAGAGCATCGTGCCCTTTCAAAAGAGAGCAAAATCATGATTGGAGATTTCTGCTTTGACAAGTCTCGCTACCAACTCTACAAAAAGGAAGAACCAATCAAGCTCTCATCCAAGGAAACAAAATTGATGCAATTTTTTATAGAAAACCCGGATCAAGTTTTTTCGAAAGAACAAATCTATCAAAGCGTATGGAACGGCAGTGAGCTAGACGCAAATACGGTCATGGTTTTTATCAATCATTTAAGAAATAAGATTGAAGATGATCCAAAGCAAGCTCGCTATATCAAGACAGTATGGGGATTAGGCTATACCTTTTTGCCCGATGGTGTTTAAAGGATCTCTTCTAGTTGAGCAAAATAAATACCTAATGCCAATAGATCTGCAGAACCTCCAGGACTTAAGTGGCGTTGAGTCAAAATCCTATCATAGCTTTGTAATTCATCAAGCAATTCTTCTTTTGAGAAGGTGGCTTGGTGAATTTTTTTGCTTTCTTCTTTCACTGTTTGCCAAGCGGATAAACCACCGCGATGCAATAAATTCCCATCTTCGATTTCACTCATCAAGAAAATCAGTCCCCGCAATAAACGTTCCTCCATTGGGAAATCAACAGTTGTCCGTAGAAAGGGGAGTAGTTTATGCGACAAACTAGGGTAGCCTGCTGCGGCTTCTCCTCGAATTCCGGTTATTCCGTATTCCAGATAAAGCTTTTCGCCATAAGTGAGCTGGGTCTTTATCTCTAAGTCTTTGAAATCTTCTGCGAGTAGGTGGTTTGTCATTTGCTGCGTGTAAGTCAAAATCCTCTCACTATCTTCTTTTATTAAAGGCAATGCCTTTTCTTGCAAGTACCAGCCAGTCGCCCCTAAAATGACTGCAAAAGAAAAATTGGCTCCTTTATGCGTATTGATGGCATGTGTTGCACGCAGCATGGCTTTTTCTGCAGCTACTCCGATTTTTCTAAGCTTATCAAACAACTCCCTAGGGGTTCCTTTGTGTGTCAGCCCTGCATGTAGGTACTGTTGAAAATAAGGACGTAAGCTGATCGTGCTATCGATAAATGTGAATAAGTTCATGTCTTGGTGCGCACCGGTTGTCAAGGGATCCACAAGTCCAGGTTTAGGACTGAGACTGACTTCATAGAACAATGCTTTGAAGGCATAGTCGGTAATCTGGTTCGAAAGGGACTCAGTCAATTTGTCTACGCTCCATTTCCGCCAAAATAAACTGCAAGGATCGATCAAGGTGTTCATGCGTGATCAGCGTGATTTGTTCGACATTTTTTGTTTTCATCCCGCGAAAAATCAGCCAGTGTTCTTCCAATGCTTTATCTCTTCGTTTCGTCGAACGGATAGCGATGTCGCGAAAATAAACGAGATAGGCTTGTAGTTCTAGGACAATTGATTTTAAGCGAGGCATTTGACTTTTTTCATAGATAAATGCGTTGAAATCAGAGAAATTTTTTAAAACCAGCTCTATTTCATCGGCCTCATTATATTGTTCCCCTTGTTCTAATAATGTTTGCAGTTCTTGGAAATCTGCTTCAGTCATTTGATTCATGGCTTTGATCGTTGCTAGGGTATCTAATGATTTACGGATATCATAAATTTCGTAGGCATCTTTGATACGAATACCTTTGACGACGATTCCAGCTTTAGGAATATGTTCGACAAGTTTTTCATTCACTAATTGCTTCATAGCCAGGCGAATAGGAGTTCGACTAATGTTCAATTCTTCAGCAAAGACTTTCTCGTTGATTCGAGTACCTGCTGGAATATCACCAAGGATGATGGTTTTTCGAAACGCTTCATAAATCAGAACGTTTAATGTTTTGTTTTGTGTTAAATCAAGATTTTTTTTAACGGCTTCAACTATATTACTCATTTATTTTCCTCATTTCTCATGATACCTCTGAAAATAAAA
The DNA here is from genome assembly GCF_005234805.1 of Enterococcus sp. ARL09-542. Taxonomy (NCBI): domain Bacteria; kingdom Bacillati; phylum Bacillota; class Bacilli; order Lactobacillales; family Enterococcaceae; genus Enterococcus; species Enterococcus sp. ARL09-542. The sequence goes on from NZ_QPQX01000001.1 coordinate 262,313, forward strand.
CATGCTAGTAAATTTTTTTCAAGATTTTCTTTGATTTCCTCATGTATTACTAATAAAAATAGGGACGAGACCGCAATGACGACCCGTCCCTATCAATCCTGAATATTATTGTGGAATGTAAAGCGGCATATGACCTAATAACACAATGGTAACGATAAAGATGACAAAGATTCCCAATGCATATTTTGCTGATTCTTTTTGCCATTGACCCATATCCAATCCAGTCAAACGTAACAGCAAGTAGATAAAGGCAACCAATGGGCTTAATAAGTGGAACGCCTGTCCCATCAATGAAGCAAGAGCCATTTGCATATTGGTAAAGCCATAAGCACGCCCTGCTTCTGCTAATACAGGTAGCACACCAAAATAGAAACCATCATTTGAGATGAAGAAGGTACCTGGCGCAGAAATAAGGGCGATAACTAGCCCCCAGAAGCCGGCTAATTCTTTCGGAATAATGTGAGTAAAGCTGTTAGCCAATGCTTCTGCCATACCTGAACCTTGGAACAATCCCATAAATACGCCCGCTGCAAAGACTAAGATAACGACTTGAACAGCATCTCCGCCATTGGCTCCAATTCGTGAAGATTGGTCTTTTAAAACAGGGTAGTTGACCATTAAAGCAATACACGTTCCAACTAAGAACAACAAAAGTGGTGGCAGTGCAATCGAATCAATGAATGAGCTAGCTACGAGCCATGCAATCAATCCAATCGTCAAGATACCATTGAAAAGAAAGTTTTTTGGCCGGCGAATCTGTAGTGTTTCAGGGTCTGTTACCGTTGTCATTTCTTCGATTTCATCTGCAGTCAATTCAGTGATTCCTAAGCGTGCCCGTTCCTGTTTCCCCATTCTGCGAGCAACAAAGAAGATGACATAAAGAACTGAGATGATCATTCCTGGTGCCAGATAAGTAAGGATATCGGCATCAACTTCTAAAACGGCCATAGCTCGAGCAGTAGGTCCTCCCCAAGGGAGCAAGTTCATAATGGTATTTTGCAAGATCACCAGTACCCCAAGGTTCATCATTTTCATGTTTAATTTTTTATAAATCGGAATAAAGGCTGAACAGCAGATCAGGGTAGTAGTCGTTCCATCCCCATTTAAAGAAACGGTGGCCGCAACGACAGCAGTTGCCATCAAAACTTTCATCGGATCGCCTTTTGCGAAATAGATCATTTTTTTTGTAATCGGATCAAATAATCCAGCGTCCAGCATGATCGAGAAGTATAGTATCGCAAACAGCAACATAATCCCCGTATTAGAAGTTGTTTTGATTCCTTCTAGAACAAAATCCCCGATGTTTCCTTCTTTGGATACTCCTGACACCATTGCAACTAAGGTGAAAATCAAAGGAATGACCACCAAAGAAGTGAATGGAGACATTTTCTTTTTCATGATTACAAACATAAAGACAATAATCATGGCATAAGATAAAACCGTCAATAACATATTTTTCTTCCTTTCTACAACTGATTTAATAATTTCTGTTTTTGTAAACGGTGCCAATTCATTCCAATAAAAAACAAAGCTTCATGCCTTTTGGGGGAGAAAGACACGTATTGGAAACAATTAGCTTTTCCGTTTGACGACTATAGAATAAGCAATATTCATTTGATAAGATAGATTGAATTCTGAAAAAGAACAGGAAAAAAACAATTTGGTATAGGTGTTCTTAAAAGAGGCTTAACAAGATATTAATAAAATCTTAACGGTTGATAAACGTTGATTTAACAATGTTTATAAGCCTTTTTGTTGTAAGGCGAAGAAATAGGAACAGAAAAAAAACAATAATCTTTGATTTAGAACTACCGGATTGGTCCATTATCAATATAATGTGGTTGAGAACGAAAAAAATGAAAGGAGTAACTTCATGGGATTATTCGCCCGACTGTTCAAAAAAAGTGAACCACATCAAGAAATAACAAAAACATCTTCTGAAACGCTCGATGATAATGAATCTGAAATGAAATGGAAAGCGGTTCCTGCATATATCGAAGCTAGTGAAGAAGAATATCAACTTGTTAGTTTGATCGCGACAGCCATTGCGGCAGGTGATCAACCTAAGAGCCAATTTGTGGTCAAGAAAGTAATGCAGCGCAATCCGGAGGCGAAACTTGTTTCCATCATCGCGTCAAGTCTAGCTGCTGGATTAAATGAAAAGAGTCAGTTTGTTATTCGAAGAATCAACAAAAATTAGCATTTTGGAGGAAAAACAATGTTACGTAAATTTAAAATTTCGATTGATGGCAAAGAATATCTAGTAGAGATGGAAGAAATCGGTGGTACACCACAACCTGTACTACCCGTTCAACCTGTAGTTGAAACACCAGCTCCGCAAACCGCAACACCAGCCGCATCCGAGGCACCATCTGTTTCTGAGGCACCCATTGCCGCAGGCGCAGATGCCATGCCTTCTCCAATGCCGGGAACGATTTTGAGAATCTTAGTGAATGTTGGAGATACTGTGGCGGAAAATCAACCATTGATGATATTAGAAGCCATGAAAATGGAAAATGAGATTGTTGCCGGAAAAGCGGGAACGGTAGCTGGTATTCATGTCAATCAAGGAGAGATGGTCAATCCTGGTGACCCATTGATTACGATTCATTAATAGGGATGAATCAATAAAAAATTTAATGAATAGAGGAAGTGACGTTAGTGGAAACTCTGATTGAAGGCTTTTTAGGGATGGGACAAGAACCCGGACGGATTGTCATGATGGTAGTCGGTGGCATCCTGATGTATTTAGGAATCAAAAAAGAATATGAACCAACACTACTAGTTCCGATGGGACTAGGAACGATTTTAGTAAATTTCCCGAACTCTGGTGTTTTGAGTGCTGGCGGGGAACCTGGTCCTTTTCAAGTATTGTTTGATATGGGGATCTCAACCGAGTTATTTCCATTGCTTTTGTTTATCGGAATTGGTGCCATGATCGACTTCGGTCCGCTGCTCCAAAATCCTTTTCTGCTTTTATTTGGGGCTGCAGCCCAATTTGGTATTTTCTTTACGATTATCGTCGCTGTTTTATTTGGATTTGATTTAAATGATGCAGCTTCCATTGGAATCATTGGAGCCGCCGATGGTCCAACATCCATCTTTGTAGCCAACACTTTGAATTCCAAATATATGGGAGCAATCATGGTTGCAGCTTATTCTTATATGGCTTTGGTGCCGATCATTCAGCCGGTTGCGATCAAGGCGGTCACAACGAAAAAAGAGCGTTCGATTCATATGAATTATCGCGCTGGCGAAGTCTCGCAAACAGCAAAAATTCTTTTTCCGATCGTTATCTCTGTCGTTGCCGGGCTCATTGCCCCTGTATCTCTGCCATTAGTTGGTTTCTTGATGTTCGGAAATCTCTTGAGAGAATGCGGCGTATTAGACCGACTTTCTATCACAGCTCAAAATGAGCTGGTAAATATCATTAGTATTTTGTTGGGGCTCTCTATCTCAGTAAAAATGCAGTATGAAGAATTTTTGCAAGTCGATACATTGATGGTGATCGCTTTAGGCCTGGTTGCCTTCATCATGGACTCTGTAGGTGGTGTCTTGTTTGCAAAAGTGCTGAACCTGTTCAGAAAAGAAAAAATCAATCCAATGATTGGAGCCGCGGGGATTTCTGCATTTCCTATGTCAAGTCGAGTGATCCAAAAAATGGCAACGGATGAAGACCCACAAAACTTTATTTTGATGCATGCAGCCGGTGCCAATGTTTCTGGTCAGATTGCTTCAGTTATTGCAGGTGGTTTATTGCTTGCCTTACTAACCTAAGAAAGGAGAGATTCGATGTCAGCAGATTTAATGAAATCACTGGAATTATTAGTGCTGGGATGGGGCGGCGTCTTCGTGGTTATCTTGATTATCTATCTTGCTTCGATGCTGCTTAGCAAACTTTTTCCAATAAAAAAATAAAAAGATAAAGAAGAGACGTTTATGTATTCATTAAAACGGCTATGGCTAAGAGATCAAGGAGTCTATAAACAGTGGGCTTCCTTGATGGATCGAGCCGGTCTGAATAAAGAGGAAGAACTTGACTACACAGTGGGAATCTACGATAACGATTTACTGGTTGCTACTGGATCCTATTATCACAACATATTGAAATGCTTGGTTGTTTGCAAAGCCTTTCAATCAGAAAATCTACTGACGGACATCATTCAACATCTGGTTGATCGCTTGGCAGAAGAAGGGGAACAACATTATTTCTTGTATTCAAAACCCAGCAATGAATTGATCTTTCGCTCACTAGGGTTTCAGAAAATCATCGCAACCTCAGAAATTCTTTTTATGGAACGAGGATTGCCAAATTTTGCGAGCTATCTTTCTACGCTGGCTAAAGGGAAAAAAATGGGGATCGGAAGCGGGATAGTGATGAATGCCAATCCCTTTACCAAAGGACATCAGTATCTTGTCGAGACAGCTGCGCAGCAGAGTCAGCAAGTTTATGTCTTTGTGTTATCCGAAGATCGTTCAAAGTTTTCGACTGCAGATCGGATGGAAATGGTAAAACGTGGAGTCGCACACTTGTCCAATGTAACAGTTTTTCCCACCAATGATTACCTTGTATCTTCCGCAACGTTTCCTTCCTACTTTCTGAAAGACAGTGCCATAGAAACAGTAGCGAAGATCCAGGCAAAGGTTGATGCGCAACTGTTTAAAGAGAAGATAGCACCTGTATTAGACATTCGGACACGGTTTGTCGGAGAAGAACCCTATTCAAAGGTGACCGATACGTATAATCATGCGATGCAGGAAATGTTTGGCGACTCATTAGAATTGGTTATTTTACCTAGATTGAGTATTGATGGTGAGATCATCAGTGCTACCAAAGTTAGAGAAGCTTTGAAAAATCAGGATGACCGCCGTTTGAGACAATTTTTGCCATCAACGACATATCATTATTTAAAAAACGAGAGGTGAAACCATATGGAAATTACACAAATCGCAGTAGCCGGTACAGTAGAGTCAAGCGACATTTTGATTACTGTCGAGCCGACTGAAGCAGACGAAATCCAAATTTCTTTGGAAAGCAGTGTAGAGAAACAATTTGGTCAACAAATCAAAAAGGTGATCGAAGAGACCATCAAAAATTTAGGGATCAAGTCTGTTCGAGTAGCTGCCGTTGATAAAGGCGCTTTGGATTGTACGATTCAAGCTCGAACCATTACCGCGATTCATCGGGCAGCAAAAAAAGACGCATATGATTGGAAGGAGATTGATTCATGGAACGCTTAAGAAGAACCATGATGTTTGTTCCAGGTGCAAATGCAGCAATGCTAAGGGACGCACCCTTATATGGTGCAGACTCAATTATGTTTGATTTAGAAGATGCAGTTTCTCTTAAAGAAAAAGACTCCGCGCGTACATTGGTTCACTTTGCATTGAAAACATTTGATTACAGCAATGTAGAAACAGTCGTACGGATTAATAGTTTGGAGGCAGGTGGCGCCCAAGATGTCGAAGCAATGGTTTTGGCTGGCGTTGAGGTTATTCGCTTACCAAAAACAGAGACGGCACAAGATATTTTAGATGTGGATGCGGTCATTACATCTGTTGAAAAAGACAATCAGATTCCAGTGGGCACAACGAAAATGATGGCAGCCATCGAATCTGCAGAAGGGGTATTGAACGCACGGGAGATTGCCAAAGCGTCAGAGCGACTGATCGGAATTGCTTTAGGAGCAGAAGATTACGTCACAAATATGAAAACCAAGCGCTATCCGGATGGACAGGAATTATCCTTTGCCCGCAACATGATTCTGCATGCAGCCAGAGCTGCAGGAATTGCGGCTATCGATACTGTCTATTCCGATGTGGACAATGTAGAAGGATTCCAAAATGAAGTGCAACAAATCAAGCAGCTAGGATTTGATGGAAAGTCAGTGATCAATCCACGACAAATTCCGTTGGTAAATGCTATTTATACACCGACAGACAAAGAAATCCAGAATGCCAAAGAAGTTATCTGGGGAATTCGCGAGGCCGAAGCGAAAGGCTCTGGAGTTATTTCAGTCAATGGGAAAATGGTAGACAAGCCAATCGTTGAACGTGCACAGCGAGTGATTGCATTGGCTAAGGCAGCGAAGTTGATTACGGAGGAGGATATTTAGGCATGGTCATGAATAAAGTAGGAAAAGATATTCCACAAGTATATGCTGACCAATACGGTGTTTTTGAAGGGGAATTGGCGCATATCGATACGTATCAAGAAGCAAGTCGTACCGTTACCCCCGTTCGTCCAAGAGATACCAAACTTCTTAGCAGTATTCGCGAGGCGATCGAAAAGACAGGGCTGAAAGATGGCATGACGATTTCCTTCCACCATCATTTTCGTGAAGGCGATTATGTCATGAATATGGTCTTGGAAGAAATTGCTGGTCTGGGTATCAAAAATATTTCTATTGCCCCTAGCTCCATCGCAAATGTCCATGCACCGTTGATTGACCATATCAAAAATGGCGTTGTAACCAATATTACTTCCAGCGGATTGAGAGACAATGTGGGTGCTGCTATTTCAGCAGGAATCATGGAAAATCCTGTTGTGATCCGTTCACATGGCGGTCGGGCTCGGGCCATTGCAGCTGGAGATGTGCATATCGATGTGGCTTTTTTAGGCGCACCAAGTGCAGATGCCTATGGCAATGCCAATGGTACGGTGGGAAAAGCAACCTGTGGTTCATTAGGTTACGCAATGATCGATGCAAAATATGCAGACAAAGTCGTGATCATCACAGATACGCTCGTGCCATTTCCGAATACACCAATCAGTATTCCGCAAACCGACGTGGATTATGTGGTTGAAGTGGAAGCAATCGGTGACCCACAAGGGATTGCCAAAGGAGCCACCCGCTTTACCAAAAATCCGAAAGAACTATTGATCGCAGAATACGCAGCAAAAGTGATCACAAATTCTCCTTACTATAAAGAGGGATTCTCCTTTCAAACAGGTACCGGTGGTGCTGCATTAGCTGTTTCCCGCTTTTTGCGCGAAGCGATGCTTAAAGATGGAATAAAAGCGAGCTTTGCATTAGGCGGTATTACCAATGCAATGGTGGAACTATTGGAGGAAGGATTGGTTGAAAAAATCATTGATGTACAAGATTTCGATCATTCTTCAGCCGTTTCATTAGGAAGCAATGCAGGACACTATGAAATCGATGCTGAGATGTATGCTTCGCCGTTAAGTAAAGGATCAGTGATCAACCAATTAGATACCGCTATTTTGTCCGCATTGGAAATCGATACAGACTACAATGTGAACGTGATGACAGGATCCGATGGTGTGATTCGGGGAGCGTCAGGCGGGCACTCTGATACGAGTATGGCATGCAAAATGAGTCTCGTTATTTCACCCTTAGTGCGAGGCAGAATTCCAACGATCGTTGACAAAGTAAATACAGTGGTCACTCCAGGAACAAGTATCGATGTGATCGTGACAGAAGTAGGGATTGCCATCAATCCAGATCGTCAAGATTTGATTGAACATTTTAAAACACTAGATGTGCCTCAGTATACGATCGAAGAGTTAAAAGAGAAAGCTTACCAGATTGTTGGAACGCCTGAAGCCATTCATTATGGCGATAAAGTAGTGGCATTGATTGAATATCGAGACGGCACGCTCATTGATGTTGTGAGAAATGTGTAGCTTGTTATTTGAGGGACCGGAAGTTTCATTAGCAGAAGTATTGGCGGCTAGAGAACAGCGTGCAAAACGGCAAAAGGAGTTACTGGAGTCGGCGCCCCAATACACACTGCTATCTGCCACCATGAATATTCCCGGACCTGTCAAAACATCAGATGAGTTAGAAGCTGTGTTTAAAAGCTTGACGGATGAAGTCGAGCGAGCAGTGGCGGATGCCTTTTCATTCCTTCATCTTTATCGAAATGAAAAAACTGGCTATGAATATTTTCTTTTACTTCCTTTAAAAAAAGAAGAACTAAAGAAAAGGATGGTGGCACTTGAAGAAAGACATCCTTATGGGCGATTAGCAGATCTTGACGTGCTTTGGCTAGAAGCGGGTGAAGTGCAGTCCATCAGTCGCGAAGCGTTAGGCTATCCAAGACGGCGCTGCTTTCTTTGTGACAAGGAAGCAAAACTATGCGGACGATCGAGAACGCATTCAGTCGAAGCAATACAGCAAAAAATAAATGAATTAGTTTCAAAAGGAAGGATGCAAGCAGATGACTAAGAAAATTCAATTCATGGAAACAGTCTTACGTGATGGCCAACAAAGCTTGATCGCTACCAGAATGCCGACGTCAGATATGTTGCCCATCATCAAAACATTGGATGAAGTAGGCTACCATTCATTAGAAATGTGGGGTGGAGCAACCTTTGATTCTTGTATCCGCTTCTTAAATGAAGATCCTTGGGAACGTCTTCGACAGATTCGCCGTGAAGTGAAGAACACGAAATTACAGATGCTTCTTCGCGGACAGAATCTACTAGGATACAAAAATTATGCGGATGATGTGGTGCGAAAATTTGTAGAGACATCGATCAAGAACGGAATCGATATTATTCGCGTATTTGATGCATTGAACGATACCAGAAATTTGGCGACTTCTATCACAACAGCAAAAGAAGCTGGTGGTCATTGCCAAACAGCGATCTCTTATACAACAAGCGAAGTTCATACCGTTGAATACTTTGTGCAATTAGCAAAAGAAATGGCCCATATTGGAGCAGATTCGATTTGTATCAAAGATATGGCTGGTGTGCTGACACCTCAAATCGGATTTGAATTGGTCAGCCGAATCAAAGATGCTGTGGATCTGCCATTAGAGGTCCACACCCACGCTACTAGTGGTATTTCAGAAATGACTTATTTGAAAGTTGCAGAAGCTGGGGCAGATATTATCGATACAGCAATTTCTTCATTTGCAGGGGGAACGAGTCAGCCAGCGACAGAATCTGTGGCGATCGCATTAGAAGAACTGGGATTTGATATAAACCTGGACAAAAAGAAATTGGCTGAAGTTGCTGATTATTTCAATCCAATCCGCGATCGGTTCCGAGAGGAAGGGATCTTGAATCCTAAAGTCAAAGATACAGAACCAAAAACACTGATCTATCAAGTGCCTGGTGGGATGTTATCCAACTTATTGAGTCAGTTGACAGAACAAGGTCTGCAGGACAAGTACGAAGAAGTATTGGCAGAAGTGCCGAAAGTGCGTGCCGACCTTGGATTTCCTCCTTTAGTTACCCCTTTGTCTCAAATGGTTGGCACACAGGCTTTGATGAATGTGATTTCTGGGGAACGCTACAAACTAGTCCCAACTGAGATCAAAGATTACGTTCGTGGTCTTTACGGTCGTCCTCCGGCACCAATCAAAACGAAGATCCAAGAAAAAATCATTGGGACGGAAGCAGTGATCACCGAACGACCAGCAGATTTGATTCCACCGCAGCTCCCGGAATTCGAGCAAGAAATCAAAGAATATGCCAAAACGGAAGAAGATGTACTGATGTATGCACTTTTCCCAGCTCAAGCAAAAGATTTCTTGGGAAGACGAGAAGATCCGTTTTATGACGTGGCGATCCAGACAGTCGATGTGACTATCGCGATTCCATAAAAAGAAAATGACTGAACCGTTTCTGAGCGAGAAAACACTTTGTTTCAACTCAGACGTTTCAGTCATTTTTTTTTTGGCTAATAGAAGTGAAAAGGGGAAGAAATGGCCATTCAACAATTGATCGCAGCAGTGTATTTTTATTTTTGACAAGCGAGAAATAAAAACAAATAGAAAAAAGGATTTGTTAGAGAATATTTTTTAACAAAACAAAAAGAGTGGTCAACAATCAATGGTCGACGACTCTTTTTCAATAGTTTAGGTTATCCAATTTTTTTAACTCTCCCGCCAATTTTATTTGCGAAGCGTTCGGCATCTTCTTTGCATGTATAAGTCAAAGCAATTGATTTATCTCGAGTTCTTTTTCCTTGTGCTGTCAGATAACCATGAAATATCTTGATAGCATACACTGCACTATCCACCTCCTCTACCTTTAAAGAATAACAAAAATACCGCTTACAATCAAGAGGGCTTTAACAAAAAATAACAATTTTATACAATTCGATACCTGTTTTTGTCAAGATGACCGTTTTTTTCATAACTGGGTTCCTTTATCTCGTATAAATCACGATAACTGGTGCTGCCAGAAGCTTGCAACTGAGTATAATTCCTCCGCAGGGCGTATAATAAGGAAAACGATTCAGTCAATAACGGCAATGAAAACCAGTAAGGAGAAAAGAGATGAAAAATTTTCAACTTAATTTTATTACCAATAAGGAAACTGTAAGATGGCTGAAAATCTTGCATACCTTCGAGCGAATACCAACGCGATCAGTCAAAGAACTAGCCCAATTCACAAAAAGCACTTCACGAACGATCATTGCCGATATTACCGGAATTCGGCAATATTTTCAGCAGTCGATTCTGATTGAAAACACGAGTTCAGGCTATTTGTTCAAAGAAACCAATCGAGAAGCGTACCAAACTAAAAAGCGGTCATTGCTTGAAAATGAACCACTCTTTCACATTATTGAAGGGATTTTTCAAAGGCAGATCAAAGAGATCGGAGAATGGGCCGATCAACTCCACTTCTCAGAAAGTAGTTTGCTGCGCTATTTCAAAATGGTAGAAAATGAATTGGCGCGCTATCGACTGACACTGTCCCTGAAGAAAGTGGATTTCATTGGAAAAGAAATCGATATTCGCAGTTTCTTTCATGATTTTTATTATGAATCAGAAATAACTCCACACACGGTCTTGCCATCAATTGCCATCCAGTCGATTGCCTTTGCCTTACAAAAAAAGCACTTCTTCAGTAGCTATCCCAATGTTTCTTTGGGAGATTTTAGTTATACTCTAATGATTACTTTAGAACGTGAGGGAGACTTGCTTATCGAGTCAGAAATGATTCAAGCGCTGAAAGAACGAGAGGCATTCCAGCGTTTTTCAACTATCAATGATGTGATTGATGCGTCAATCGGGAAACGTTTGCCAGTGGAGGAATTATTGTATTTGTATGTGATGATTTTGTGTCGGCGTTCATTGACGGATCTGGCTGGAGAGCAGCAGTTTATTCAGGAACTCCAGCCGAATGTTGGGATTACAGACTGTGCCCAACTATTTTTATCCGCTTTTGGCCAGCAGAGTAATGACCTTCAGAGAGACATGATCCTTGTGCGTTCTTTTTTTACTATGCTGTATTTAAAAGAACAGCTATCACCAGTCACAAATCAAAATATTCTTGATATTCATGAAGTCGTCCAAGAGAAATACCCAGATTTGTATCTTGAGTTATTAGCATTCTTTACCGAACACCATCAGACAATCTCAGGGGGAAAGACAGCAGTAACAGAAATCACCGTGATGGCCGTCCTATTCATGGACTCACTAAAGGAAATCCATTGGGGAGCACCTAAAAATATTGCATTTTTATTAGAGGGAAACTACCTTGTTTGTCAGAATATCCAAGCAATGGCTATCAAATATCTTGGCCGGTTCCAGCACCTGTTTTTCCCGAATGCATTAGAGATGAACTTAGATTATTTAGAGCAGAATCATATTGATCTAGTAGTGACAAATTATAGTGAATATGTCAGTGATCAATTGATTGGAAACTGGCATTTGCTTTTTAAGTCAATTCCAGACGCAGAGGATTGGAATCGACTATTGTGGGAAATCAATCCTCGAATCATCAATGAATTTTCTTTAAGAAATGGTCAGTAACACTCAGTTTGTTTCGCAACAAAGGAGGTGTCAGCAGTAGCAAATAAGAGCAAGAGGCTAGAGTCACATCCAATCAATTTGATGACATAAATCAGACGATCACGTACTGCTAGGTATCCGCTGTCAGCAGTACGTCGCTGAAGAATAAAAAAACTTCGTGTTTAAAAGAGCGTATTTGCTTATGAATAGGCTCTTTATTTGAGGTGTCGATTAGACGAGAGGAGTGTGTGGTTTGGGAAGAGCGTTGCTATTACCCATTTTATCAGTATTTAGTCTTGGTAGCTGTCTTAGTTCTTTTTTGATGGTTGTTGTTTATCGTTTGCCCCGTCAGGAATCATTGGGAGGCCGCTCTCATTGTGAGCACTGTGGAAAGGTACTAACCCCGTGGCAGCTGATCCCTATTTGGTCATTTTTATTCTTAAAAGGCAAGTGCAGGAATTGTTTGGTACCGATTAATCGCAAGTATCCAATAAGTGAAATCGTTGGTGGGATCCTGTTGGTCATATTGTATATATTTTAAGGAATTGGAGGGAAATCAAGAGGGCAATGATTGAGCAGGAATCAAGACGAAACAAAGCGAGAAATGATCAGAGGGAACAATCAAGAGGAACCAAATTATAGCCTGGCAGTATCCAGAACGAAAAAAGGATGGGGGATTAGGGTGGTGTTGACAAAAAATCCCGAATAATACGGTTGATTAGCGTGAACGTGAACACAGTCAAGGGTCTTCCATGAATGAGAGCCCTCGGACGAGAGAAGCAAGTCAGCCATTATTCGGGTATTCGAGGGATATGGTCAAAGATCCAATTAGGAATTTTGCTGCGAAGCTTCGTCTTTTTGATAGACAAATGCACCGTTAAAAATGGTTGCAGTGACTTCTACCTCAAGCAGCTCTTTTTCTGAAAGGGAAAGAATATTTTTCGAAAGAATACAAAGATCAGCCAACTGCCCGACTTTGATCGAACCAATGTCTTGTCGACTGAGTGCCCGAGCTGCATCAGCGGTATGAGCAACCAGAGCATCTGCCACATTCATCACTTCAGAGGGCATCAATCCTTCTACTGGAGAGCCGTTTTTTTCTTTTCTAGCCACTGCATAATAGATCGAATCCAATGGAGACACATCGATCACTACTGGGCTGTCGGTTCCAAATGCTACTACAGCATCGTGGGCCAAAAAGGATTGAAAAGGAAACATTTGACTAGCGCGTTGCGGACCTACTTCTTCATCTAACGTTTCATAGCCGACTAATAAATGACTAGGTTGAACAGAAAGAACTAAATTGTCTTGTGCCACTAAAGAAAGATCTGCAGGATCCATGACTTCCAAATGCTCCAGTGTATTATTTTTACCGGCAGAGAGAGGGAAGCGCGCATGACTTTCATTAAAAAAAGACAACGCTTGATGGATCGCTTGGTCACCGATCGTATGGATGCGCATCGGCCAATTTTGCTGGTTTGCTAAGAAAATCAACTGGCGCATTTTTTCAATTGCAATCAGCGGCATACCAATATCACCAGTAAAATAAGGCGTTTCGTACTCCGATTTCAACAAAGCAGTATGGGTACTTGTTACACCATCAAAGAACTGTTTCACACCACCCATTTGGACTTTCTCAGATCGATAGTTTTGATAGATATCAGTTAAATGCTCTATTTCCATTCGCATCGCAGGGTAAAAAACCGCCCGTAAAGTCGCTTTTTCGGCAACTTTTTGGTAAAGCTCTGGATAAATCAAGTCGTCCCAGCTTTCGCCAGTCAGGGCAACATCGCCGATTGTAGTAATGCCATAACGATTGAGCTGCTTCATGTAAGAAAGGTACGTTGAGTAACTGTTGGCTTGAAAAGATTGCAGCACCTCCGCCAAGTAATTAATAGCAACTGCCTCAAGAAAACAACCCGTCAATTCGCCATCTTTCATCAATGCTTCTCCACTGATTCCGGTAGGAACTGAATCGGTTGTGATTTCTAAGGTTTCCATTCCTTTACTGTTTAACCAAATGCTGTGGGCGTCTCCTGAAATCAGCATGACTGGCACTTCGTCACAGTAGTGATCAATCGTTGCTTTTGTGGGATAGACTTGTTGTCCAAAGTCACTGCTGAACCAACCAATCCCAATTTTCCAGCCATGGGTCACAGGAATTTGCGGTACTTGCTGGGCAACTGCTTCTTCAGTTGTTCCAGTGACATGAGTTAACTGCCCTGCATGGAGCAAAGCGGAAAGATAAAAGTGAATATGGGCATCGATAAAGCCAGGAATGATCATTTGGTCATGACAATCAATGATCGTTGTTTCAGCTGGTAAGTTGGTAGGTGTGGCATCCAAAGGACCCACATCCTTGATCCTAGTTCCTTCAATCAAAATAAAACCAGCAAAGGTCGTTTTTCTTTCTGTATCAAAAATGTAGGAAGACTTCAATAGTATATTCATTTTATAATCCCAACTTCCATTCGAGAAAAAGATCGTTGTACTGTTCAACGGCATTTTTTCCTAAGTATTCGTAGTGTTCCATCTGTTGCATTGCTTCCGGCTCTGGATAGAAAGCTTTATTGGAGGTCAATTCAGTCGGTAGCAGTTGCTTCGCGGTCTCACTCGGTGTCGCATAACCGACATACTCAGCGTTTTGAGCGGCATTTTCAGGACGCAGCATGAAATTGATAAACGCATAAGCTCCTTCAAGATTGCCGACGGTTTTTGGAATCGCAAAGTTATCTGTCCAGATAGCACCGCCATCATTAGGGACGACATAGGTTATAGCAGGATTCTCAGACATGACATACGCTGCATCTCCTGAATAGCCAATGCCGATCGGTGCATCGTTGTTGACCATCAAAGTCTTGATCTCATCAGTGAGGACTGCTTTGACATTGGGGCGTAATGCTTCCAATTTCTCGATGGCTTGTTGAAGGTTTGCTGTATCTAGCTCATTTTGAGAAAGATCTAAAGTCTGCAAAGCCATTCCTAACGTTTCTCTTGCGCCATCAACAACTAGAATATCGTTGGCAAATTCCGGGCGCCATAAATCTGCCCAGCCATGAATGGTGGTAGGATCGATTTGGTCACTATTAACCATGATTCCAATAGTTCCCCAAAAATAAGGAATGGAGTAATGATTGTTTTTGTCAAAGCGCTGATCCATCAGAAAATCAGAAAGATCTTCACTGCCGACGAGTTTATCATGTTCTAAAGGAATCAGCAGCTGCTCCTCAATCATTTTAGGAATCATCGATTCACTGGGGAAAATCAAATCGTACCTGGTACCGCCTTGTTTGACCTTTGTTTCCATTGCTTCATTCGAATCAAATGTATTATAAATCACTGAATAGCCACTTTCAGTTTCGAATTTTTTTATCAGATCGGGGTCAATATATTCTCCCCAATTATAAATAATAACCGTGTTAGCATCATTTGCTGATGCACTTCCTGTTTCATTGGACAGTACAGCTTTGCCAACAAAAAGAATACCTAGGATCGCAATGATCCCGCCAAAAAATACGTGCAATCTTTTCAATTCATCAATTCCTTCTTTCTTATCACATTCTTATTCCTGTAGAATAAATGAAACCTTTTAAAAAGGCAATAAAAAGTTAGTCAGTGAAAAAACTGCTTTTTCTGATAGAAAAGGGAAAGTCGAATCAGTTGTAAAATCAGGGATCATTGCCTAAGCTATGAAAGAGACCTTTCGTTTCTTTAGAAAAATGACGGAAGCTCATTTACATAATCTCAAGGAGTGATTTACATGGAAACACGAGCAGTTGTTATTAATGAATATGGTGGTAAAGAAAAACTAGCAGAAGCGAAAGTTTCACTACCTGAACTCGGTGCGGATCAAGTGTTGGTGAAAGTTGCAGCAACTTCGATCAACCCAATTGACTGGAAATTACGCGAAGGATACTTGAAGCAAATGTTTCCTTGGTCATTTCCGATTATTCTAGGATGGGATGTTGCTGGAGAAATCGTTGAAGTTGGTCAGAAGGTTAAAGACTATCACGTAGGCGATCGGATTTTCGCTCGTCCAGAGACGACACGATTTGGGACCTATGCGGATTATACGATTGTGGACAGCAACTTACTGGCGCCTGTGCCAGAATCTATTGCCTTCACGGAAGCTGCAGCTGTGCCTCTAGCAGGATTGACTGCATTACAAGCTCTATTTGATCATGGTTCGTTAAAAGCTGGCGAAAAAGTGTTGATTCATGCCGGAGCTGGCGGAGTTGGGACCTACGCCATTCAACTTGCGAAAAATGCCGGCGCCTATGTCATCACGACGGCAAGTCCCCGTAATCATGAACTTGTTAAAAAATTAGGTGCAGATGAAGTGATCGACTACCATACAACGGATTTCGAAGAAGTTCTTACTGACATTGATTTAGTTTTTGATACAATGGGTGGCGAGATCCAAAAGAAAAGCTTCTCCGTTCTAAAAGAGCATGGCCGCTTGATTTCTGTACTGAGTATTGAAGATGAAACATTAGCCGCAACGAAACAAATTGAAGCAAAAGCAATTTGGTTACGTACAAATGGAGAACAGTTAAGCGAATTAGCTAAACTAATGGCTGATGGCAAATTAGTAAGTGTGATTGGCGAAACTTTCCCATTGACTCGTCAAGGTGTCTATGATGCCCATGCATTAAGTGAAACACACCATGCGGTAGGGAAAATCGTGCTCGACAACCAATAAATTACAGACATAAATCAAGCGAAGCAGAGGAACTGAGGATATGAGATTGTGGCATGAAGCACTTTTGCCTAAATTACCAAGACAACAATTACTGGGACAGCATCGGGAAGTAGCTGCGCTGAGAGGCGCTGGCTGGGGAAAGAAACATGCGACAGTCGATTACGTTTTTGCTCATTCTCCATATAAGCTGTACCAATACCATCTCCTTGTCATGGCAGAGATGCAGCGTCGCGGCTATCGTCCAGCAGCAGCGTGGTTAGAGCCTACTTATCGGGGGCAAAAGACAGCTCCTTATCAGGTGTTAGAGCCGATTGAGCAATCAGTCCCTATTTATCCTGAACATACTGCAATGTATTTAGAGGAGTGTTTAGCTAATTTAAGAAGCAAAGGAATCTATCTCTGATGGCTAATAAAAAAACAAAAAAGTGCGCGTCCTTGTTTGAAGCAAGGACGCGCTTTTCTTTTTGAAGCAATTCATAAACAGTTGACTTACAAAAAGTAAGCATATCTTTCGCGTTAATAAAAAGAAGTTGTTATAGTGAATGCAGGAAGTATTTGAAAAGAGGGAAATGATATGACAATCAATAATAAACAAATAGAATTTGGGTTAGATACCTTTGGCGATCTTGCCTTTGATGACCAGACCCATCAACGAATCAGTTACAGCCAATCATTAAGAAATATTATTGCAGAAGGAAAGTTGGCCGATGAAGTCGGTGTCGATATCCTCGCATTAGGCGAACACCATCGCGAAGAGTATGCAATCTCAAGCCCAGATACAGTATTAGCTGCGCTGGCAATGGTCACTAAAAGAATCAAATTAGGAACGGGAGTAACTGTATTAAGTTCTGATGATCCAGTTCGGGTCTATGAACGATTTGCGACAGTTGATGCCCTTTCAAATGGTCGTGCGCAGATCATGTTAGGAAGAGGGTCATTCACTGAATCTTTTCCACTGTTTGGCTATGATCTGCAAGATTATGAAGAATTATTTGAAGAAAAAGTAGCAATGTTTTACGAACTCCTTAAAGGGGAGCCACTGACCTGGAAAGGCAAATTTACTCAATCTTTGGAGAATGCCGAAGTTTATCCAAAACTCGAAGGAACACTGGATACGTATATTGGCGTGGGAGGAACACCGGAGTCGATTATTCGTGCTGTTCGCTACGGCTTTCCAGTTATGCTAGCCATCATTGGCGGGGAGCCTGCGCGATTTGCCCCCTATGTACAACTTTATCAAAAAGCAACGCAGCAAATGGGCAGACCGATTCTTCCGGTAGGGATGCATTCCCATGGGGTGATTGCGGAGACGGATGAGGAAGCGTACGAAATCGGTTGGCACTATATCAAGAAAAGTATGGATAAAATCGGAGAAGACCGTGGTTGGCCCGAGATGTCGAAAGAACGTTTCGATTTTGAAGTAGAACATGGCTCTTACTATGTAGGTAGTCCTGAGACTGTGGCACAAAAAATTGCGCGAACGATGCCGCAAGTCGGCGTCGAACGGTTTGATCTTGTTTATGGAACCGGTGGACAATTACAAAAAGACCGTCTGCGGACTATCGAACTTTATGGTACAAAAGTAATCCCTAGGGTCAAAGAACTATTGAGATCAGGTGGGAAATAATGGGAAAATCTAGAATTGGCATCTTAGGAGCCGGCAAGTTGGGGTTAGCATTAGCAAAATTAGGAGCAGAAGCTGGGTATGAGGTCTGGATCGCTAGCAGAAAGCCAGCGGAAAAGAATGCTCTAGCTGTTGAAATCCTTGCTCCAGGTGCAAAGGTGAAGAATGTCTCAGACATCCTGACGGAAATGCCAGTCATTTTATTAGCAATCCCTTTAAGCAACTATCCGTCACTTCCCAAGGAGCAGCTGGCTGGTAAACTTGTGATCGATGCAATGAACTATTGGTGGGAAGTTGATGGAACCAGCAAAACGTATTCGACTGTTGAAGAAACATCTTCAGAAAGGGTCCAAAAATATTTTGACCAAAGCAGAGTTATCAAGGCATTCAACCATATGGGTTATCATGATGTTCAAGACGAAGCTCGGCCGGCTGGTTCACCAGCCAGAAAAGCCATGGCAATCGCTGGTAATGATCCGGAATCTATGTCTCAAACGGCCAAAATCGTTGACGACTTTGGCTTTGATCCGGTAGTGATCGGTCGTCTAGCCAATGGTCTTATGCTAGAACCTGGCGGTGAACTTTTTGGCGCCAGTGAGACAAAAACAAATTTAAATCATTTAATTGAAACGTTTTATCAGAGTGCTCAAGGCAAACAATTACTCGAACGACAAAATTAAAAAGAACCTCTTTAGCGAAACTCACTTTTTCAGTGAGTAGGGCTAAGAGGTTCTTTTTGTTTCTCAATCTGCTGGATCGCTTTTTCTTGAATACTGTTTGCGATATAGCCAATCTCATTTCGTGTAATAAAGATGTCTGTTGCTTTGAAAGGAACTTTCTGAAAAGGAGGGACGATATTTCCGATAATCAAATCATAGGTTGCTTTGACGGCAGGGATTGAAAAAGAGTCTAACGGATTGAGAATCGTGATTTTCAGGTCGTAGGGGACGAACTGTTTGATTTGTGTTCGGATCATTTCCGTATGGTCGCTATTGGTATCGTAGAACAAGGCGAGATGATAATCTGCATGTTGATCAATGATTTGTTTTGTAAATAGTGGAAAAGAAGTATGGAAAATATAAATCAAATGGTTGATCGTAGCAGGGCGAATCGCCGGTAATTCAGAATGAGTCACTAGCTGAACAATATCCTTGTTGATTGCTTGCTGGACAGGATCGCAGTTATCAACAAAACGGGCCAGGCGATCATTCAAAATACAATACGGAACATTCAAATTCGTTTCCAGCAAATATTTGAAACTAACAGCATCCAATTTTTCTTGAAAGTCTGTTTCGGTGTAATGGTATTTAAGAAAAATTTGTTTAGTCAATCGATAGAAGATTTTTTTTACTTGTTTATAGATAGCTGGGTCGGCTGTGATATGAGAAGTCAGATAACCCATAACTTTTTCTAAATAAGATCGTTTGTAGCGAGAGAATTCAGCGAGATCGATTTTTTCTAGAAAATATTCAATTTTATTCGATTGCACTTCCGTGGCAAAAAGCCTCTCTCGTTTACTATGTACATAAATGATAAACGCTATTTTTCGTATGTCAGAAAAATACAGCTTTAATGGAGTAACTTCAGCCAAAAGTTGTGCAACTTTTAAAAATTCTTGTTCCTGATTTTTACTGGCATCTCTAAACTCATGTTGGTATTTCTCCAAAAAGAAAACCATGTAAAACTGGCGAATAGTCATTTCATTCCCAGCTATGCGGATAGGTTTTTTTCTATATGAAAATCAAAAGGACGTATGACCGTGTTGATTTTTTTAATTAAACGAATAATTGAGGATTTGCTTAGATTCAATTCAATCGCTAGTGTCTCATAACTGGAAAAGTGGGATGAAAACAGAAGTTCCAAGAGTTTGAAAGCAGAAGAGTCAGCCAAGAAAAAACTATAGACATCCGATCGTGAAGCGAAAGAATGGAATTCCAGACTCACTTAGGAATGATTGTCTATATTTATTTGAAGAAAGGACAGATCGTGATTGATCTCTGTCACATACTTTCTGAACAACGACAAAGACAGGTCAAATTCATCCAGCAAATCAGCAATAAAACAGTGACGGTCATGCAACAAACTTTCAATCAACTACAATTTTATTTGTGAAGCAGTTGACAATAAACCTCTGAACATAGCTTTCCTCCAATCAGTTATGTATTGATGGTAGCACGTTTTTCCAAATAGTCAAAAATATTTGAAAAATGATTTTTTTGAACACTTAGTTTATGCCAAATTTGGGAAAATAAAGGTGAGATAACACATGCTTTTTTATTGATACTTGTCTCTGATTTTCTATAAAAAAGGTATGTTATTGAATGAAAAATAGGTTCTGGTCTAGCTATATCAATCGTTATGCTGTCTTCGGAAGAATGAGGGAAGAACGTACAGTACGGTGCCATCATAAATAATTATATTGGTTGGTTCTTTTAGAAAAACTTATATTTTAGAAAAGTAAAAAAATTAAGTTTTTCTAAAAAGTAACAGTTGTTTTTTTAGAAAGGATGAATCACTATGAATAAAAAACTATGTGCATATTTGAGCTTGTTGGTTTTGCTAGGTGCGACTTTTTGTACACCGGCAATTGCAGTAGCTGAAATGGTTTCAAATATAGAAGTTGAAAGTCAAACGAGTCAATCGAATTCACCTGCGACAGACACAAAAACGGAAGAATCAACAACAACTTCAGAAAACGCGGAGAGTACTAGTCAAACAGTCGAAGATACCTCAAACAGTCAACCGGAAAAAGCGACCACTACTACTACGACTGAAACGTCCACTTCAGAGTTGAATCAAAATACAATACAGCCAAGTGCACCCACGGAGGATTCAGAGACTGAATCTACCGAACAAGCAGTCACTCCAAATGCTGTTAATCCAGATTTAAATGCTCGAGGAATTCAACTATTTGATAATGTACGAATTACAGATATGAATGATCAACCTTTTGATCAAAACAATCCTCCTTATTATAACGACAATATTAAGATTCACTTTGACTGGTCATTATCTGATCAGGAGGAAATCAAAAACGGTGATTATTATATTTATCAGCTACCAAGCTATTTTGCTGTTCACAATGAGGTGTCAGGCACATTACAGCGTTCAGGTGGAGGATCATTAGGAGACTTTTATCTAAATGCAAATGGAGAATTAAAGATTGTTTTCAATGAAAACGCAGAGAATCTATCAGGTAGAAGTGGGACAATCAATCTTGAAACCGAATTGAAAGTGTCAACAATCACAGAAGATGTTGTCATCGAAACTGGTATTTATGACCGTGATGGCAATGAGATCCTGATTACTTTACCAATCTATCAAATCGATATTACGAAGAGTGGGAAAGTAAGTACTAGTGGCTCAATTGTTTGGGAGATCGTATATAATACGGAAAGCAAGGAACTAGAAAACGTCGTTGTGACAGATAAACTACCAAGCGGATTGGCATATTCTCATTCTTATGGTTACCTTTATGATGGAGACGCTTGGGTTAGAACTAGCGACTTGTATACTTATAACTCAACGACTGGAACTTTTACATTCAATCAAAAAATCGATAAGCCAGTCAAAATTGAAATTTATAGTGTTGTCAATGATCCAACGATTAACTCCTTCAAAAATGTTGCTCAAATCACTGGAGATAATTTCCATGAAAAATCAGTTGAAGCAACAGTCAGCTATGATGAATCTGCGGAATATAAGCGATTTTTAGGTTATGATCAGTCAACTGGTCGTGCTTCTTGGGAGGTTTCTTTAGATCTTAGCAAAGACGGTTCAATTCTCACTGATAAAACGTATTCTGGATCACTTTCAGAAATTGCATTGCATTATTTAGTAGCCGATTCTGTAGTGGTCAGAAACAAAAATGATAACAGTATTGTGACAGATTGGCACTTTGATGAAGCAGGAGAAATAAAAAAAGATAATCAGCTTGTTCAATTTCAACTTGTGTTTGCTCATGCTGGACAATATGTGATTCGTTATGAGACACAACTCTTTGATCCAGTACTGGTGAATACTAGAATTACTAACTAAATAACTATCAAAGATGATACGACAACTTCTCATAATGGGTCGGGAACAGTGACCCAACAAGCAAAATTGGTGTGACAAAAACAGCACCATCAAAAAGTTATCAGGATCAAACGATTCAATGGCAGATTGAGATAAATCAGCAATATGTAGAAGTGGAAAATATGGTCATCACAGATCGCTATCGAGAAATTAGCGGGACAAATATTAGTGGATTAGAATTGATTGAAGACTCTCTTGTTTTAACTGCAACTAGCCAGTCAGGAGAAGTTAAAGAATTGACTTCAAGCGACTTTGATTTATCGAAGCAGCGTGAAACCACTTCTGGAGAAAATCCAATTGAGTACGAATCTGGTTTTCAAATTAAACTAAAAGGAAACTATGCAAAGACAGCAGACAAAATTACGGTCAGATTCAAAACGACTTTTGATATGACGACACAGATCGCTTTAGGAAGTGCCAAAACACGTTTTAGTAATTCTGCTTTTGTCGATTATGAAATTGACGGTAACTCTTATAGGGAAGCCGCTCAAGCAAATTCATGGATGGACACTACTTGGACCTTAAACGCGCTAAAAGCAGGGCTTTTCATTCCAAAAGGAGGAGATGTAAAAGCATACTTGCAAGCAGCTTTTAACCGTAATTTCCCAAATATCTTTTCAGAAGATGTTGCTACAAGTGATCAAATCTATTGGATGGGATTATTTAATACGTATAAAGCGACACTTCATGAAGGAACCAAGATTGTCGATCAATTACAAGATGGTCAAACGTTTAAAGAAGCAGTAGTTTATACAGTTGACGTATCCGGAACAGGAAACCAAGTAAGATCTCTGAAGGAAGAATTGAGCTCAGCTGATTATCGCTTGACGTATGATCCAGTGACAAAACAAGTGACAGTAGAACTGTTGAAAGACACTTCAGAAACGATTGCTGTCTTCATTGCTGTCGAAGCAGCTACAGATGTTTACAAGTACAATAATATGATCTCTTTGACAGATGGTACAACGGATTTAACTGCTGAAGCGCAAGTTGAGAAATCCGCAAAAGGAAACTGGTTAACAAAAAATGGCACTCAAAATGTTGACAATAATCGACTGTTGGATTGGGAAGTGCTGGTTAACCAAGATAGTCGAACGATCAAGAATGCTGTGATTGAAGATACGATCAATTATAATCAACAGACTTTCTTGTACGATGAGACAGGAAAAGTCCTTGTTGATGTGTATAAAGCCGTCAAAGACGGAGATCAATGGATAAAAGGTGAGAAAGTTATTTTCAATAATCAAGACAATCCAAATGTAACAACGAATGGTATTGATGGAACATTCACATTACGTATTGCTTTTGAGGATGTCATTGACAGTCCATACTTCATCGTTTATCAAACGAAACTTGATCCTGGCATTCGAAATAATGAAGTTGTTTCAAATGATGTGTCTCTTTACGGAAGTCAGACGGAAATCCATCAAGTAACAAAAGACGTAATCGTCAAATCTACCAACGGTAGCGGTACTTCAACGGGAACAAATGGCTCGTTGACAATCAATAAATATGACAGAGAAGGGGATAAGGAAGCTGGGATCAACAAAGAGGCACATTTCCAACTCAGTCGTAAAAATGCCGAAGGAAACTACGAAGTTGTTTTCTCCGAACTTGTTGTCAGAAATAATAAGTTGATTCAAGGAACTAGCGAATTTGACCACTTAGATGGGCTACGATATGGAGATTATAAAATCCAAGAAACGAAAGCACCAGATGGATATGAGCGGGATGAAAAAGAATATACGTTTACGATCTCGAACGAGGAAGTCGATTATGTCTTTGAACTAGCTAATACAAGGGAAATTATCGAAACTAGCCTAGCTTTAACGGCTACGAAAGCTTTGGAAGGCCGACAGATCGAAGACGGGGAATTCACTTTTGTTTTGGCAGATGAAGAAAATAAAATCCTTCAAGAAAAGACGAACAAGGCAAATAATATTCTTTTTGATGAGATTACTTATCAAAAAGAAGGAACCTATCGATATAAAATTTATGAAGTACAAGGACATGACGCTACGATTAGCTATGATGATTCAATCACCAATGTTACAGTAGAGGTGAAAAATAACGACGGACAGTTAGAAGCAACAGCGACTTATGAAGGCAACGCCGTCTTCACGAACACTTACACACCAAAAGCCGGCAGTGTAGTGTTGGAAGCTGAGAAAGTTTTGACTGGCCGTTCACTAGTCGCAGGGGAGTTCACCTTTGAATTAGTCGATCAAGAGGGACAAGTGATTCAAAGCCAAACCAACGACGGCACAGGGAAAGTTTACTTCGATGCGATTCCGTACGACAAAGCCGGTGAGTACAACTATACGATCCGGGAAAAAGCCGGACAAGACAGTACAATCACTTATGATGACGCAGAGATTCCAGTGACCGTAAATGTCAAAGATCAAAACGGAACATTGGAAGCGAAAGCAGATTATGGTAGCGAGCCAACCTTTACTAACCGCTACACGCCAGAAAAAGCTCCTGATCCAGCAAAAAATCAGAATACAAAAACACCGACGAAGAAAAACGAACTGCCAAAAACCGGTGAAACGTATCAAGTCAGCTGGATGTTAGTAGGCTTGTTACTAGTAGGCATTGTAGTAGTGGTATATCGCAGACAGAAAAGAAAGTAACTAGCTAAACGATCAAAGATTCCTTGATCTGGTTTCCTATGTTGGAAACGGATCAGGGGGTCTTTTTCTTTTGAAAGAGGTCTTGCTGAACAAAAAACCTCTGTTTACCTTTTGCGTAACAAAAGATAAACAGAGGCACCCACCTTGTCAAACCAGCACGTGGTCGTTAATTGAAAAATATAAGTTGTACGCTTGTAACTGAACAGCAGTCATTAAACTGGTCCCTGCCAGACCCCATTGGTGTACATATAAGCCTGTACCTGCTTTGTGCTCGCTTTTGACTCCCACCCAGCTGTTTTATAAATCAACAAGCCAATTTGTTTGTTGAATCTGCCCGTCTAATTCACGTAAGGCTTTTGCGGTTTGATTCAAACGGTCGGTGATTTGCTTGGTATCGATCGTTCGGATCATACGAATCTCATTACGTCCCATCCGTGGAGCAACCTTGGCTGCTTCCAATGTTGCCGTTAGCATCGCATGCGAACGCCTTAAAGCTTCCCGTTTCTCTAATGCAGCAGCAATCGTTTCTTGTCCACCGATTTTGGCGACCGCATTTCGCTGATTGATTGCAATGACCAACTGGGCAAATTCTTGGTTTGTTGTTTCATAATCCAGCAGTAAGTCGTCGATGCTGCGGTCTAACGTATCGCCTTCTTGGATCACGGCACTACTGGCAATCTCTTCTCGTAACAGAGTGAGTTTGGATTCAAGATCTCTTCGTAGTAATAATGCTTCAGCAAGTTTCATTGATTTCATCCTTTCGAGCAAGGTTTCTTTTCTTTATCCTAGAAAAAAAACACTAAGCTGGCAAGTATTTGCCCTCCAAAAAGTCTTGAAGCCATTATTGAAAAGATTGAAAATTCTAAAAACTGTTTGACTTGAAAAACGAGGAATAGTATACTTTTATCAATTCAGTAGAATATAGGACATCGATGAGAAGAGTAGCTTTGATGACTGTTTAAAGAGAACCCGGGTTGGTGAGAAAGGGGACAGAACGCTAAGTGAAGATGAGCTCAGAGTCTTTTAACTGGTTTACGCTGGTTAGACGGAACGCAGCCGTTATCCTGCCGAGTATGCATACGTACTGATGAGGTGTTATTTGTAAAAATGACACGAAAAAGGGTGGTAACACGAAGTCTTCGTCCCTTTGTTGATCAATGATGATCAGCAAAGGGACGAGGATTTTTTTATTTAATCAAGCTTGCAACTCGCAAGTGAAAAGGAAAGAGGAGAGTAAATGAAAAAGGGTTTGGTTGTTGTAGGGATTTTAAGTTTTTTGTTAGCAGGATGTAGCACGACTGGATCGTCCGCAAAGGAGACAGATCCAGAAGTTCAAGAGATTTCAGTCAGCTTACCGGCAGAGTTGACAACATTAGATACGACGCAAACAACGGATAAAGTTACGTTTACCGTTATCCAGCATCTTTTTGAAGGGTTGTATCGTTTTGATGAAAAGAGTCAGCCAGTTCCCGGTTTGGCGGAGGAAGCAGTCATCAGTGAAGATGGCAAGACATATACCTTTAAACTAAAGGAAGAAGCCAAATGGAGTGATGGGCAGCAAGTGCAAGCAGCAGATTTTGCTTATGCTTGGAAGAAACTGGTCGATCCTAAAACCATGGGGCCAAATGCGTATCTTTTAGACAATGTCGTCAACAGTCAAGATATTCGCGAAGGGAAAGCAGACATTGCGACGATTGGCTTAGAAACACCGGATGAAAAGACCTTTGTCGTCCATTTGGAACAGCCGCAACCTTCTTTTTTATCGGTGGTGTCGATTGGCTGGTTAGCGCCTCAAAGACAGTCTTATGTTGAAGAAAAAGGGACGGCATATGGGAAAACAAGTGAAGACTTGCTCTATACGGAACCTTTCATTCTGAAAGACTGGCAACAGACCGGTGCAGAATGGACGCTTGCCAAAAATCCTGAGTATTACGATCAAGCGGTAGTTAAGTTGGATAAAATCAAAGGTTCCACGATCAAAGAGGAGAATACTGGAATCCAGTTGTTTGAAAGCGGGGAGTTGGATCTGCAAAAAATCAGCGGACTCTATGTGCAACAGTACCAAAATAATGACTCCTTAGTCACTCAAAAGGATATTGCCAACTATTTTTTAGATTTTAATAAACAGGCAAATAAACCATTGGCAAATGTCCACCTTCGTAAAGCCATCGCTTTGGCGATTGACAAAGAGAGTCTCGTGAATGATGTGTTGAACGATGGAGCAAGCGTATTGAATGGCCTTATTCCCAGTGGGCTTTATGCCAATCCGAATACCAATGAAGATTTTCGCACTTATAGTGGGGACTACAATGAATACGATAGTAACAAAGCACAAGCAGAATGGAGCCAAGCACAATCAGCTATCGGTGACAAAATTGAACTGACTTTATTGGTAACAGATGATGATCATGGACAAAAAATCGGTGAATATCTGCAAAATCAGCTTCAAGATCATTTGCCTGGTTTGACGATTACAATCAATAAACAACCACGAACGAATTTGAATCAATCACGAGCAGATGGTCAATATGAGTTGTCGATTTCTGGTTGGATTGCTGGCAGCAGTGACTTGGACTCTTATTTCAATTTATATAAAAAAGGTTCTTCTTACAATTACGGTGGATATGTCAACGAGGACTATACGGCATTGACAGAAAACGCACGTACCGTGGATGCCAATGATCCAGATAAAGTATTTGAAGATTACAAATCAGCAGAATCAATTCTGTTAGCAGAAGATGCAGCTCAAGTTCCTCTATATCAGAGTGCATCAAATTATATGATCAGGTCAACGATCAAAGATATCCAATTTCCCGCATACGGTGCCTATTTTTATTTCCGTACGGCATCTGTAGAGAAGTAAGCAAAAAACGCAGCCCTAAGCTTGCTTGGGCTGCGTTTTTGTGAGCTGCACTTAATAACAACGATCAGTAGTTACTCATTTTCTGTGGTCATTGCAGCTTCTTTAAATAAGAGAACTTTACTTTCTGGATAGGTTGGAAAGTGATTCATTGGAATCTTCCAATCTTGTTCAGGAACTTCAAACTGATAGTGGTTGACCAGTAAATCACTGAACACGCGCAACGTATGCAAGGTAATCCATTCACCAGCACAGCGGTGCATTTTGCGGAAATCACCGCCTCCTTGTGCGATCATTTCATATTCTTCCTCATAGGAAATGGCTTGTGTACGTCCGACAAAGCGATCCACTTTGAAGTCATCTGGCTGATCAAAGGTTCTCGGATCATGATTCGTACCATAAATATCTTGGACGACCCAGCTGTCCTTAGGGATCAGATAACCATCGACGACAACATCTTGCAAGCTAATGGCAGGCATCATTGGAAAGAAAGGATAAAAGCGGCGTAATTCTTGAATAAATGAATCCTGTAACTCCGAAAAGTTTTGTTTAAGTGCTTGGTAGATAGTCGTTGTACTAAAAAGGGCATGTCCCATCAAAGCGATCCAAACGGTTAAAGCAACCGTAGGGCGGATGATATTTAACAGATCGACGGCTGCAACTTCGATCGGCAGTAAATTACCTTCAAGATCAGTGGCAGTAGCGAAAGTATAGAGTGCTAATGATTCTTTGCCAGCAACAGGATGTTGACGAGCTTCTTCAATCAATCCTTGAGCCCATTTCTCAGATTTTTTACGATCTTCGACGCCTCTTAAATGGGCGACAGGGGAGGTGACAGTCCCGCTGAACATAGCAACTTGATAATCAGCTAACTCACTGATCTCTGATTGAGACAGTGGTGCTAGATTGATTCCTGACCATTCACAAATCGTTTTGAATAGAACATTTTTTGTGAGTGAAAAAAGCTCAAAGGTACCGGATTGTTTATCCAGTTCATGAGAAAGGTTTCGTTCCAACAAATCATGGTAATCGGTCATTCTCTCAGGTGTCATCAAGTCCATAAAGTAGTTTTTCCGATGGTGATGTTGTTCCCCGTCTAAAGTTTGAACCCCCTCTTCCCCTAACAAGGTTGAACGGACGAGTTTAGGCATTGCTCCTTCACGTTTAAAGTTTCGTGGATCATAAAAAATTTTTGCTGCTTCTTTTCCATAAATGGCAATCACTTCTTGATTCAGAAATTTAGCTCTAACGACTGGGGCATTCACCTCAGACCGTAATTCTCCTAAGATTTCATAACCAGCATCAAAGAGTTCTTTGACCTCAGTTAATTTGATTTTCGCTGTTGGTACTTCTTTCATTGGATTTCCTCCTGTCTTTTTCCTATTGATATACTTCTAGCTTAAGCTTTTTTCTTTATTTAGACAAAAGAAACACATAAAAAAGAGCAGATCATCCAAGATGATCTGCTCAAAATGCGGAAGATGGGAGTTGAACCCACACGAGATATACTCACACGCGCCTGAAGCGTGCGCGTCTGCCATTCCGCCACTTCCGCGCATAAATAACCTTAGCGCATTTTGAGAATTTTGGCAAGAAAAAAAATAAGTCTGTCAGCGGGGACTGACAGACAAGGAGTAAAAAATGAAAAAGTTGGGTTGTTTGTTGGGTTATTTATATAGTAACCGGAAAATATGAAAAAATTGTGATCAACCCTTAGCGTTTTAAAGAAAAAAACAGGCCAAAGGTTAAAAAAAAACTAAAATAGCACCATGAAAAAAAAGGGCCTGCCAGCGGGGACTGGCAGGCAAGGAGTAAAATGAAAAAGTTAGGGTTTGTTGGTATGAATAAACTATACCGCCCAAATGTGAAAAAAGAGTGACT
This sequence comes from Enterococcus sp. ARL09-542, assembly GCF_005234805.1. Lineage (NCBI taxonomy): Bacteria > Bacillati > Bacillota > Bacilli > Lactobacillales > Enterococcaceae > Enterococcus > Enterococcus sp. ARL09-542. The sequence continues at coordinate 291,811 of NZ_QPQX01000001.1, forward strand.
AAAAAGGAACGTTTTTGTTACGATCCGTAGACCAAATCAAGGTTTTTTTCATTGAAGGTGTCTCCATGCTCCAAATCACCATATTTGAACCCCCGGTTGAACCATTCAACTCGTTGTTTTGAAGTCCCATGAGTAAAACTATCTGGTACGACATATCCTTGGTATTCCTTTTGTAACGTATCATCACCAATGGCATTAGCAGCTGTGATAGCCTCTTCGATATCACCAGCTTCTAAAATCGGTTGGCCGTTATAAGTTTTTCCTTGTAGATACTTGGCAAATGTACCGGCTAAATAATCCGCTTGTAGTTCCAATCGAACACTATATTGATTGTATTCTTTTTCAGAAACCTGTTGGCGGATCTTATCGAGTTGCTGTGTAATACCAAGTTCGTTTTGTACGTGATGACCAACTTCATGAGCAATGACATAGGCCATGGCAAAATCTCCGCTGGCCCCATACTTTTGAGAAAGTTCTGTTGCAAAGCTGAGATCCAGATAAACATTTTGATCGGCAGGGCAATAAAAGGGACCAACTTGAGAAGTTGCATTCCCACAAGCCGATTGAACACTTCCTGTAAATAAAACCAGTTTAGGATCTTGATACGTAGTCTGTTCTGCTTCAAAAACACCATTCCAATAATCTTCCAAATGGCCGAAGACGACAGCGGAGAATTCTTTTTCCTCTGTATACTCGTCTGAAGCCACATTTTCTGTTTGATAATTAGCGGCTTGTCCGCCTCCTAAAATATCTGTGACGGAGTTTAAATCACCCCCACTGAATAGAAAAAAGAGGACTGCGATAACAATCGTACCGATACCACCGCCGGCCATTATTTTTCCTCCTGAACCTGCGGAACGACCAGAGCGGTCTTCCACATTGGAACTTTGTCTACCCCCACGCCATTTCATTTTGTTTCCTCCTCATTTGACTGTTTACATTTATTATAAGAGAAAACGAGGAAGATGAGAAAAGTTTGGCTTGCTTGAAGCGATTTTGCGGAACAAACGACCGATATTGCTATCAAGGGAAAGGGTGTGCACACCTTTTAATCATTTTTTAATCTAACAATTGGTCTTCATATTTGTTAAGGTATCACTAGAATAAAGGTAGAGGGTGAGCAAATGAAAAACAATTATTCTTTGATCGAAGACCGACGCATGCAAATTTTTAAGCGGCTGATCAATGGGGAGCACTTGAGTTACCAGCAACTTTCTGATGAGTATTATGTTTCTAGGAGCAGTATCGCCAAGGATATCGCTTATCTAAAAACACTGTTTGTCAAAGAAAATTTACTGTTGCGTTTTGATAATTCAGGCACTTATTTTCAAGGAAGCGAGTCACAAATCCAACGAATGTTGAAGCGATTCATTCTCCTTACTGTGGAGCATGGGGAGAACCTTTCTGTTCTGACAAATGTGTCATTATTTGAAAAGATAAATGCGGCTTTTCGCCATTCGATCATCGAAAAGCAAATGGAGATCCCAGAAAGCTACATCCAAAGCATCGTTGTTTCGATCTTGCTGATTGTCGAGCGCTCGAATCAGGCAAATCAGCTGGATATAGAAGAGAAGCGCCAATTTGGAAAATTGTTTTTGGAATTTGACAAGTATCCGTTGATTTATGAATTGTTGAAAGAAATTGAAGAACAAGAAATCTACCATTTTTCATCGAAAGAAGTTCAGTACCTAACCTATCTCATTGTAGGTAGTGGCTTACGTTTTTTTATGAAGAACGAATCGATTCCGTTCTCTTTTCGAGGGAAAGTCAGAAATCTGATTCAGAAAGTCAGTGAAGGCATCCAGATCGATTTGACACAGGATAGTCGCTTAGAAGAAGATTTGACGATTCATTTGTACCAGCTGTTTTTACGCATTGAGGCCCAAACTACTGTAGTCAATCCATTGCTAGATGAGATCAAACAGCATTATCCGGCGTTGTATGGGGTCGTTTGGTTCTCTTTGAACGACTTTCTAAAGGCCTACCATATTGGAATATCTGAGGATGAAATCGGGTTTGTTTCGATTCACTTTCAAGCTGCAGTAGAACGGATGCGGCAATTGAATAAAATCGTCTTTGTTTGTCCGAACGGTGTTGGCACCAGTTCATTTATTTCTGCCAAGATTCGTCGAATATTGCCTAATGTCGATAGTATTGAAACCGCTTCTGTCGCTAAGCTCAAAGAGATGGATATTTCTGCCATCGATTTCATTATTTCCACGATCGATTTACCTGATGTTTCCAAACCAGTCGTCCGCATCTCGCCGATGGTGACCAATCGAGACATGAAGCGGATCATGAATCACTATATCGATTTGATTATTGATAATGAACCGATTGCGGATAAGGTGAAAATCCTGCAAGATACACGGATGTTGATTGCACCGAAGATTTATTTTGAACGATTTGAGACCAAAGAACAAGCACTGGATTTTCTGATCAGTCAAAATGACTTTTCGTCGGAAAATCAGCGTACGGACTTTCAGCGTTCCGTCTTAGAACGAGAAGCATTGCAGTCGACCTATTTAGATAACGGTTTTGCCATACCTCATGGCAATCCTGAGTTTGTTTCAAAAACGACCTTTTCTGTATTGATTTTGGATCGTCCTGTTGATTGGGGCAACCAAAAAGTCGATATCATCGTGTTACTAATGATACGAGAAGATGAGGCCCAAGAAGTAGAACCTGTCATGAAGTTGATCATGCAAGGGATCGAAGACAAAGAATGGTTCATTTCAAAAATGTTGGAGGTAAAATCATGATCAATTTAAAAAAATTACTGCCTGAGGATCATATCGAGACCACGAATCAAATCCTCACTTGGCAAGAAGCAGTTCAATTGGCGAGTCAGCCGCTATTAAATGAAAAAGCCATCGATCAACAATATGTCGCTAATATGATCCATAGCGTTGAGGAGAATGGCCCGTATATGGTATTGGCTGATTACTTTGCATTGATGCATGCTCGTCCGGGGGAAGGTGTCTTTCATCAAGGGATGAGTTTGCTAGTGACTAAAAACGAAATCGATTTAGCTGGCAAGTCGGTCCGTATTTTCCTTGTTTTAGCTGCAAAAGACAATCAAAGTCATTTGGAAAGTTTGCAGGAAATCATGGAAGTGTTTATGGATCAGGAAAAGTATCAACTTATTTTGAATGGTGACAAAGAACAGATTTGCCAATTATTCCAATAGGAGGAAAAGAAGATGAAAATTTTAGCTGTGTGTGGATTTGGTGTTGGAAGTTCAATGGTGTTAAAGATGACGATCGATAAGGTGATTAAGGAGCTGGGGCTGAAGGCGACTGCTGAGAATACGGATTTGTCTACTGCAAAAGCAACTCCTGCAGATGTTTATTTTACAAGCCACGAATTATTGAATGATTTGCAAGCTTCCGTCAAAGCACCTGTCTATCCCATCAAAAAATATATGGATGTCGCTGAAGTCAAAATGCAAATGGAAAAGTTTTTAGCTGAAAGAGAGGGATAATCATGAGTTTTGTCACAGATCATATTTTAAAGAATCCGCCAGTATTGCTCGGACTGATTGCAATGATCGGGTTGATCGTGCAACGAAAACCTTTTGCCGAAGTGGTGAAAGGCTCGTTGACAGCAGCCTTTGGGATGGTAGCATTGACCGCAGGGGTCAATATGCTGACGGGAACGATCGCACCAATCAACACAGCGGTTCAGACACAGTTGGGGGTTCAAGTAGCCGATGGTCTTTCTGATGTGACCTTCACAGCAGAATACGGGGGAACTGTTGGGTTAGCTATGTTTTTTGGATTGATCTTGCACTTATTGATTGCTCGTTTTACACCAGTTAAGACGATTTTCTTGACGGGTCATATGTTATGGTGGTTCCCATTTGTGATCGTTGCTGGTGGGGTTGAAGGTGGAATGTCGGGGATTCCATTATTGATTTTAGGAGCTGTTTTATCTGCTTGTTATTGGTCATTTATGCCTTGGATCATGCGGAAATATGTTTGGGATGCCACTGGCGATGATTCGTTCTTGATTGGACATCCTACAGGGATCTTATCGATGGTGTCCGGCTTCGTGGCAAAACGAGTAGGAAACAAAGAAAAATCGACAGAAGATTTAAAAGTGCCAGAAAACCTGTCCTTTTTCCGTGAGATTTCCATTACAGGTGCCTTGGTGATGTTTTTGATGAATATTGTTGTAGGAATTATCGCACCAGTTCTTGTCCCAGAAGGTGGGAATCTGGTCATGTTTGCTGTTCAAGCAGGCTTGAACTTTGGCGCAGGACTCTTGATCATGCTTTATGGGGTCCGCCTATTGATCAACCAAATTATTCCAGCTTTCCAAGGGATTGCTGAAAAAGTCGTCCCTGGAGCCAAACCAGCTTTTGATGTACCGATCCTATTCAATTATCGTCCGAATGCCGTGATTATTGGTTTTATCGTAGCTATGATCACCTCAACGATCCTTGTGATCATTGTCAATACGACGAATGTTTTTGGAATCTTGATCGTACCATTAGTTATCACCAGTTTCTTTGAATGTGGCGGCGCAGCAGTTATTGGAGAAGGACAAGGCGGCTTGCGTGGCGCAGTCATTGGTACCATTGCCGCATCATTTGTGATGGTCTTGTTAGTTGGTGTATCTGCCGTTCTATTCAGCACAACGATTCAAAACTGGATTCTGATCTTTGGTGGCAATGACTTATCACTTTGGGGAATCATTGGTCGTGGTCTCGGCAGTCTATTTGGGGGAATTTAATATGTATCAATATGTTGATAAAATTCATGCATTACTAGAAACCGTTGAAAAAAAGGAACAGCATGCAATCGATGAGGCAATTCGTCTCTTGACTACAGCAAATCTAGAAAAGCATTCGATTTATATTTTTGGGGCTAGTCATGCGGGGATCTTGGCAGAAGAAATGTACTATCGCGCGGGAGGGATGATGACGATCAATGCGATCTTTGGACGAGAACTGATGTTGGATCGCAGTCCCATCACCTTTACTAGCAAAATGGAACGACTAGAAGGCTACGGCACCGCATTAGCGGAAATCCAGCCGTTCAAAGAAGGAGACGTGCTGATTTTACACTCAGTTTCAGGTCGTAATCCTGTCATAATCGATTTAGCACTAGCGGCAAAAGAAAAAGGCGTCAAAATTATCGCTTTAACAAACAAAACGTATTCGCAATCAGTCACTAGCCGCCATTCTTCGGGCCTTCGTCTGTTTGAAGTCGCTGATCTTGTAATCGATAATCATGGAGAAATTGGTGATGCAGGTTGTCAGATTAAGGGGATGGATCAAAAAGTGGGGCCTACTTCAACGGTGATTGGCGCTACGATCCTTAATACCATTATCGTCGAAGTTTGCCAACAATTGAAACAAGCAGGAATCGATTATCCGCCCATCTTTTATTCCGCAAATATGGATGGCGGCGATGAATTGAACCAATCATTGTTTGAACAATACAAAGAAGCCATTCATTATCAGTTGTAACGCTGATTGTACAGAAGTTTTAACTCAGAAAAAGAACTGTGAGAAAAGCATAATCCAAATGAAAACTGATCGTGTCAGAAGTTTTTACTTCTCATAAAATAGCAGCAAGACTTCAGTAGAGCCTTGCTGCTAGTAGATCTAAGGAATTCAATTGGGGCAAGTCATCTCGCAGTTCTTTTTTTGTGACCATTCCAATTCCTATAATTGATGTGAGCCTATGAAATCCCTCAGGAGCTTTGTGCTGTCTCACTTTACTCAAATTCTTCATATACATTCGGATCTTGACCTTCAATACGTCCATCTTCTTTGTTCAAGCGATTGATTGCATTGATTTCTTCTTCAGTCAGTTCAAAGTCAAAAATAGCTAAGTTTTCTCGCTGATGGCTCAGGTTTCGGGATTTTGGTAGTGGTAGAATCCCGCGATCGACGTGCCAGCGTAAGATGACTTGACCCGCAGATTTTTGATATTTATTTGTTAGATCAGTGATGATGGATTCTTTGAGCGCCGCGCTGCCGCGGCCTAATGGACTCCATGCTTCAGTAATGATCCCACGTTTTCTGTTTTCTGCTACCATTTGTTCTTGGACCCAGTAAGGATGGATCTCGATTTGATTGATGGCTGGAGTGACACCAGTTGCCTCAATAATGGCATCTAAATGTTCAGGTTCAAAGTTAGATACACCAATAGAACGAATCAAACCTAATTTTTGCGCAGTCACTAACGCCTGCCACGCTTCAATGTACTTGCCGCGTTTAGGCAGTGGCCAGTGGATCAAAAAGGCGTCAAAGTAATCTAATCCCATGCGCGCCAGCGATTCTTGAATACTGGTCAGTGCATCATCATATCCATGATATTTTCCTGGTAATTTTGAGGTGATATAAAACTCAGAACGAGGGACACCGGATCGGCGAATCGCTTTACCGACGATTCCTTCATTGTCATAGTTCGTTGACGAATCAATCAAACGATAGCCATCTGCAATCGCTGCTTGCAACTGGCTTAAGCCTTCGCCACCGCGAATTTGATAGGTACCGATGCCCACGGCTGGGCGCATATTGCCGTCATTTAGTGTAAGTAAAGGTGCTTTCATATAATGATTCCTCCTTTTTCTTATACATTCTACTCTAACGCTTTTTTAGCTTTAAGGTAACCAACTTGCTCAATAAGACAAGAAAAGAGCAATGATTTCTTGTGAATGGAATCATTGCTCTTTTTATTCGTTTCGATCAATTTATTTTTCAGGTGGCGTGCCATACATTTTTGGTGTGACAGGATCTAGTTTTGGCGCTTTGCCTTCAACTTTAGGTGTAGAAAGCCATTGGTATTCACCTTCGCCATCAAGTGCTTTTCCTTTTGCCCAAGAGCCTTCTTTACTTTGATCTCCTTCAGAGAAATTGTAAAAGTCATAGGCGATGTCTAACCGTTCTTCATTACGAGGGAAAGTGCTCGGTACTAAGATTGTACCCTCTTTTTCTTCAAGTTCTTTGACAGCTTGTGCCCAAAGGTTTTGGTGATAGCTGTCCCGAGCTAATAGCACGGATAAGAGGTCTTTAACTCCACGGTCATCAATCATTTCATAGATTCGAGCGACTTGTAATCGTCCTTGTGATTCTGCATTTAAATTGGCACGGAAGTCTGCCAGTAAATTACCGCTGGCAATGATGTAAGCGCCACTCCATGGATTACCGACACTGTCAGCTGGACGTGGTCCTAAGCCAGCAACGATCGCATGTTGTGGATTCATTCCAGAGATAATTGCGCCAATTGCTGGGTCTTTTTTCATTGCGGCTTCTTGATCTTCTACCGGTGCACCTTCTAATAAACGAGCAACCATTGTAGCAAGCATTTCAACGTGTCCAATTTCTTCTGTCGCAATGTCCATCAACATATCTTTGTACTTTTCTTCTCCACGGCAGCTCCAACCTTGGAAGAGATACTGCATTGCTACACTCATTTCGCCATACTGGCCACCGATCAATTCTTGAAGATACTTCGCAATTAATGGATTTGGTTTGTCTGGTTTTGCTTCGAACTGTAGTTCTTTCTGATGTAGAAATATAGTTGTCCTCCTCTAAAATGATTTTTATTGGGCCCAAAAATATTCTCTCACGTTTATTTAGAATGGTCTAATCAAACGCTTGCTTTATTTCCGTATTAATAAAAACCGTTGAAATAGCGCTTTTTCTTGACAAAAAGCAGTCGCCATTAGATAGTTGAAGAGAAGTGAAGGAGTTAAAGGAGAGAGGCAAAATGTATTCGTACTATAAAATCGAACAGAACCAAATCAGAGAATCATCCGAAGAAGACTATAATTGGTTGGTAGTCAAACATGGAAATGAAGAAGAAAAAAAAGAGCTGCTGACACTTTTTGATTTACCGGAAGATATTTTTATTGGCTCCGATGAACCAGAGGAAGTTTCTCGATTAGAACATTTACGAGACACTAAATTAAACAATCCGTTTCTTTATACATTGATCGATCTTTCTTCAAATCATCAAGAACGCATTGAAAAACGCCTTGAACCTGTCACATTTATTCTTTCCAAAGGATTGATGATCACCTATGTCTCTAGAGAATCGAATCTCGTTGAGCGATTGATCGAGAAACATGGAAATGAGCTTCGACATTTTGAGGATATCATTGCTTTTGCCACATTAATGATCTATACCCACTTTATCAATGGGTTGAAAGAGATTAAAAAGCAAATCGACCAATTGGATGCGGCTGCCCGTAAAACAACCGAAAATAATGAACTATTTAATCTGGCAGACACAGAACGAGATATGGTTTATTTGGATCACACATTGAAAGATCAGAATCTTACAGTGAATCACTTGATGGAACGAAAAGAGTTTTTAGACAAACTAGATAATGAATCGTTAGTTTACGACATTAAACTGCGACAGAAATTTGCCAACAAGCTTGTCACGATCTATCGCGATTTATTGGAAACCATCGGTGGTCTATTCTCGGATATGATGGACAATAATTTGAACCATTTGATGAAATATTTAGATTCAGCAGCATTAGTGGTTGCAGTGCCATCATTAATTGCTGGACTTTGGGGGATCAACACTGGCGGACTGCCTGGGAAGGATAACACGATAGGAACGATTCTAGTCTTTGGGTTAGCTGTCTTAGTAGGCATCCTTACTGCTGTCTATCTTTCAAAGAAAGACTTTTCAAAAACAAAATAAAAAAGCAACTTTGTCTAGCATTGAACGCTGGGCAAAGTTGCTTTTTTTCGTGACTTCACAATCGCGAAGACTGTCCAATAAGCAGAGGGGAGAAGCGAGAAATGAAAAATATTAAGAAGAAAGGCCGGGGTACAATCCGAACAATTTATTTTTTACTTTACTCGCTATTGCATACGCTCACTTCTATCGCTGCTTTTTCTCATAATCCTTTTACATAGTGAGGGGAAGCAGGTTTCAAATACAAAAGGCAGAATCAAAGGAATGCCAATTGTTTTGATGTTTCATCAGAAGGATGTAGTGAATGAGGTGTGTACGACAATCTGGTTTCTTTGATTGCTTTTATTCATAGGGAAGATGACGGTTGAAAGCAGACAATGAAAGAAAATCGTACATAGTCTAGGTACCCTTTATCAGAAAATAACTTTTTGCTGATCAAAACGATTTCAAAGAGCTGCGGCAGTTTTTTTGACCTCTTGCAGTGAGTGTTAACGATTCCAAAAAAGTTGATTTATCCTTAATATAACAACGTTTTAAATTTTTTTTGTTTTTCTAAGAGCAAAATTTTTGTGTATTTTTAAGAAGAAGCGTAACATAATATGTGTAATAAATATTTCACAGAAAGAAGGAGAAAATTATGCATTGGTTATGGGTATTAATCGTAGGAGCTATTATCGGTTTGATTGCCGGAGCAATTACAAATAAAGGTGGATCAATGGGATGGATCGCTAACATCGTTGCAGGTTTAGTTGGTTCAGCAATTGGACAAGCATTGTTAGGTAGCTGGGGTCCTCAATTAGCAGGAATGGCTTTGATTCCTTCTATCATTGGTGCGATCATCGTTGTTGCTGTAGTATCATTTTTCTTGGGACGTTCAAGAGGTTAATCGTCAAATATATCAGCAATTTTACCTATTATCTTAAGGAGCAGCTTTTCGCTGCTTCTCTTTTTGTATAGACAAACTGCTTCTATCACTGATCATCGATGTTGTCTAACTGATGTCGTCGAATGCAAGCATTACCTTTGTCAGATTAAAAAATACTCGTTACACTTAATATAGAAAGACGAAAGAAAGGATGATCTCAATGAAAAAAATGTACGAAACAGCAATGATCAATCGTGGAGGCCGTGATGGCGAGGTCGAGGCACCAAACGGAAGTATGCACATGAAGATCGACCGCCCAGGAATCCATAGTGAAGGGACAAATCCGGAACAACTATTTGCGGCTGGATACGCATCTTGCTTCAACGGCGCGGTTCAACACATGCTGGAAGAAAATAATCTTGAGTCTGATTCTGAAGTCAAAGCACGGGTATCTTTATTTCAATTAGAAGATGGGGGCTACCAAATCGGGGTTGTTTTAGAAGTTTCTTTGCCAGGACTTGAGAAGGACCAAGCAGAGAAAATCGCAGAAGAAGCCCACGCATTTTGCCCATACTCTAAAGCAACAAGAGGCAATATTGATGTGGAAGTGACTATAGTAGAATAAGGGATTCTTAATGTTACTATAAATGAGATTATGAAAGATCCTATAAAGAAACGCTAGTAAAAGAAACATGTAGATACTGTAATTAATAGCGGTATATGTACGATTGATCGAATAGAACAAGGAGGCAAACAAATGACTCAGCGGGTAGCAATAATGATTTTAGTGTTGCTGGTCATTGGCCTCCTTGTTTACTATGTCCTAAAGTTTAAGCATTGGAAGCAGCAACGGATACATCAGGATATTGAAAAAAAGTTAAAACGGTATCCTATTGTTCAAGCAGCTTGGGAAAAGGCTGAAGCAAAACAATATAACATTCCTGGATTAACAGAAACAAGAATGGTGGTGCCGGAAACCGGCGAAAATGAGGTTTGTCAATGGATGACGCCGCAAGGGTTGGCTTTTTCTCAAGATTTTGTGTTTATTTCTGCCTACTGCTATGACCATCAGCATCATTCTATTATTCATGTACTGGATAGAGAAACAGGACAGCCGATCAAACTGCTGATTTTACCTAAACGGCCACATGTAGGGGGCTTAGTATATGATACAAAACGGGAACTTTTATGGTTGACAATCACAGGATCTGCTACTGGACGAGTAGCCGCTTTACGTTTGATCGATATCTTAGCAGATACATCTGAAGAGACGGGACAGCCAATCGCTTATTGGCTGACAACTGATCTCTTAGAGATTCCACAAGCATCGTATTTGACTCAAAACAATGATCAACTGGTATCTGGCAACTTCACACTAAAAGGTGAAGGACAGTTGACTTTCTATCTATTGCCGACGATAGCTGAAAAGAAAACAGCAATTCGCCGCAAAGACAAAATCCAACCAACCGTGACAATGAGCAGAAAAACATCTGATAAGATTCAAGGTGTGGCTTTTTATGGCCATTATCTCTTAGCCAGTCGTTCTTATGGTCCTTATACCTCGGAACTCTTAGTGTCCGAGCGGGACTCTCCTAGCCGGATCCTAAAACGAATCAAATTTCCACCGTATTTGGAACAAATCGTTGTTTTAGAAGATCGTCTAGCAGTATTGTTTGAAAGTGGCGCCGCAGCGTATCGCGAGAAAGCCAATCCTGTGTTAGCCAATGTTTTATTACTAGACTTAGCAACGTTGCTTCATGCAAATAAACGTCCCAAAAAGATTGCCGCAACTAAAAAATAGTCGGACAACTCAAGATGATCACTGTTGTTCATAAAGAACGACAAGAAAAATCATCTAGCGATGTTCGACTATTTTATGAGTTTGAATCATTGAGCGTCTGTTGTATAGCAATGCGTATTAATCAATGATCGATCGTTGAATATCCAAAACAGTTCCTGTTTTCGCATCTGCTAAAAATTCGTAAGTGATCAGTTGTCCGTCTTCGGTTCGAGTAATACCGCCGGTATATCCTTGAGATGTCACTGCAAATTTACGAAGGGGTTGCTTCTCAAAATTGATCCAGGAACCTTCGATCGGACCTTCTTTTAAAAATGCTGCTTTGATTTGATCGAGGACGTCATCTGCATTCATCGATTGTTTTTTCTTCATCCATAATGTCGAGAAGATCCCGCCTGCAAAACCGACACCCACGCCGATGGCCAGGCCGTTTTTAAAATAATTGAATGGACGTTCATTGATCATAAATGTTGTGCCTCCTTGAAGACTTCTCCTATCCTGTTAAGGAATAAACGGAAATCCTTTTGTCTGTTTAGATTATTTTACCATAGTTTAGAATTTTTCTATAAGAAAAGAACCAGAATGAGTAATTTGCGTTATAATAAATATAGATTTGCAAGAGGAGGGAAGGCTTGTTTCGATTCAAGCCGAAAAAAGTATGGAAGAAAAAACGTTTCAACGAATCAAAGAATTAACAGAATTGCAAGGAACTAGTGGATTTGAACAGGATGTTCGGGCCTATATGCGGGAAGCGATGACTCCATTAGTGGACGAAATCCAACAAGATGGACTTGGCGGGATCTTCGGATTACGTCATCATTCAGATGCAGATGCACCACGCGTGATGCTAGCTGCTCATATGGACGAAGTTGGATTCATGTTGACACAAATCACCGAACGCGGGTTATTTAAAGTGACACCTCTTGGCGGTTGGAACCCTTATGTCGTTTCAGCACAACGCTTCACTTTAAAAACTGCGAAAGGCAACTATCCATGTATTTCTTCATCAGTGCCCCCACATTTACTACGTGGAACAGCTGGACAAAAAGCAGTAGAAGTAACGGACATTCTGTTCGATGCTGGTTTTGATTCTAAAGAAGAAGCGGAAAGTTTTGGCGTACGACCAGGTGACACCATCGTACCTCAAGTAGAAACAATCAAGACAGCGAATGGCAAAAACATTATTTCAAAAGCTTGGGATAATCGTTATGGCTGTACGGTTGTATTAGAAGCATTGGAAGCATTGAAAGAAGAACAACTGGGTCATACATTGATTGCTGGTGCCAATGTGCAAGAAGAAGTTGGCTTACGTGGTTCAAAACCTTCTGTCACGAAATTCCAACCAGATCTATTCTTCGCTGTTGACTGTTCACCAGCTGATGATACAGTGACGAAGAATGGGACTTTTGGGCATTTAGGTGAAGGTACACTGATGCGTATCTATGATCCAGGAATGATCATGTTGCCTCGGATGAAAGAATTCTTGCTGGACACAGCAGAAACAAACAATATCCCTTACCAATACTTTGTGTCTAAAGGCGGTACGGATGCTGGTGCAGCTCATATGGCCAATGAAGGAATTCCAAGTTCTGTGATTGGTGTACCAGGACGTTATATCCATACCCATCAAACACTATTCAGCATCGCTGACTTTGATGCTGCGAGAGAAATGGTGATCCAAGTCTTGAAAGGTTTGGATAAATCAACAGTTGCTACAATTGTAGAAGGAAAATAAAAATTAAGAGCTGTGATACGACTCAACGCTAGATCAGACCTATTTGGTTCAATTTTTGATCTGTTATTGTAACTGTTTACGATAATCAGGAAATGGGACAACGAGGGTGCTGTTTTCAGTGACTAGCATGGGCGTGTTCACAGCTCTTTTGCTTGTGAGTTGGTTCCCTGTTTTAAAAGGTGTATAATTTGATTAGAGAAAAGAAAGTGGTGAGCGTGTGATTGTTCCAAAAAATTTAGAAGAATTGGCAACATATGTCGAAAAAGGAAAGAATGTCTTCTTTTTTACAGCAGACTGGTGTGGGGATTGCCGTTATATTAAACCGCAATTGCCTGAGATCGAAGCAGATTTCCCTGAATTTCAATTTGTTGAAGTTGATCGTGATGCTTATATGGATGTGGCTGTGGAATGGAATATCTTTGGAATTCCAAGTCTTGTAGTGATCGAAGACGGCAAAGAACTTGGTCGTTTAGTCAACAAAGATCGAAAAACAAAAGCAGAAATCGAATCTTTCTTATCAAGTCTAAATTAAACTTTCGAGGTGAAAAACATGAGTGGGCAAAGATATCAAAATATTTTAGTAGGTGTCGATGGCTCCGACCAAGCCAATGAAGCGTTCAAAAAAGCAGTTGAAGTGGCACGACGCAATCAGGGGAAAGTCTATGTAGCGAATATCATCGATCAGCAGATCCCCACGATGATGGGATATGCTCCTTTAGATACAACGATCATTGAGCAGGAAAAGGATACTGCCCAAGAATTAATCGAATCCTGTAAACAATATGGTAAATCCGTTAATTTTGATTTGATCGAAGGGATCATTGCTTACGGCTCTGCGAAAGAAGCAATGGCCAAACAGTTACCAGAAAAATATGGGATTGATTTGATCATGGTAGGCCAATCCGGACTGAATGCAGTTGAGCGGTTTATCACCGGGAGTGTAGCGAGTTATATTATTCGCGAAGCGAAATGTGATGTGTTGGTTGTCTCTCCTAGCGAAGAATAAGCAAAAGACAAAGCTGTGACAGAAGATACAGAGACAGGAAAAAAGAGCAAGCGAGTGCTTTTTCATTCACTAGCTGCCTGTTGGTCTGATTTCTGTCGCAGTTTTTTTATGGATTGGGAAGTGCAGCGATTGTAAACTAAGAAAATTCCCATGACGAACAGACAAAAATTTGTTAAGATTATGGGCGGAATAAGTAAGAGGAGGAAGACAAGTGATTTTTTCATACAACAAAGAATATGTGGGCGATACTTTGATCGTGATCACAGCAGATGATAAAGGGCTGGAACAAACGGCTGTACGAAAAGGAAATGTCGCTCAAATCAAAAATGAAGAAGGTACGATCGTAGGTTGGAACTTCTTTCACATTTCTGATACAGTTGCCATTGAAGGAAACGGACAAGTAGTTTTGACGAAACAACAAGTGGAAACTTTGAACCGATTGATCACAGAAGCTGGCTTTACGGAGCAATTGGCAATTGATTTAGAGCCGAAAATCGTTGTGGGTTATGTCAAAACATGTGAACCACATCCAGATAGTGATCATTTATCTGTAACGGAAACAGAAGTCGGAGAAGGCGAGGTCCTGCAAATCGTTTGTGGTGCTGCCAATATTCGCAAAGGATTGAAAGTCGTTGTTGCTAAACCAGGGGCAATGATGCCGGATGGGTTATTGATCTGGCCAGGAACGCTTCGTGGCGTCGATAGCTACGGCATGATCTGTTCTGCTCGTGAACTGCACTTAGCAAATGCACCATTGAAAAAAGGAATTCTTGAATTACCACAAGATGCCGTTGTTGGTGAAGCTTTTCCAGTTGGAAAATAATAAAAAAGATCTGCCACGTCCTGTTTGTGTGGCAGATCTTTTTTTGACTTGAATTTAGTTGCTGCTGTCAGTCGATTGTTCATTGATCGAAGTATCTACAGATAGAACGACTTTGGCTGTTTTTTCTTCTTTGCCGCGGTAGAACGTCACTGTGATCGTATCACCGACTTTGTGCTTGTACAGTGCAGATTGTAGATCTGTGGTTGTGCTGATGTCGGTATCATCGATTTTCGTGATGACATCGTATTGTTTCAATCCTGCTTGTTCAGCTGGTGTCGCGTTATTTACTGAGTATACGACTACTCCGTCAGTGACAGAAGATGGTACTTTCAAGATTTGTTCTTGTTGTTGCGAAGTGATTGAGCTTAAGTTGATTGTTCGAATACCCAATGCTGGACGAACAACTTTGCCGTCTTTTTCTAATTGGTTGATAATATCGACAACGTCGTTACTTGGGATCGCGAAGCCCATTCCTTCTACGCTGACACTTGATGTTGATTCAGAAGTGCTGGCGATCTTGCTAGAGTTGATTCCGATCACTTGTCCTTCAACGTTGATCAGTGGACCACCAGAGTTTCCTGGGTTGATCGCTGCATCTGTTTGAATCGCATTGATGCTGACTGCTTCACCAGATTCATTTTGATTCGTTACTTGACGATTCAGAGAAGAAACAATCCCTTGCGTTACAGAATTTGCAAAGCTAGATCCTAATGGAGAACCAATCGCAATTGCTGGTTCGCCAACTTTTAGTGAATCAGAATCGCCGAAAGAAGCAACCGTGTCTACTTTATCAGAAGAGATGCGTAAAACAGCAAGGTCAGTGTAAGCGTCTGTTCCGACTAATTCAGCTTTGACTTTTGTGCCATCAGAGAGAACGACTTCCAAACCATCTTGTCCTTCTACTACGTGGTTATTCGTAACGATATACGCTTTGTCACCATCTACTTTATAAATCACGCCACTTCCTTCAGAAGAAGCTTCTAGTGAACTGTCATCGCCTGAATTCTCAGTCCCTGATCCTTGACCACCTTGCTGACCAGAGCCAAATAACCCTTCGAGGCCATTCGCATTATTTTGTTGCAAGTTGATGATCGAAACGACTGCTCCTTGCACTTTTTCGACTGCTTTTGTTACATCGCTGTTGACGTCATATTTAACATTGGAGACTTTCGTTTGTCCATTGTTATCTTGAACACCGCTGGTTGCGGTCGTTACAGGTGAAGTCAAAGAAGAGCCCATCGCCAGATAAAGTCCGCCGAAGGTCAACAAACCACCAACTACTCCGCCAAGAATGCCAATACCTAATTTTTTTAATAAGCCGGAAGAAGGTTTTCTTCCTGGTGTCACATTTTTTCGTACCATTTGTTATTCCCCCTATTGAATTGTTTGTATGTATTTATTATATTCTTTCTTTCTGACAATAGTCTACTAAGAGATTTTGAAAAAAATATGAAGAAGATAGGGAGGATTTAGACCAAAACAATGAAATTTCTTTTTTTAGACTACCAATCATTTTTTTAGTAAGAAAAGAGTCACTTGAAACGATTCGTGGTATCAATGGTACTATAGAAGAAAAAATTGGTACGCGACATATATTCTGAAAAGAAATTCCATTATAATGATAGCGGAAGGTGAGTGGTCATGAATATTAAAATCGTCACAGTAGGCAAATTAAAAGAGAAATATCTGATTCAAGGCATCAATGAATACGTGAAACGATTAGGCGCTTATTGTAAAATCCAATTCGTGGAAGTTCCTGATGAAAAAGCTCCAGAAAGTATGAGTGAAGCTGAAATGCTTCAAGTGAAAGAAAAAGAAGGTAAGAAAATCTTGGCAAAGATCAAAGACCAGGAATACGTCTTTGCATTAGCGATTGAAGGCAAAAATCCCACCAGTGAAGCTTTTGCCCAGCAGATCGAGCAATTAGGAATCCAAGGCAAAAGCCAACTAGTCTTCGTAATCGGCGGCTCCTTAGGTCTCAGCCAAGAAGTGATGCAGCGCAGCAACACCCAAATCTCTTTCGGCAAAATGACCTATCCCCATCAGTTGATGAAACTGATTCTAGTCGAACAAATCTATCGTGCTTTTCGCATCAATACAGGCGCGCCTTATCATAAGTGAGGGTGTTTTCTCCACGAAAGAAAAAATAGTAAAACAGAGGAGTAACAAATGAGTGAACTTAACCATTTTTCTGCATCTACATTAGCTGCGTTGCAAAAAGATGAGCAACATCCTTACTATGTTTATTGTTTGGTTGATCCTAGAAACAACCAGACTTTTTATATTGGGAAAGGCAAAGGTAACCGTATTTTTGCACATCGTCAAGCGGCTCTAAGTATGTTAAGTCAATCTGATTATTTTGAAGAAGATGAATCAGCTAGAACATTAAAAATAAAAACTATCCAAGAAATAAACGGAATGAATCTGCAACCATTGAGTTATATACTTAGCTATGGATTAACTGAGAATGAAGCTTACGCTAGTGAAAATGCGTTGATTAATTATGCTCAACTGATTCAAGGACTCTCTTTGACGAATTTAGTAAAAGGACATGGTTCTAAGCCAATGCTAGTGGAAGAGGTAGAAGAGCGATATGGATTTCAACCCATATCTGTAAATCAAATAGCAACGGATGAGTTGGTCTTAGCAGTAAAAGTGAGAGATGCTTTTGAACTTTGTAAAGATGAGTCAGATGAATATCCGATTGACGACAAATTTCGTGATGATCATAATTTAAAATCTCGTACGCTAGGTAATTGGGTAATTGGTCGTGATAAAATTCATCGGATTCGCTACATTATAGCGATTAATACTGGAGCAGATAATGCGGTTGTTGCTGCATATAAAGTCTCCTCTCAATATTCAGGATCGAAGAAAAACGAAAACGGACGGACACGCTATGCGTTTCGTGCACTCTCTCAAAGAGATGATACGTTAAGAGAGCTGAATTTATACAAACGATCGTTGCCGGAGATTAAATTTGGTAGTGGAAGTGCAATTGCATATATTAATCATTAGAAAAGTGTTTCAAGAAAAGCCCAACACTAAAATGATATGACGGGATAACTTAAATAACAAAAATGCTGATAATTGATTTTTCTAAGAAAGAAAACCTTATAGACAATAGTTAGATGGAAGTTGCAATTGAGAAGAAATACATTGGAAAAGTATTGCCGGCATATTTGCTAATAATGGTAGATGACTACTTCTTCCTAATTAAAAAATAAAACCTCAAAAAGAACTGCTAGTGATAGGTTTCTCATCACTAGCAGTTCTTTTGTCAATTTCATTCGTAGGTTATTATTGTTTGTGAGAGATTGTTGGAGGTTCAAGATACTGTCGATATTTACTAACGATGATATCCATAATGATTTGATAGATAAAAGAATGGGTTTGAAAAATAGTCTCATGAGGGAAAAGAATAACATCATGAACGAAACGATAGTTACGAACCTCTTCATTTGCTGTGATTACGAAAATCTTGGCTTTTGTGTTTTCAAATACATTTCTGTAGGGTATATCATCTCTAAGTTGTTGTCGCTGTAAAAAACCGCCAGAGTTAGAAAAAATAATCAATAGTGTCTCTTCATCGGCTTGTTCTATGAATTCGATTTGTTTGAGATCACTTTGATAAGTAATAATAAACTTTCCCGCATAAGCCAATTTGTATTGAAAATCAATGGCTGCTGATTCGGAAAATAGCAGTCCAAAAGCACCTACTTTATTATAGGTAGTCAGACATTTTGCTAACTCATCAATACTTCTCATGTTGCTTTGCTGTTTGAACGCACTAATATCTTT
This sequence comes from Enterococcus sp. ARL09-542, assembly GCF_005234805.1. Taxonomy (NCBI): domain Bacteria; kingdom Bacillati; phylum Bacillota; class Bacilli; order Lactobacillales; family Enterococcaceae; genus Enterococcus; species Enterococcus sp. ARL09-542. The sequence continues at coordinate 310,511 of NZ_QPQX01000001.1, forward strand.
AATGATGGCATCTAAATAATCATCATAACCATTTTTTTCAATTGGATTGATAATATTTGAAATGTAATTTAAGTCGAAATGGTATTTATTTTCAGCAAAGGTTGAGGATTTTTTTAATTCATAATAATCTTCAAATCCGATGGAACGAGCAAATTTTGAAATGGTTGATTTAGAGACAGTGCATAAAGTAGCTATATCAGAGATACTTGATTTATCGATAATGCTATAGTTATTCAAAAGTGTCTGAGCGATATGGTAGTAGGTAGAAGAAGTTGTTTCATTGTTAAGAACAGTCAATAGTCTAATAATTAAGGGTCCCATAAATACTAGCTCCTATCTGTGAAAGAGTTTCCAAAAAACGAAATTTTTATTTAATATGTTGAAAAAATTGTATATTACACATGTATTATAACAAACATAAACAAAATTGATAGGAGTTGTAACAATGGGGAAAAATTATAGTGCTCTTTCCAAAAGTATTATTGATTATGTTGGTGGAACAGAGAATATCATTAGTCTTTATCACTGTATCACTAGATTGAGATTCAAGTTAAAAGATGAAAGTATTGCACAAAAAAATACCGATGAAATTAAGAAGATTTCCGGTGTCTTGTCCGTCGTCGAAGCAAATAATCAGTACCAAGTCGTTATTGGAAATGAAGTGGAAGATGTCTATAAAACGATCATGGCTAACTATGACATTAAAAGCGCCTTGGGATCAGACGAGTCGGAAGCATTAGATGATGACCGATCTGGAAATATCTTCATCCGCTTCTTTAATACACTGTCTTCCATTTTTAATCCGATTATTATGCCTTTAGCTGGGGCAGGAATGATTAAAGCCTTGTTAGTGGTTTTAACGACCTATCATTTTATGTCAGCAGATGGAAGTACCTATAAGATTCTTTCAGCAGCCGGCAATAGTGTATTTTTCTTCTTACCGTTATTTTTGGCTTTTAGTGCGGCCAGAGTGTTTAGAACAAATCAATTTATTTCATTAGCAATTGTAGCAGCACTTTTAGAGCCTAATTTCACAGCATTAGTCACAGAAAATGGTGTGACGGTTGATTTCTTAGGTATTCCAGCAATTTTAATAGGGTATTCTGGAACTGTCATTCCTGCGATTATTTCCATTTACCTCTATTCAAAGTTAGAAACGCTGCTAAAGCGAATGATTCCAAAGAGTTTAGAAATTTTTTTGTTGCCAATGGTTGCCCTTCTTATTATGGTTCCGCTAACTGTGTTAGTTGTTGGACCAATCGGCGTTACATTAGGGGATGGGATTGGAAGCGCTATGAACTTTATCAGTGACCGCAGTGGGTTACTGGCTGGTTTGATTATTGGGGCAGGATGGACTTTCTTGGTAATGATTGGCATTCATTGGGGTGTTGTGCCAATCATGATCAATAATCTTGCAGTCTATGGTTATGACGTTATTCGACCAATGGTTGCGGCTGCCACTTTTGCAAGTGCAGGTGTGGCGTTAGGCGTATTTTTAAGAAGCAAAGATAAAAATGTTTAAAGTGCTCTCGCTATCTGCGATTGTACCAGCTTTACTTGGTGGGATAACTGAACCCATCGTCTATGGCTTGTCGGTAAAATATAAAAAACCATTGATTGCCCAAACAATCGCAGGTGGAATTGCTGGAGCTTTCATGGGAGCAATGCAGACAAAGGCGATTGTCTATGTTTTTCCAGCATTAACAACGTTACCAGCCTTTTTGGGTGATACCTTTGTTTATTACCTCATCGGAATCGCTCTTGCTTTCTTCCTGTCAGCAATTTTAACTTTTGCTTTTGGACTGGGAGAAGAATCTTCATCAAGTAATGATGAAACAGAAGGTCAAGTCAATACAATCAGTTTACCATTGGATGGGGAAGTGATTGAGTTAGAAAAAGTCAACGATCCAGTGTTTTCAGAAAAAACGATGGGTGACGGATTTGCTGCAATACCAACTGATGGCGTAATTAAAGCACCATTTAGTGGAAAGGTCGAACTGGTTTTTCCTACAAAACATGCGATTGGATTAAAGTCAACATCTGGTGTAGAAGTATTGATTCATATTGGCATCAATACCGTTGAATTAAACGGCAACTATTTTGATTTAGCTGTTAAAGCAGGCGATGACATCCAAAAGGGGCAAAGAATCGGAAGTGTGGATATTGAAGGCATCCAGTCTGAAGGCTATGATCCAACCACGATCCTTGTAGTAACCAATTTGGATGATCTTGATGAGGTAGACATTATCGACTCTAAGGGTAAAATCATCCAAACTTTCACTGGCAAAAAAACGATACAAACAGAAATAATAGCATAAAAACAACAATCTGAAAGAGGTAATCGAATGAATAAAAGCTATTTTCCCAAGAACTTTCTTTGGGGCGGAGCAATTGCGGCGAATCAAGTAGAAGGGGCTTGGAACGTTGATGGAAAAGGGATGTCGGTAGCAGATGTCGCAATGTACAAACCTGATGTAGATAGGACAGATTATATCAGTCAATGGCACGTGTCTCCTGAACAAATCGAGGAAGCCATGTAGTCAAAAAACGATAAGTTATTTCCGAAAAGACGAGGAATCGATTTTTATCATCGTTACAAAGAAGACCTGGCATTAATTAAAGAAATGGGACTGAAATGCTTAAGGGTATCTATTGCATGGACAAGATTATACCCCAATGGGATTGAAAGTGAACCCAATCAAGCTGGAATCGATTTTTACGTAAGCTTATTTAAAGAGATGAAGAAGAATGGGATTGAACCTCTAGTCACATTGTCTCATTATGAAATGCCATTATATTTAGTCAATGAATATGACGGCTGGGTTTCCCGAGAAGTGATCGACATGTTTGTACGATTTAGCAAAACTTGCTTTGAACATTTCGGAAAGTATGTAAACTATTGGCTGACTTTCAATGAAATCGATAGCGTCTTTAGACACCCCTTCACTACGATGGGAGTGGTGGAAGAAAAGTACAAAACAAAAAAAGAAGCTGAAGAGGCCATTTATCAAGCGCTACATCATCAGTTTGTAGCTAGTTCCCTAGCGACTAAATATGCCCATCAAATCATTCCTAATGCGCAGGTGGGGTGCATGGTTACAAGAGCTTTAGCTTATCCGTTAACCTCAAATCCAGTGGACGTGATGCTAGCCCAACAACATAATCGGGAGAACTACTTTTTTTCTGATGTGCAGGTTTTTGGAACGTATCCGACTTTTGTCAAAAATTACTGGCAAGAGAACAATTTTTCCATTGAAATGGTGGAAGGGGATGAGGAGATCATTCAGCAACACACAGTGGATTTTGTCTCTTTTAGTTATTATATGTCTATGATTAAAACAGAAGATGAAGAAGATCGGGAAAAAGTTGGCGGAAATTTAGTCACCAGTGTGAAGAATCCTTATCTTGATACAAGTGATTGGGGTTGGCAAGTAGATCCAACAGGATTGAAAATTGCATTAATCGACATGTACGATCGTTATAGAATGCCTCTGTTCATTGTTGAGAGCGGGATTGGTGCTTTTGATGCGTTTGAAGATGGAAAAGTGCATGATGATTATCGCATAAAGTATTTTGAAGACCATTTTAAAGCGGTCAATGAAGCCATCAGAAAAGGCGTTGAAGTAATGGGTTATACTACGTGGGGATGTATTGACTTAGTAAGTGCATCGACTTCTCAAATGTCAAAACGATATGGATTTATCTATGTGGATGCGGATGATGAAGGGAACGGAACCTATGATCGGTTTAAAAAGGATAGCTTTTACTGGTACAAACAGGTGATTGCGACTAATGGAGCTTCTTTGGTTAAAGAAAATAATTAAGGATTAAACATCAAAAAAAATTGAGAGCAAAGTTGTTTGGAAAGGCAACTTGCGTCAAAAGGTCCAATCATCTTGATTCGATGGTTGGACTATTTTATTGCAAAGCTGGGAAAAATAGCTAGTCGACCAAAGGCATCAAAAAAGGCGAACCGCAACTCTTAGGGAACAAACGAGCATTTTGTCATTAGTTGAAATATTTAAGCAAACTTGCGAAGAAAAGCGCAAAGGATTCAATGTTTTCAAAACAACTACACTAAACTGTTTTTTTATTTTTATGGTCCTAAAAGTAACCTTCGCAGTTCTAAATCCATAGCAATGCCATGTAATGTTATTTATCAATCTCATGTATGAGGAAGTTGTGAGAAAAAACTTCGCAAAAATTTAGTAAGCATTTAGTATATGGTCTGCTACTATATGTACACTGAATACTCCTTAAGGGTGGTTTAATAAATGAAAAAAAATGCTAGTAACAACGATGGGTCTACTGCTTTTTTTGGCTGGCTGTTCCGCAAATAAAACAGAGGAAACATCTTCTACAGAAAAAGTCGTGACAACGGAGTCAAGCACGTCTCAATCAATTTCAACCAAAACAGCTAACGCTACGAGTACCGAAGCGTCTAAAAGCAGGACCACTGAATCATCTGAACAACAATCGTCAAATGAGCAAAGCGCACAACCACAAGCTTCCACGAATACTGCACAAGCAAGTCAACCGGTGACACACGTTTTGTGGGATGCTTCCAAGTCTGCAGAGCTTGCGACGTTTATGCAGAGTTGGGGACAAGAAATGGGGCAGCAATATCGAAGCTATGACGACCATGTGCAAGCGAATTACTATGGTCTCCAAGTACCTCAAGATATTTTTGATGGTAAATGGACAACCGTCATTAATCAAACGCCCGTCTCGGTGGAGTGGTCAGAAAATGGTGAGGGACAAGCCGATTTTCAGATTGTGGCAATCTATTCGGACATCGACCATGCTACACCAGCTGGAGGGCATCTCTATTTCTTTGGCTTCCAGCAAAAGCAGCCAAAAGTTCTAATCACACAACAAAATCAAGGAAATCAAAACAATTATCTGTATTTTAAAGAGACAGCGAATGAATCATTAAAAAATGCATTTATTCAGCTTGCCAATCGTTAAACAGTGCTAAGATGAAGAACACTTGGAACTGAATGGCATGAAAAAGATTTTGAAAAAATTGTCGGGCTTTCTGAGTCAGACAAAAGAGGGTATCCAATGAAGAAACACTACTTTATGGCTTTTTTACTTAGTTTATTCTTTTTATTTGCTCTGCCAGTGCAGGGAATGGCAGTTGCTGGGGGACACGGCGGTGGTTCGACCAGTCGTGGCGGATCCGGTGGCGGCTTTGGCGGTGTCACAACAGTTGATGACTATTCGGATCATTATTCCAGAGCTTCTTGGGGAAGACGAGGGTATGGATATTATAGCCCCTATGGTTCATCATCAGTTATAGAAAATTATGTTTTGGTTGGGGCGTCAGTAGGCGGAGCCGCGATTCTCTCTTTAGTTAAACGAAAAAAAGACCAACGAACCAGAAGGAATGATTTATTCGCTCAAATTCCTGGTAATAAAAAGGAAAAGAAAAAACTGCTTGACGAAATCCAACAGACTTTTTTTGCGATCCAAACCGCTTGGGATCAAGAAGCACTTGAAAAATCCAGCAGACACTATACTGAAAAACTATTGTTGGAACACAGTCAAGTATTGCAACAGAATAAAGAGGATGGTATAAAAAATCATACAAAGAAAGTCATCCTACATCAAGTGGAGAATTATCGACAACTTCGTGCAGACAGCTTCTCCATTCGAATTGATTTCAGTTGTTGCGATTATGTGGAAGACCGGGTGAGTAAGCAGATCCTCTCAGGAAAGAAACATCGAAAACAATCTTTTTCTCAACTATGGTATTTTAACTATTCTGAGAAAGAGGGGAAATGGCAGGTTGATTTTATTCAACCAATTGATTTGGATTAAGCAAGAGCGGGCTGGTGATAGTCGTAGTTGTTGGGTTAAATGCATGCATACGATGAAACATTCTACTAAGTTTTAGGTTTTAGTTATTCGAGTTAAGTTATCCAGTAAAGTTGCTGACTCCTAATGCCTGACGTTTCGTACCGACGATAATCAGGAGGCGAAATAAAGGAAGCATTTCTATACGCAAACAGTTCAAAAAAATCTTTCGATCAGATAGACGGTTACGAACCGCTTTATCAAATCGAAAGATTTTTTTTCGGATGATCATTTTTTGACAAAAAAATATAAGCAAATTTAACTGGATAAAAATCAAAGAACCCCATCGTTTGACGAGTATCGAATTCTATATGAATAACTGCAAAAACAATGCGTTCAGCGTGAATCATTTCATTTTGAAAAATCTCAAATCAACTACAGTTTCCTTACCGGTTATGATTTTCTCAAGATATCAGTGCCTCTTTGATTCTGCAGTCCGCAGCGCATATGCGTCGAGCAAGATTCTAGCAAGGATCGAGAGGGGCAGTCTTGAACGAACTTCATAGTCTGGAAAGAAGGAGCCTTCTGATTTGAAGCCAACAAAAGGAATTTCGATATGCGCCATTAAGCTAGAGTGCCGATTGGCTGTCAGCAGAATGGTACCGATCTCCGCTTCATAACAGTTTTCAGCTGCGGTGATCAATTCTTTGGTTTCACCATTTAAAGAAACGAAGATCACGATATCTTCCTTTGATAGTTTCTTACTGATGTTCTTAATGATGTTGGGATCGGTATGCATCTCACAGTATTTGCCAGTAAGCTGAAATTTGACCATCATTTCTTGAGCAATCAGTTCAGAAAATCCACGAGCAAAAATCATGATTCGTCTAGCAGCTTTGATTCGTTGGATCGCGTCTTCGATATTGCCGCTTTCCACCATATTGATCGTGCGGATCACTTCTTGTTCATTCTTTAGAATCGCCGTCTTTATCCCTTCGTCCACCTTATCAAGCGCTGCAAAATTGATATTGGTATTATCTTTTTCTTTTAGTGAATGCTTGAAAGCAGTAAACCCCTCGTATCCTTTTTTCTTCATGGTACGAACAACAGTCGCCGTTGAAACGTTTGCATATTCACTTAATTTTATAATGGAGCAAGACGGAATCTCAAGGATATGACTTTGGATAAAATCCCACAGGTATTGCTCTGACTCACTTAATTTTGTATCCATGTTCTGCCTCCCTTCAGCTAGTCTTTATTGTAAATCGAAAGATTCACCTACTTCAAGGTCATGAAGTATTTCTTGTAAAAGTTTTCAGCGGTTTTGTTTATTTATGAAAACATTTACATCAAGTAGTGATCCATAATAGGTTTGTAGGAAAGGAGGGGCGCAAATGGCTGTTTATACATGTACGTTAAATCTAGCGATCGATCTTTTTATCGAAACAGATGAGATGAAACCATTTCAAGTGAATCGCACAAAGGATGATGATATCCAAGCCAATGGAAAAGGGGTCAATGTCTCATTGATCATGAAAAAACTTGGTATCGATAGTACAGCATTAGGGTTCAAAGCTGGTTTTACTGGTAATTATATTGAGGACTACTTGCATCAACAAGCGATTCAGACCGATTTTATTCCCGTTCCGGGATTTACGCGAATCAACGTTTTTACGCATGTAAATCGCGATAATAAGGAGTACAAACTTGTGAATAAGGGACCTGAAATTTCAAAAAAGCAGATCAATCTTTTGCTAGAACAAATTAGACATCTGCAAGCTGGTGACTATCTCTGTATATCTGGGAGTATGCCACAAGGTGTCTCGCCCAAAATTCTTATAGCAATCAGTCGTATTTGCTTTGAAAAGCAAGTGAATCTGATTATTGATTCAAGTTATTCAGAGGTGTTGGAATGTCTGCCTTATCAGCCTTTCTTGTTAAAGCCCAATGAAGAAGAGCTGCAAGCATGGTATCAGACCGAAATCAATGATCGCAAAGGCTATATCGACTACGCCAAACGATTGGTGGCTAGTGGTGCGCAACATGTGCTGCTCTCTTTAGGAGGAGAAGGCGGCCTTCTCTTGACAAAAGATACGGTCTACTCTGGAAACTCTCCTAAAGGCAAAGTAGTGAATACAGCATGTGCTGGAGACACGTTGTTAGGAACATTTCTTGCAGGGTATTTAACAGGTGAGCCGCTGGATGTCAATTTGAAGAAAGGATTAGCTGCTGGAAGTTCAACCGCTTTTCGTAAGGGACTAACTGATTTTTCGGATGTTGCAGAGTTGGAAGAACAAATTGAAATCAAAAGAAGGAGCGAATAAAAAATGACCACTTACAAGATTGTTGCTGCAACGGGCTGTCCCACTGGGATCGCCCATACCTATATGGCACAAGAAGCGTTGGAACAAGCCGCCAAACGCAAAGGAATAGCTATTAAAGTAGAGACTCATGGACAAGTGGGGATAGAAAACCAGTTAACGCCAGAAGAGATAAAAAATGCAGATGCGGTCATTATTGCTGCAGATAAAGATGTCCAAGCGGAACGTTTTGCGGGAAAACGCGTGATCAATGTTCCGGTCAGCAAAGGAATCAAAGATGCCGATCAGCTAATTGAAGAAGCATTGAGAGGGTCGCTGATTGCAGAAAACAAGACGGTCGATGCATTGGAGCAAGCAGATGGGGGAATGGCTGCCGGAATCGGACATAGTATTTATAAAAATCTGATGAATGGTGTTTCTCATATGCTGCCATTTGTCGTAGCAGGGGGCGTGATCATCGCCGTCTCATTCGCAATCTGGGGTGTCTACTCTTTTGATCCTAATGATCCCACCTATAATCCGACATCAGCGATGTTAAAAGGAATTGGGGATACAGCAATGGGAATGATGGTCCCTATTTTAGCGGCTTACATTGCTGAAGGGATTGCTAAACGACCTGGTTTGGTGGTGGGATTTGTCGGCGGCCTGTTGGCCAATGCTGGTGGCGCTGGTTTTCTAGGCGGGATCTTTGCTGGATTCTTAGCTGGGTACTTTATTCTGTTCTTGCAAAAAGTCATGAAAGGATTACCGAAACAATTAGATGGATTGAAGGCTATTTTCTTATATCCAGTGATTGGTGTTTTAGTCATTGGTGTGGTGATGTCTTTGTTAGCAAGCCCGATGGAGGCGATCAATCAAGGTATGATGGATTTCTTGGCAGGATTCCAGAATTCGAATCCATTGATTTTAGGCATCATTGTTGGCTGTATGTCCGCATTTGATATGGGCGGTCCCGTCAATAAAGCCGCTTACGTTACGGGAACGGCATTGTTAGCTCAAGGAAACCATACCTTTATGGCAGGTGTTTCTGCGGCATGTATCGCGCCACCATTGATTACGGGATTTGCTGTCTTATTTTTTGGGAAATATTTTGATACGAACGACCGCAATGCAGGGCTAGTCAACTTTATTTTAGGATCAACGCATATTACTGAAGGGGCGATTCCATTTGCAGCCAAAGATCCTCTGCGTGTTCTGCCTACGATGATGTTGGGTTCATCGATCGCAGCGGTTTTGACCTATATGTTTGGAGTCCAAGTTCCTGCTCCTCATGGCGGCTTCTTAGTATTGCCGGTTGTCACGGGGAAAATTGCTTGGGTAGGTTCGATTTTACTTGGCTCGATCATAGGTGGAGTGATTTTAGGGTTCATCCAAAAACGCAGTGTACAAAAACGTGAAGCAGAAGTTTCAGCTGATGAATGGAAAGAAACAGCGAAAGAATAGAAAAGAGGAAGACAAATGACGTTGATCAAAACAGACCACATTTTTATGAAGCGAGATTTTGTGACACAAGACGAAATAATGACCTTCCTTGCAGCACAAGCAGTTATTCTAGGCATCAGCAGTGATCAAGCTGCTGTTTATAGAAAATTGCTAACAAGAGAAGAGGAGAGTACAACGGGGATGATGGATGGATTTGCTATCCCTCATGCGAAAGATCACAGTATCGAAGAAGCCAATGTCATCATCGTCCAATTAAATAGCAAAATCGATTGGAAAAGTTTGGATGGGGAAGGAACTGATTTTATTATTGCTCTTTTTATACCTGATTCAGAAGCGGGAACGACACATTTGAAACTATTGTCTCAAGTGGCACGGCTTTTGATGCATAAAGAGGTGACAAATTGTTTGAAGCAAGCACAGTCTCCTGATGAAATTGCCGAAATTTTAAATGGAAAACTGGCAGAAAACTAAAAAAGGAAGTAGTGAAAGCATGACATTATCAAATAAGCAAGCATATATCCAACAGCTATGTAATGAAAATGGCATTATTAGTGCTTTAGCCATTGATCAACGAGGGGCTTTGAAAAAAATGATTGGCAGATTCCAAGACCATTCAGTCACGACAGAGCAAATCAGTGCCTTCAAAAAAATCGTGTCAGCCGAGTTGACGCCCTATGCCTCAGCAATTTTACTAGATCCAGAGTATGGATTGCCAGCAGCCCAAGTTCGGGATGAACAAGCTGGATTATTGTTAGCCTACGAGAAAACCGGTTATGATGCTTCAACTCCGGGTCGTTTGCCTGATCTTTTGTCCAACTGGTCTGTGAAACGGCTAAAAGAAAATGGCGCGGATGCTTGTAAGTTTTTGCTCTATTATGATGTGGACGAACTTGACGAGATCAATGATCAAAAGAAGGCATTTATCGAACGGATTGGTTCGGAATGCCTTGCTGAAAATCTACCATTTTTCTTAGAACTGGTTTCTTATGATGCTGCTATCCCAGATACCACTTCGAAAGAATATGCTTTGAAAAAACCTCATAAAGTAAATGATATGATGCGAGAATTTTCGCAAGCATACTATGGCGTTGATGTCTTGAAAGTGGAAGTCCCTGTGAATATGAACTATGTAGAGGGCTATGCGGAGGAAGCTGCTTATACTAAAGAAGAAGCGGCGGTTTATTTCAAAGAGCAAGCGGAAGCAACGGATCTGCCCTATATTTTCTTGAGTGCAGGGGTTTCAGCTGAATTGTTCCAAGAAACACTGCAATTTGCCAAAACATCCGGCTCAAAATTCAATGGCGTACTTTGTGGACGAGCAACCTGGGCAAACGGTGTAGAGCCTTTTGTGACTCAGGGAGAAGGTGCGGCGAAAGAGTGGCTGCAGACCCAAGGACGTACAAATATTGAAGCGCTAAACAATGTTCTGCAAAAGACTGCTACACCGATTCGCTTGTAATAAAAACGTCCTTTAGAAACAACTGAAATTCAATTCTATCGGTTCCTTCGTTCTCTTCAGTGAATGAAGGGCCTTTTTGTTTGGATGAACCAAACGAATAGCGGTCAAGAATTTCTAGTTAGGTGGTAGAATAAAGCTAGTATTCGTTGTTACAGATAAATAAGGATGCGTTCTTTTCCCGAAAATCTGAGATAACAGTAGGAAAAATGTTGTGTCATAGAAGAAAGGAGTTTTCGATGGAAACTCGTGTATTAAAGTATTTTCTAGCAATAGCCGAGGAACAAAATATTACCCAAGCAGCTAAAAAGCTGAACATTACGCAACCCACTTTAAGCAGACAAATTCGAGAGTTTGAAGAGCGTTTGCACACAGAATTGTTTGTGCGCCAAAATAAGAAACTTTATTTAACAGAAGCAGGTCTGTTTTTAAAAAAGCGCGCAGAAGAAATTCTTGAATTGAATCAGAAAACAGAACAAGAATTGTTCAATTATCAGGAGACGATTCTGAATGGACAAATTGCGATTGGTTGTGTGGAAGCAGAAAACTCCTATTTGCTCACACAAATCATCGAAGAAATGGTTACTGATCACCCCCAAGTGTCTTTTACTATTTTTAGCGGAACTAGTAATGATATTCTGGAAAAACTTGATAAAGGCTTGCTTGATGTGGCGATTTTGATTGATCCTGCAACGACGGATCAATACAATCGGCTGACCATTGCCTAAGAAAGAAGTCTGGGGGCTGTTTGTTGCAAATGAACACCCGTTGGCTGATCAAAGCAGTATCTCACCTGCAGACATCCTCACCACACCGTTGATTTGTTCGAGTCGTAAAGAAGTTTTGGAAATGTTTTGCACGTGGGGGGGATTCGTTGAAGAAGAGTTGACAATCGTTGGGAGATACAATTTGATTTTTAATGTGCTTTTATTGGTCGAAAACAATGTTGGTGCTGCTTTAGCAATTGCTGGAGCGATTCATCATCGAGAAAACCAAATAAAATTCATCCCCTTTTCGCCACCTCTGGAAACGAACTGTGTTCTGGTATGGAGGAAAGAGACGATTTTGGCGCCGACAGTCCAAACATTTTTGAAGAAATTCAAGCATGCTTTGCAAGCATAGAAATCAGCTTAACAAGTATTGGACGTTATGTGGATCAAGCAGTAACATGAACTTGTAAGTTATTGAAAGGATTGCCGCTTTATTGATTGTGAAAGCTGACAAAATGGCACAATGGTATCAGACAAAGAGGTATGCAAGGAGGAGACAAGCAATGGCAAAATTTGAAGAGGTAAAAGATGGCGTGATTTTCCCAAGTGGCGCAAAAAATGAAGCGTATGCCCAATACTTTGTTGGACAAAGTTATTTAAACACTTTAGTTGCAGACCCCTCGGTCAATGTTGGCGTTGGGAATGTAACTTTTGAGCCAGGTTGCTGCAATAATTGACATATTCATCATGATGGTTATCAGATTTTGCTGATTACTGGTGGTGAAGGCTGGTATCAAGAAGAAGGAAAACCAGCCCAATTTTTGACAGCAGGAGATATTGTCGTCACCCATGATGGCATCAAGCATTGGCATGGCGCAGCAAAAGATAGCTGGTTTGAACATCTGGCTATTACTGCCGGAACGCCTGAATGGCTCGAAGCTGTGGCGGAGGAAGACTATCAGCAGTTACAAAAATAAGGGGGCAATGAGAATGAAAAAACAAACAGCAGGAAGCGAACGATTGGGTGACTTCGCCCCTCAGTTTGCGGCATTGAATGATGACGTATTATTCGGAGAAGTGTGGTCTAGAGAACAAGAATTGTCCGCCAGAGATCGCAGTTTGATCACTGTTGCCAGCCTTTTGACACAAGGTGTGCCTCAATTAGAAGCTCATTTACGAATCGCCAAAGAAAATGGTGTGACTCAAGCAGAGATCGTTGAATTGATCACACACTTGGCTTTCTATGCCGGATGGCCTAAAGCATGGTCGGCATTCAATTTAGCCAAAGAAATTTATGCGGAAGAATAATTTTTCAGTCCTTTTTACCAGCAGGTTGATTCATTGGTTTCTCCCTTTTTCTGTAGTAGAGTAAAGATAAGCACTTACTAAAGAGGAGGAGTATCATGAAGGAAACACAATTGACGATCGAGACATTGCAACGGGCCCAAGAACGATTTGAAGAAACGTTGGCGCAAATGAGTATCGCGGAAGCGAACACGATGCCGGAGCCACTGATTAAGTCAGTCACTTGGCTGATCTGGCATACCGCTCGCGAAATCGATCTGCAGATTTCCGCATTAGCGGATCAAGAACCACTTTGGCTAGCGGACTGGACGAAGCGATTTGCTTTGGATTTGCCTGACGATACAGAAGATTGGCGTCATACACCAGAAGAAGCCGCCAAGGTAATTGTTAATCAAAAAGAACTATTAGTGGATTATCTTTCTGCTAGTGTCGAGTTAGCAGTTAATTACCTTCAGTCTATCGATGAAACTAGCTTATCAGAAGTGATTGATGAGAACTGGACGCCAGCTGTGACACGACAAGCTCGGATCGTCTCCATCGTCGATGATGCAGTCATGCATTCGGGCCAAGCAGTCTATACAAGGAGATTAGTGATTGGGAAATAAAAGTTTTTAATGACATCAGAAATTTGAATCTTTGGCTGTTTTCTTGAAATATCGCTAAAATCTTCTTTAGAGCATTTACACCGGTGACGGGTTCCCTTATGATAAGCAAGGGAACCCGTTTTTTTGGGGTAAATCATTGATGACAGGAGCAATTAAAATAAATGAGAAATATTAAACTTACGATTGAATATGATGGCAAGCGCTATCTGGGGTGGCAACGTTTAGGCGATTCTGATCGAACGATCCAAGAGAAAATTGAAAGTATTTTGACACAAATGACAAATGAAAAAATCGAAATCATCGGGTCTGGACGTACAGATGCAGGGACGCATGCGAGAGGACAAGTAGCCAATTTCAAGACAGCAAGCGATTTGTCCCCCGAAAAAATGTTGCAATTCCTGAATCGCTACCTACCTCAAGACATCGTCATCAAAGAGGTCGCAGAAGCCTCTGAACGGTTCCATGCCCGTTACAATGCGACCGGCAAACAATACAGTTATTATGTTTGGAATAGTCCGATTCCAACCGTATTTGAACGTCATCGGAGTTTTCATTGTCCGCAAGAGCTTGATTGGGACAAAATGCAAGCAGCTTGTGAGAAGTTTATTGGCACTCATGATTTTATTGGCTTTTCTGCATTAAAAAAGACCAAAAAATCCACTACTCGTACAATCGAGGAACTCTCACTCACAAGAGAAGGAGATATGCTGCGTTTTCGCTTTAAAGGAGATGGCTTTCTTTATAAAATGGTACGGATCATCACCGGGACGATTTTAGAGATTGGTGCGGGTACAATGGACATTTCGGCGATCGATGAGATATTTACGAATCAAGTCCGAAAAGCAGCCGGAGAGACAGTGCCTTCCCAAGGATTGTTCCTAGATGCTGTTTACTACCACTAAAAAAATAGAGCTTAAAAGTAAGGTGACATTATGGAATTTGCTAAGGCAGATTTTGATTTATTCGATCGTGAGGTATTTGCCTTTAAACAAATCAAAGACATCTACCCACCAGAAACAATTCAGCGGCTGAAAGAGGATTATCAGATGAGCTGGCAAAAATGGAAACATATCCAAATGACTGTCGCAACCAATGTATCAGCAGACCTTCAACCGAAAGTTGAGAGTTGGACGAATGGTTGGAATTTGCGCAGTCATTTTTGGTGTGCTTATCGGAATGAGGCACATCCGAATCAAAATGCCTGCCTAGCTGCATTGATCAATCAAAAGCAATATCAAGTCTATTTCATGTTCCAACATTACAAAAGTGGCCAACGTTCAGGGAGTTTAGCAGCCTATAATGACTTACGCTGGCAGATTGAAGAATGGAGCAAAGACAAAAATTTGGCTGATTATTATATTTGGCCACAGGTGGAACATGAACTAGAAGATCATTGCCCATTAGCTGTATACCTCTCAGAGCCGCAAAAACAAAGACAACTTGAAGAAAAGCTGCAAGGACGCAGTTTTCAAATCGGCAAACTTTGGTTTCCATCAGAGAGCATCGAAGATGTTGAGAGATTGACGACTGAAGCATTAGAAGAATTAAGTCCATTGTATTTTTCACTAACAAGATAAACAATGCTCTTAAGATAACCAAACAGCAAAATACCTCGAACTGAACGATAGCTGATTTCTGTTCTACAGGAATTTCAGACCCTCCTATGTTGATGGTCTGTACCGCTATTTGTTCGGTTTTTTTGTCATTTAGAGAATTTTTTCTTTGGTCAGAAAGCGAATCAGTAGGCCAGATGAAGGAAATATGGTAATTTGCATATAAATCATTTCAAGTAATTGCAAGAGGATGGAACACTTCAAAGTTTTGCTGGCAGAGAGGATGAGAAGGATGGACGAGGAACGATTAAGACAGCTTTACAATTTGATCATCAATCCAGGGACAAGAGATTGGGAACGATCCCAGTTGTTGGCAGCCCGAGATCGGTTAGAATCCGGACAAGAACAAAAAAATGTCCTATCAGAGTTGGAAGCTGCTTTGCGACCATTGGCACTTCGAGGCAACTTGACACCGGATTTACAGGATTTTTATGATCAGTTAAGAGGGATAGAAACAACTCAAACAACTCAAAAAACAAAGACACATCAAATCACTGACTGGAGTCATCAAGAAACAGCCATTTTTGCGGGGGGTTGTTTTTGGTGTATGGTGGAGCCTTTTGAACAGAAAATAGGGATCACTTCTGTTCTTTCAGGATATACCGGCGGGAATATCCCGCATCCCACGTACGATCAAGTCAGTAGCGGGTTAAGCGGACATGTAGAAGCAGTGGAAATCATTTTTGACAATCTGTTGATTACGTATGAGGAGCTAGTCTCATTGTATTGGCAGTTGACGGATCCCACAGATGCTGGTGGACAGTTTCAAGATCGGGGAAAGCAGTACCGACCAATCATTTTTGTCGGAGATCCGCAGCAACAAGCGATTGCTGAAGCGTCAAAAGAACAGCTGCAAAGGGCAGGTCATTATGCAAAACCAATCATCACAGAGATTAGACCAACCACGACTTTCTGGCCAGCCGAGAATTACCATCAAGGGTTTTACCAAAAAAATCCTCATCGGTATCGCCGGATTCAACGTGCCCGCAAACAATTGCTGGTCTATCAGCGGATTAAGCGATTCTTCAGTGGAACCAGATAATTGATAAAAGTGGCTGGTCAGAATAGGCAGAACAGCCGCTTTTGTTTCACTTTGATGCAAATGATTTAGACAATCGGCTAAAAAAAGATCGTTTTTTTTAGAATAACGTCCAAAGAAAGCGGATTCACATTCGCGTAAAATAGAAAACAGGAAGATAGGCAGAAAAGGAGAAAAGGAAGAATCATTCCCACAAAAAAGCGGTGTATTTGTATGTCCGACAACTTCAAAGGATTCACCAACGGCATCTTGTGGCCGTTTATTAGTAGTGGACAGTGCAGGGAATGATTCTTAGGGAGGAGTGGCTCAGAGAACTTGTAGCTGAATAGCAAGTAGTGAAAGGGGTAGTTTTTTAAGAGTGATCTCATTTTGATTTCAATAGGTAATCGGCAGTAATTGTTTTATAAAAGGAGAAAGCAGGCCCCGTTTGAGTTTCTCTAAATGGAATAACCTATTTTGCTAGTTACGTAATAGACTGAATCATTCGTTTTTTTCAATGCATTTATTTTTATCCAAAAAAGGACGTGGAAAAATGAAAACATTTAAAAAATGGGTTTTTTTGCTTGCTGCTATGTTTGTAGGAATGTTTTATGGCATTGCTGTACATGCTGAAGAAGCAATTGACCAAATCGTTGCACCAACAGGATTTAAAGCTATTTTGGTTTTAGTTCCATTGGTCTTGGTTTTAGTTCTTTTATTTAGAAAGGTAGATATGATCATTGCTGGACTGGTTGCTGGTATACTAGCAATGATCATCGGAGGTATCAGTTTAGCAGAAGCCAATACGCAACTGCTGGAAGCTGTGCCAACGATGTTGAGTATCACTGTCCCCATCATCAATTCTGCTGTGGCAATGGCTGTTTTCAAAGCGGGAAGCTATACGGCAGCTTTGACTTTGGCTAAACGAGGAACAAAAGGCAAGGTAGAATATGTTTCTGCATTTATTGTCATTTTGCTTGCAGCAGCTACTTATATGTCTGGTATTGGCGGCGGCAGTGCAATGGTGATCGCACCACTGGCTTTTGCAGCAGTGGGAGTGGTTCCAGAATTGATTGCAGCCATGTCGCTAGCGGCAGCTGTCTCGTTTACAACTTCTCCTGCCTCCTTAGAATCAAGTATTGTTTCCAAACTGGGCGGCTTTAGCGTTTCTTCTTATGTTGTTGAGATGCGTCCTTTTTGGTTGTTGTTTGTCGTGTTAGCTATCGCTTTGGCTTTTTGGGGAACGAAGCGCCGGCACATCGGCTTTAAAGCTTCTGCAGAAAATGAATATGAAACAAAAAGTAATGGCGAGTTGTTCAAAATCACATTACCAGCGATTTTCTTGCTTTTTGCAGTTATATTCGGCCCGCTAGTCAATGAGTTGATTGGTTTTGTTTTCTTCACACCGCTTGTTTATATGGTGATCACATTAGCATTGATTTACTTATGTACTGATTTTTCAATGAATCAATCGGTGGAAGCAATGGTAGATGGATCAACGTATATTCTGACTCGTCTTTTTCAAGTGGGAATCTTCTTGGCATTCATCAATATCATTGCGCAAACAGGAACGTTTGCCGTCATTGCTGGGGTAGCTCAAAATGCACCGGAATTTGTTGTAGTACCTGTGGCGATTTTAACCGGAGTCTTGATTGGCATTCCTGCTGGAGCGTATGTGGGCTCAGTGTTGACACTTGTTTTGCCAGTCGCCGTTTCCCTAGGATTCCCACCGATTGCTTTAGGTTTTGTCACAATGGGCGTGGGCTTAGGCAGTCAAATGAGTTTCGTCAACATCACGATGCAAGCATTATCTTCAGGATTCCAAATCCCCATTTTGGATGTGGTCAAAGGAAATGTGAAATGGCTAAGTCTTGCTTCAATTATATTGTTGTTCATTGGTTTGATTTTTGGGTAAGTAAGAGGGAGGAAAAGAAATGGATCTACTAATTAAACAAGCAAGAATCGAGGATGGAGAAGAGTTAAAAGACGTTGGCATTACTGCTGGCAAAATCGTCGAGATCGCACCATCCATCGAAACAGTTGCAAATGAGACCATCGAAGCCAATGGACGAGTGCTGATTCCCGGTCTTGTAGAAAGCCATATTCATTTGGATAAAGCATTGATCGCTGACCGTGAACCCAACAATTCCGGCACATTGCAAGAAGCTATCGCGGTTACTGCAAAATTAAAGCCAACTTTCACAGAGGAAGACATATACCAACGGGCAAAACAAGCACTTGAGATGCTGATCGTTCATGGTACGACAGCTGTGCGGACTCATGCAGAGTTTGATCCAGCCCAAAGATTTACGGGCTTTGATACAATCATGCGATTAAAAGAAGAATACAAGGATTTGATTGATATGCAAGTTGTCGCATTTCCCCAAGAAGGAATCTTCAAGGCGCCTGGTACTGATAAGATGATGATCGAAGCAATGGAAAAAGGTGCCGACGTTGTAGGGGGAATTCCTTATAATGATGCACCAGCCAATGAGCATATTGATTTGGTTTTTTCGATTGCCAAACAGTTTGATAAAGACATTGATCTCCATCAAGATTTCGCCGATGAAGCGGATGAGACATCAATTGTTTATCTGTGTGAGAAGACCATTAAAGAAGGCTATCACGGGCGTGTCTCCGTAGGTCATTTGACCGCGTTGCATGCGATGCCGCCTGAAAAATTAGCAGAAGTCATCTCATTGATGGCGGAAGCACAAATCAATGTCATGCCATTGCCTGCCACCGATCTTCATTTAGGGGCGAGAAACGATCCTTATAATGTGCGTCGTGCAGTCACTCCGATTCGCAAATTAAGAGATGGTGGTGTAAATATCTGCTTAGGAAGCAACAACATCCGCAATGCCTTCACACCTTATGGGAATGGGGACTTGATTCAGATTGCGATGCTAGCTGTTCCAGTTGCCCACTTAGGTGGGGCTGCCGACTTGCCGACGGTTTTACCGATGATCACTACCAACACGGCGAAAGCGTTGAAACTAGCTGATTATGGATTAGCTGTTGGTAAAAAAGCCGATCTTGTATTGTTAGATACAAAGTCGAAAAGCAATGCATTGATTGATATTCCCGAACGGGTTTATGTGATCAAGAACGGTCGTGTAACGGTTAAAATCGAGAAAACGATCGAAATCTTACGTTAAGGATCATGGAAAGATATTCTTTAGTGGAAAGGGGCGCAAATCAGTTCACTGACACAAAGGATATATCCTAGCTAGAGTTTGTTTTTTGATTCAAGGGGACAAAAACGACTGATTGCTGATCCATTGAAGTGGAATAGCAACATTCTAAACACAATACCTGCTCTTTTTTCTGATAGGAGAGCAGGTGTTGTGTTTTTTGGGGGAAAGGATGAATAACAAAATCAGCTGCAGTGACTGAATATTTCCTTCCTTTAGATACCATTACTTCACAATATATAGTATTTTTTAATCTTTTTCTTACACTCTGTTCACTATATATTGTATTTACTTTTTTTAAAGATTAGGTAAAATGGATCTTGAAGTTTGGAAGGAGCGCTGTTTTTGTCATAATCGTTTAGCAGGGATTTGTGTCGAAGTGAGGCAAACAAGCATAAAGAATCCGCCATTACGACTCTGAGAAACGCACGAGTTTAGACGACAACCTGTTAGCAGAAGAGTGCCCGTTATTGGGAAAAGGACCTTCAATCTTGTAATACCTGCTGGATTTGATACACTAGAGAGGTTGCCACTGAGACATTAGTCGCGAGAAATCTTTTGTTATCAAAGAGAAATCAGTAAACAAGGTCTTTTATGAGTATTTTGCTGCTAACCAAATGCCATGTAAAGATACGCCTACGTTTTGAATCAGCTTCAGTGTTAGGTTTATCAGTGAGGGAAAAAGCGAGACAAGGATGGCTCAACGATATTTTAGTAAGAAGGATGGATGCATGTGTTATTGATAGCAGGAACGATTGGAGCAGGTAAAAGTAGTTTGACCGATTTTTTATCGAAGGAAATGGCTTCAAAACCATTTTATGAAAATGTTGAGGACAACGATGTGTTACCATTGTTCTACTCAAATCCAGAAAGATATGCTTTTTTGTTGCAAATCTTTTTTTTGAATAAAAGTTTTCTTGCAATGCGGGAAGCCTTGTCTCACGATGACAATGTGATCGACCGTTCGATTTATGAAGACAGCATGATGTTTCATTTGAATGCAGATCTTGGAAGGATCTCACCAATGGAAGTCGAGCAATACGACAATTTATTGAACACGATGCTGCGTGAGTTGGAAGACTCCGCCCCAATGAAACAACCAGACTTGATGATCCACATCAAAGTTTCTTTGGAGACTATGATCGATCGGATCGGTAAGCGAGGACGTTCGTATGAACAGGTGGCAAATGATCCAAGTTTGTATGATTACTACAAATTGTTGAACGAACGTTATGATGCTTGGTATGAAAATTTTGATGTCTGTCCGAAAATGCAGATCGATGGGGATGAACTAGATTTTGTAGCAGACCCTCAAAACTTGAACAAAATTATGAAAATGATCGAAACAAAGCTAGCCGAGATACGTACAGGAAAAGAGAAAGGAAGCTATCAAACCCAGCGGGCTGTCGTAAAAGGCGATTTCTCAGAAAAGTGATTGTTCCATAGAGTCTTCCCCTTCACAAGTGAAAAATAAAATCAAAAGAGGGTGCCTGTTTTCAAAAAAACATGCTAAAATCATATCGATACTGAATGGCTGCCAAAGTTGAAGCAGAGAGGGGAAAGGCAATTGAATGTAGAGAAATTTATTGCAGCACGAAAGGCTGTTGGGATGTCACAAAAAGAACTTTCAGAGGGTATTTGCACACAAGCAACTCTGAGCAGGTTTGAAAATAATGGACAAGTCCCTTCCTTGAAAATATTGATCAAGTTATGCAATCGAATCAATCTGCCTTTAGTGGATCTTTTTTCTTCAATCAATGTGGTGAATTCACAACTAGATGAACAACTAGAAAAAGCTGAATTTTCGCTGATTACCAGTGAATTTGAACAATTGGCTCAAATTTTGGAGAAAATCGATCCCAAAACGATCAAAGACGCCGATTTAAGAGCTCGTTATTATTATCTTAAAGGATTCGAGATGGTTTTTAACCAGGCGCCGTTCACGGATGTCTTGTTCCATTTTGATCAATTGCTGATGTCAAAGACGACCGACACAGTATTTCAACTGCTGGCCTACACGGGGATCGGCATCGCTTATGCGCGTGAAGCTGAGTTGGAAAAAGCGGAAGTATATTTCGATAAAGTATTTAGCGAAATTTATACGTATCCCATCCAAACAACGGAAGACATCTGGCGCGTTTTGAATATCGTTTTCCATTGCGGGGTTTTTTACGCGCAAACGAATGATCTTGAAACCAGCAACGCACTATTAAATTATGCGATCGCCATTTGCTCAGAGAATCATTTGACCTATTATCTGGCCCGTGCAGCTGCACAGTTGGCCAAAAATGCCCAAGCTGCCGGCGAACCAGCTTCTGTCATTCTAGAATTGATACAAGATGCACTTGCGTTTGCAAAAATCAACAAAAATCGGCTGTTGATCAATGAGTTAAATCAGATGAAAAAACAGCTATAATGATGCATGACTAAAGCAAATGAAAATGAGTCGTTATTTTTGATCCGTTTTATAGGGAACAACCTTTGATCTAGCAACGAAAGATCGAAGGTTGTTCTTTTTTTATATAAAATTAGCGCGGCTTTGTATATAAAAAAATATATAATAATATTGACAAAAATGTTTTAAAGGAGTATTCTCTGATTGTGAAAATACTAACAAAAATGATGGTTCGCTAGCGAGTCGTTTGATTTTTGGAATCAAAGAAGGGATACAAATGGGTGAAAACTTTTTTCGAGAAGAAACAAGGGTCATTCATCGAATGGGTACAACCATCACATTACAAGTTGCCCATAACGATCCAATGTGGTTGCTATCAGAATTAGAACGCCTGCTGCATGAATATGAAACACGATTTAGCGCAAACGATCCCCACTCAGAATTGATGGCGGTGAATCACGCAGCTGGTCAACATCCTGTGGTCGTCGATCCAGAACTTTATGAGCTAATCAAAATCGGCAAATATCATAGTTGCGCAGCAGACAGTCACTTGAATATTGCGATTGGTCCTCTTGTCCAAAGATGGCGGATCGGATTTACGGATGCAAAAGTCCTCACACCCTCAGAAGTAACTGCACTATTGCCATTGACAGACCCGCAACAAATTCGTCTGAATGAGGAAGAGCAAAGTGTCTTCTTGGAAAAACAGGGAATGCTGCTAGACCTCGGTTCATTAGCTAAGGGCTACATTGCTGATAAATTACGAATGTACTGTCATCAGAACCATGCTGTTTATGCTTTGATCAATTTAGGTGGTAATATCGTGACCTATGGCGCGTCTCCAAAACATCAGGATGGTTTTTGGCGTATAGGTATAAGAGACCCCCAAGGAACAAGGCAGCAATCATTGGAGATCATCAAAGTCAAGAATGCCTCTCTTGTGACTTCTGGTATCTATGAACGCTATTTACAGCAAGGAGCATCCGTTTATCATCACATCATTGATCCAAAAACAGGCTTTCCAACCAAAAGTGACTTAGCGAGTCTGACCATTGTTTCTAAGTCATCGTTGGAAGGAGAAATCTGGACAACTCGTTTATTTGGTAAACCGATCGTTCAAGTGGTGGATCAATTGAAAGCTCAGACCGGAATCGAAGGAATCTTTGTCACAAGGGAGAATCGGGTCTGCCACACGTCAGGGATCAAAGAAAATTATTTTGGAAAGGAAGAATAAAAAATGAAATTTATAGGCTTAGTAGGAACCAACTCATCACGATCAACGAATCGCGATTTGTTAAACTTCATGAAAAACTTTTTTGCTAGTGAAGCGGAGATCGAACTTGTCGAAATCGCCGGTCTTCCCTTATTCAATAAGCCGGAAGACCATGAGTTGCCGGAAGCAGTCAGAAGGATTGCAGAAAAAATTGAAGCTGCTGATGGCGTGATCATCAGTACCCCAGAATATGACCACGCCGTTCCAGCTTCGCTGATCAATGCCTTGAATTGGCTTTCTTATGGTATTTTTCCTTTTGTTGATAAGCCCGTTATGATCACAGGGGCGTCGTATGGCACACTAGGGTCTTCCAGAGCACAGGCTCATTTGCGGCAGATTTTAGATTCACCGGAATTAAAAGCACGGATCATGCCAAGTTCAGAATTTCTTTTGGGGCACTCATTGCAAGCTTTTGATGAACAAGGACGCCTGAAAGATGAAGAGCAAGTAACAAAATTGCGGGAACTATTCAGTGATTTTCTCTTGTTTGTGACGATCACAAGTCAGTTACAACATGCCCATCAAGCCAATAAACGTGAAGCAGAAAATTTTTCTTGGGAAACCATTTAATTGCGATAGGAGATAGAAAAGATGAAATTAATCGGTATCGTCGGATCAACAGCAGAAGTTTCAACCAATCGAAAATTATTAACATTCATCAAAAAACAATTCACCGAACTTTTTACTTTGGAACTGGTCGAAATCAAAGATTTGCCATTATTCAATCAAGATGATGATCAAACGAACAGTCCAGAGATCCAGCAACTAAATCGAAAAATCATTTTAGCCGATGGCGTAATCATTGCTACACCAGAGCACAATCATACAGTACCAGCAGGCCTGAAAAGTGTCTTGGAATGGCTTTCATTTAAGATTCATCCTCTTGAAAATAAGCCAGTAATGGTCGTGGGTGCTTCGTATTATGATCAAGGAACTTCCAGATCACAGTTGCATTTGCGTCAAATCTTGGATGCCCCAGGAGTCAATGCACTTGTGATGCCGGGGAATGAGTTTTTACTAGGAAAGTCAAAAGAAGCTTTTGATGAAGATGGGAATCTGATCGATCAACGAACAATTGATTTTTTAGGCAGCACGTTAGCAAGCTTCGTCAAATTTATTAACGTAGTCTCTGCATTAGCTGGACCTAAACAATTGCCACCAGAAGATTTACATGCGACTGGGAAGATCGCTACAACGGTGGAAGGCGTTGATATGTCTGATGATCAATGGCTTGAGAAAGCTGCAGAAGCAGTAGGGGCCGTTTCTGGAAATACTTATGTTCAGTTAAATCGTGGATTATTGACCGTCGATCAAATCAATTATTTTTTAGATTCAATGCCGATGGAGTTGACCTTTGCGGATAGCAATAATCAATTCTTGTATTATAACTTGCGTCAAGAAGCCCATGAAATGTTGGCAGCTCGTGTTCCCGGTCAGGTGGGCAATCCATTAGCAAACTGTCACCCTGAAAAATCATATAAAAATGTGGAATGGGTGATCCAACAATTGCGCAGCGGCGCTACAGATGCTGTTCGGGTTCATGTACCAAAACAGGTTCCAGAGAAATACATTGTCCACAATTACCAAGCCATGCATAATGAAAATGGCGAATATGCAGGTATCAACGAGTATATTCTAGATTTCAAACCAATCATTGAATGGTATCTGCAACAAACCGGTCAAAAATTGGTGGGAAACGAAGATGCTGTCTCTAGCGCTTCTGTTCACGAGAACTCAGATGCTGTTACCAGTGCTTCTGTCCACGAAGATAACGCAGAGTCAGCTACGACAACTGGTGCGTCAGAGGCTGTCGTAGTCGATGCTGTTTCTAGTGCATCTGTAAAATAAAAGAGGACTAAATTTTTCCTATCCTAAAGGAGATAGAGGAATAAAATGATTCGATCAAAACTTACTGAGTGCAACTTCTTGTTTGCTCCAGAATAGTTTTGATCTTTTTTATATCACTTGAACCGCATAATTGACGGCAATGAGAGAGCATCGTCTTTTCTGATAGATTAACTGAGATCAAGTGATTCACGAAACTTTCTTGAAAAATTTGCATATTTCGATTTTCATTCCTATAATTGATAGGGAGGCCGTTGCTTCTCTGCTAGAAAGTCGCTGCTTGTTTTTCCATTGTTAAAAATCTTTCATCTTCTATAGCTTGCTTCATCAGTTATGCCGTGTTTTTCATTGAAGATCTTGTTTTCTTCTGATCATTTACATACTAATTTTTTCCCAAACAACCACTTATAAAAGATGTCGCTCCCAATAGGGGCTAGAGGAGGAATGTCATGAATTTAACTACCAAACTATTACGTCCATTGGGCTCTGGCATCGCAATGGGCGTTCCTTTGATT
The DNA here is from genome assembly GCF_005234805.1 of Enterococcus sp. ARL09-542. NCBI lineage: Bacteria > Bacillati > Bacillota > Bacilli > Lactobacillales > Enterococcaceae > Enterococcus > Enterococcus sp. ARL09-542. Next base: position 336,003 of record NZ_QPQX01000001.1, read on the forward strand.
ACTGGGATTCTTTCCAAAGACCCCATGATTTGTTCTGTTGGAGCCATGGGAGCTTTTTCTTATTTGGCTTTTCAGCACCGTTCCTTCAGTTACAATATAAAAGCAATCCTGATCCACGGTTTTGCATTGTTGAGTGCTTTTATTTTAGGGGCGATTACTTCATTGATTCCTTGGAGTGCACCGTTTATTATCGGCTGCTTATCCTTCACGGCTTTTTTACTTTCCAAAATCTACCGCTTGCCAAAACCAGATTATTTCTTTGTACTGATGCTCTACGCAACGGGATTCAATTTTCACCATCAAACACAGAATGTGACAGCTGCTTTACTGGCGATTCTTCATCAAAGCTCCTATCTTCTTTATGGAATCGTAGGTTCTCTGGCGGCTGGGTTGCTGATCTCCGCTGCAGAAAGGCTGCCTTTTCATTTACCCAAAGATCGCTTTCAGCAGCTTTCTCTCAAAGATAAGTATTATGTCGCTCTTTACCACCAACCGGAAATAATCCTAAAAGCGATGCATTTTTCGATGATTTTATTTATTGCTACTTATAGTGGATATCTGTTGAGAGCAAGCAATGGTTATTGGATCTTGATTTCTGCAGCCGCGGTACTCGCTGGCGAACATATGGAAAACATCAAAAAAAGAACAATCGGTCGTGTGCTAGGAGGAATAGTTGGGCTCTTATTAGGTTTCTTACTCATGGCACTGGATTTACCATTAGAAGCAAAAGCTGCTATTTTGATTGTATTGAATGTATTGACGGAATATTTCATGCCTGTCAATTATACGATCGCCAACTTTTTTACCAATCCGCAAGTGCTGCTTTTGATGACTATCGGCAGTAGTTTTGTACCACTCCATCTGATTCCTTGGCGTTTCTCGGGAACATTGATCGGTAGTTTATTGGCTATGGGATTGATTTTTCTCATGGATTTTGCGTTAAAGCAAATCCAGCAAAGCATGATCTATCGCAAAGAATGATTGCTTGTTGAATAATGCTAGCTGACTTTAGAAATTAGTGCTGTCTGGCTTTCTATCTGCCAGGATTTGCTTTATCATAAAGAGAGAATGACAGAGCACAAAGCGAGGGGAGCAGATGCAGGAGATTTTTGAGAAGTATCAGCGATTGCTAGCAATCGCTGATGCTGGGATCTATTATGGCAAGGATATTTATGATCAAGAGCGTTATGTCGAAATGAAAGAAATTCTAGTGAAATTGATGAGCCGATCGACGAAAGAAACAACCGATACGCTTAAACTTGTGCTAGATGCCAATGAGGGGTATCCAACACCAAAAGTTGATGTTCGAGCATTGATTCGTCAGGATAACAAAGTCTTATTAGTGGAAGACATTCATACAAAAGAGTGGTCTTTACCGGGTGGCTATGCAGAAGTCGGTTTCTCACCCAAAGAAAACGTTATAAAAGAAGTGTTGGAAGAGACAGGATTAGTTGTTGAAGTTGACAAACTTTGTGCAGTATTTGATACTAATCTGCGCAAAGACATTCCACAATTGTTTCAATATTATAAATTAGTTTTTGCCTGTTCGATCAAAGAAGGTTCTTTTGTGACGAACAGTGAAACCTCTGCCAGTGGCTTTTTTACGTTGGAAGAGTTGCCGCCGTTGTCAATGAAACGAACGACAGCAGAACAATTAAAGATTTTGATTGAGGAAGAGCAAAATTTTGTGGATTGATCATTCACAAAAACAGTTTAACCAATAGGTCAGCAAAAGAAATCCTGATAGGATCTTTCTGTCAGGTAGGATTGGCTTTTCTGCGGAAAAGATGATCGTTCTTTGGCTGCCTATTTTTGTTTCTGACAGTACAGACTTTTTTTGTTTTTACTATTCAAGTGGTACAATCGAAGCATAACGAGTATGAGGCACTGTGTATGGGAAATAAGCGGTTTTAGCATCTTAAATGAAAATGAAAATAGTTCTGAAATTTTTAGAAAAGTTTATTTACTTGGAGGAAAAGTTGGTATATCATTGATTTCGTTGTTTTATTAAGGATTCAGAGGGAAAATAATCGCGCCTATTTGAATAATGGAGGATTCAAAAAATGAAAAATGTGCTTCACTCTTATTTTGGGCTTGATGAGCTCAACACGACCATCAAGCGGGAACTCTTGGCTGGATTCACGACATTTATTTCAATGGCCTATATTCTTTTTGTCAATCCAATGGTCCTTGGTGCTTCTGGTATGGATGAGGGAGCGGTCTTTACAGCCACAGCATTAGCAAGTGCCCTCGGATGTATTTTGATGGGAGTCTTGGCAAAATACCCGATTGCGACAGCTCCTGCGTTAGGAATCAACGCGTTCTTTTCTTATTCAGTCTGTATCGGGATGGGTGTGCCTTGGCAAACGGCACTAGCCGGTGTTTTTGTCGCTTCGCTGATTTTTATTGCAATCACGATTTTTAAACTTCGTGAAATGATCATTGATGCGATTCCTTCCGACTTGAAATATGCTATTTCTGGTGGGATAGGCTTGTTCATTGCTTTCCTTGGTCTTAGTGAAGGTGGGATCATTGTTTCCGACGATTCAACGTTAGTTGCCTTAGGATCATTGAGTGTAGGTACGACATGGTTAACGATCTTTGGCATGGTCATTACGGCTGTGTTGATGGTTCGTCGAGTACCTGGCGGGATTTTCATTGGGATGGCAGCGACGACCATTCTTGGTTTAGTGACAGGTTTGATCCACGCACCAAGTTCGATCGTTTCGGCAGCACCTAGTATGTCGTCGACTTTTTTAGTCGCATTGAAGCATGTCGGTGACATCAACACATTGCAAATGTGGGTCGTTGTCCTAACATTCTTACTAGTCACTTTCTTTGATACTGCCGGTACGTTAGTTGGTTTAGCCAATCAAGCAGGTTTCATGAAAGACAATAAGATGCCTCGAGTGGGGAAAGCATTAGCGTCAGATTCGACAGCGATGTTGGCAGGATCATTACTAGGAACTTCTCCAGTAGGCGCATATGTGGAATCTTCAGCAGGGATCGCTGTCGGCGGTCGTTCTGGACTAACAGCTGTGACCACAGGTATTTTCTTTTTGTTTGGTCTATTCTTTTCTCCGCTTTTATCAGTAGTGACCTCTCAGGTTACAGCACCAGCATTGATTATTGTCGGAGTACTGATGGCGCAATCACTAAAAGAAATCAAATGGCATGAAATGGAAATCGCGATTCCTTCTTTTCTGATTTTATTAGGCATGCCTTTGACTTATAGTATTTCTGACGGGATCGCGCTAGGTTTCATTTTCTATCCAATCACAATGATTGCGGCCAAACGTGGTAAAGAAGTTTCACCGATCATGTATGTGTTATTCTTTGTCTTTATTGGTTTTATGTGGATCTTGAACGTTTGATCACGAGAAATAAACGGATGCTTGCTAGCTCTTTCATGAGTAGCAAGCATCTTTTTTTGTGGCTTCCTATCTTTTGATGAAGTGAATGGCATCCGAAAGAGAATCAGTGCTTATTTTTGTTTCAGTTCTTGGTATAATAAAAGAAAAAGCAAAGTAGGGTGACTATGGTAACGGTAACGATTAAAGATATCGCTGAAAAAGCAGGCGTTGCGAAAAGCACCGTTTCCCGCTATTTGAATAATGGCTATGTTAGCGAGCAAACACGTAAAAAAATTGATGCAATTATTGAAGAGACCGGCTATCGGCCCAATACGTTTGCCCGCAGTTTAAAAGCACAAGACACAAAACTGTTGGGAGTGATCATTCCTAGGCTGGATTCTCCTTCCACCAACAGTGTGTTAGAAGGGATCGATGAAACAGCTCGAAAGAATGGGTATCAATTGTTAATCACGAATTCTAATCAAAATGAAGAACGCGAATTAGAAAATATTGAGATGCTGGTCAAGCAAAAGGTTGCTGGTATCATTATGCTGGCTAGAGAGATCACGAGTGAGCTAGCACAAGTCTTGCAGCAATTGACCGTTCCTGTACTGATGTTGGGTCAACACTTACAAGGAGTCCATTCGATTGTCCATGATGATTATCGTGCGGGAGAGAAACTGGCAGAGTATGCAATTGAACTCGGCCATCGGTCTTTTTTGTTTATCGGAGTGACTGAAAAAGACGAAGCAGTAGGGATCTTGAGAAAAAAAGGCTTTACGGATGTGATCGCTCAAATGGAAGGGACCAAATTATCTTTCATCGAAACGTCTTTTTCCAGAAGTGAAACCTATCAAAAAGCTCGCTTATTTCTAAAAGAGAATCAAGCGACCTATTTAGCCTGTGCCACAGACAACATTGCTGTTGCCGTATTGAAAGCCGCGCATGAGTTAGGCTTGCGAGTGCCGGAGGATTTCTCCCTTAGCGGCTTCGGTGGATATGATTCGACGGATTATGTCTTTCCGACGATCACGACCACTCACTATCCTTACCACCAGTTAGGTGTCGATGCGGTGGAAACGATCCAGAAGTTGATCCAAAAAGTTCAAGTGCCAGAATTGATTAAGTTACCGAATCAACTGGTGATCAAACAATCAACGATTCCCATAGAACAAATACCATAATGATTCGTGAAAGGGACTGTGCCATAAGTCTCCGACAAGTAACACTATCCGAACCTTAACTATTATTGCTCCTGCGGTGCAGTGGCTCCTCGTCGCAAAAGTCCGAGGAATCTATCGCAATAGCATATGATTCGGTTTAACTTGTTGGATGATGACTTTGTCACAGTCTCTATTATTGCTCCTGCGGTGCAGTGGCTCCTCGTCGCAAAAGTCCGAGGAATCTATCGCAATAGCATATGATTCGGTTTAACTTGTTGGATGATGACTTTGTCACAGTCTTTTTTTGATAAAACGGGTTGATTTTGCAAACGGTTTCTGTTATCCTTCTTGTAGAACCGGTTCCACAAAATAAAGTGAGTTGAAATGGAGGAAAATTAAAATGAAAGATCAGAAAATCATTGATCAGTTGCTCCAAGCAGTGGGTGGTAAGGAAAACGTTAAAAATTATGAGCATTGTGCCACTCGACTACGCATTATTTTGAAAAATGATGCGTTGCTAGACAAAAAGAAGGCAGAAAACATTTCTGAAAGCAAAGGTTATTTCTTTAATACAGGACAGCATCAGTTTATTTTTGGGACTGGAAAAGTAAATGAAGTTTATGAGGCTTTTGCTCAAACAATGGGTAAAGATGGTGAGCAGCAGACAGCCTTTAAAGAAGATGTTTATTCCAATCTGACGCCTGTTCAGAAAGTTGTTCGTACTCTTTCTGATGTGTTGGTGCCATTGATTCCGGCATTAGTTACAACTGGACTTTTGATGGGGATCCGTGGTCTGCTAGTTGAATTAGGGGTTCCTTTTAGTGCGGACTGGTATGCGCTCTTTGAAATGCTGACAGATACAGCCTTTGCTTTCTTACCTGTATTGATTGCTTATAGTGCCACCAAAAAATTTGGCGGTAATCCGATCATCGGGATCGTTGTTGGTTTGATGATGGTAGCTCCTCAGTTACCCAATGCTTGGGCAGTTGCTAGTGGCGATGCACAGCCGCTTCATTTATTCGGTCTTTCTATTTCAGGGTATCAAGGTTCGATTTTCCCCGCAATTATTGTTGGTTGGCTTGTTTCCAAATTAGAAAAAGGATTTAGAAAATTTGTTCCACAAATGATGGATTTAGTCGTCACCCCATTTCTGACTATCGTAGTGACGCTGACATTAGTTTTATTTGCATTAGGTCCCATTTTGCAAGTTGCAGAAAAAGCAGTGATCAACGGCATTGTTTACCTCGTACAAGCGCCTTTTGGTATTGGCTATATCTTATATGCAGCGGTTCAGCAATTGATTGTTATCACCGGTTTGCATCATTCATTGAGCATCATCGAACTTGGTTTATTAAATACTTCAGGAGAGAATGTCTTGCAAGTTCTAGGAACAGCGAGTATGGCAGGACAATTTGGGGCAGCAATCGCAGCTGCTTTTCTTTACCGAAACAAAGTCAAACGCTCGAATGCCATTAGTGCAGCTGTACCAACCTTGTTTGGGATCACGGAACCATTATTGTTTGGGATCAATCTTCGGTCCTTGCGTATTTTTGCTTCTGGCATGGTTGGGGGGGCCATCGGCGGCTTGATGACGTATGTTTTTCAATTGGCAGCAACAGGAATGGGCATTACATTTATTCCTGGTTTGTTGTTGTATACAGGAGATTTCGGCGCCATGTTGAAATACATTGCAGTGATCCTCATTGCGTTTAGTGTGGGCTTTGCCTGCGTCCAACTGCAGCGGAGAAAGATTTCCGATGAATTGAATGAAGAAACAACGATTGAGGATGACCTTCAAACGTTAAGCGCAACCGAGAATTAATGGAAAAATTGTAGAGAAGAAAGTGGTGGATGGATTTGTGTGCAAAAGAAGCCTGGCAAGAGCTGGAACAACAATCGGAACTAAAAGCAAAGATCGCTCAGGATAACTGGCGACTGTACTTTCATTTAATGCCGGAAACTGGGTGGATGAATGATCCCAATGGGCTTTGTCAGTTTAATGGGGTTTATCATTTCTACCATCAATATGTTCCTCAAAATCCTGCAGGAAAAGAAGCACCCCATTGGGGACATAAAACGTCAACCAATTTGGTAGATTTCAAAGAAGAAGCAATTTTTCTTTCACCAGAACATTCGTATGATCGAAATGGTGTATTTTCTGGCAGTGCGATTGTAAAGGATGATCAGATCCATTTCTTTTATACAGGAAATGTGAAAAACGAAGGGGACCATGATTATACTTTTAGTGGCAGAGAACAAAATACGGTCCATGTGATTAGTGATGGATATTCGATTGAAAAACAAGAAGTAGTGATCCCGCATGAAGCATATCCTGCAGGGTTTACCGATCATATCCGTGATCCAAAAGTATTTGAAAAAGAGGGCCGTTACTATATGATCTTAGGGGCTCGAACTCGGGAAAGTGAAGGAAAGATTTTGATCTATCAGTCAGAGGATCTTTCACAATGGACCTATCAAGGGATATTTTTAGGGGATGATTATTCCCTTGGTTATATGTGGGAATGTCCCGATTTCTTTCAACTTGACGGACAAGATATTTTACTTTTTTCACCACAGGGAGTAGATCCGCAAGCTTATGCTTTCAATAATTTATACCAGTCTGGCTACTTATTAGGGGAAGTAGATTGGAAAAATTTGAAATTTAAGCCAACATCGGATTTCGTGGAATTGGATCGAGGGTTTGATTTTTATGCTCCGCAAACGTTCTTGGATCAAAAAGGGCGCAGATTGTTATGGGGCTGGATGGGACTAGGGGACACAAGTCCTGAATACTCGAATCCCACTGTTACTCGAGGATGGCAGCATGCGGCGACATTGCCGCGAGAACTGAGTTTCAATGGGCAACGATTGATCCAACAACCATTGCCAGAATATCAAAAATTACGTGGAAAGCCTTTCTTCTGGAATGTCGAGTTAAAGGATAGCTTTACTGCTCCAAAATTAGCTGGAGAGGTCTACGAACTGCAGGTAGAGCTAACCCAACAGACAAAAAAACTGCAGCTTCTCTTGCGCCAAGACACGATTCTCTCTTATGATGGCCATATTTTTACTCTTTCTCATGGGCCTTCCGGCTATGGACGCAAAAAAAGAAGCATTCAACTATCAGAATTACGACAGATCCAACTGTTTATGGACACTTCATCGATGGAAGTGTTCATAAACAATGGAGAGTATACCTTTACTTCCAGACTTTATCCGCAAAAAGAGCAAGACCAAATCGTCTTCTCAGGGACTGGCAGTTTGGCTATTCAACTGTGGCCATTCTCAAATTAGCAAATAGCATGCGCAATCAGCAAAGAAGCGTGATAGAAGGAAAAGAGCGTGTCTATTCGCTTTGCATCGATCGAATCAATTGCTTAAGGTTTGCTTCATTGATGCGATAACCCCTAGATTCACGATAGACACAATCGTTTTCTTTGAATGTTTTTAACGTGTAGGTCAAGTGCCGATAACTGACACCAAGGTATTCTGCTGTTTCTGTGAGTTTTTCTTGATAAATTCCCGCTACAGCTACTTCCAAGAGCAGCAGCGCCAAACGATAATTCAATTGGTAAGTCTGATTGATGGAGAAATGTTCCATCCGTCTAATTAATTTATCGCCAATATATTGACTGATCATTTTGACAAAATCAATGTCTTGCATCAATACTTGCTTGGCATGATCGATAGGAAGCGCCAAGCAAACAGTTGGACCGATCGCTAAAACTTCTTTGGTCGTTTTTTCAGCGGACACTAAGGTCAGATCTCCGATGAAATCACCGGAATGCAAAAATTGTAAAATCGATCGTTTGCCATTGGCTTGAGACTTGATAATCTTTGCTTTTCCTTCAAGGATCACGTACAAGTGAGTCAGTGTCCCGGCTTCTTCTTGTATGATCTCGTTGTGAGAAAACTCGTAAACAGAGGACTGTTCTAATGTTCCAGTGGAAAAAGGCAAGTCCAATTGATGAAACTTTTTGGCAACAGGATAAAGGGTTCGTTTCATTTTTTCTCTCTTTCTAGGAGAAATCTCCTAGTTGTTTTTCTTAGCATACCACATAATGGAGGAGGAGCAAATGAAAGGAGATCTCTTATGAAACGAACCCTCTTTTGGTCACTGTTTTTCTATGGTATCAGCGCATTAGGGATCAGCTTGACAATCAAAGCAGCTGTTGGTGTAAGCAGCTTTAATTCATTGAATGTCTCACTATCCACAATCACAGGTATCAAGGTCGGAACCATTACGACAGCCATCAATCTGCTCTTCTTAGTCACTTGTTGGTTTCTGGACCACAGTCAAAAAAGCTGTTATCGGAAATGGATCAACTATTTGATTATGATGGCAGCATTGCTTTTCTTTGGCAATTTAGTCAATGGTATTTTATATGGCTTACTGCCAAAACTGATAGTGCCAAACTATTTGGCACAAGTCACATGTTTTATCATTGGGACATTGATTTCAGGACTCGCTACGGGACAAGTGTTGCGACTCAATCACTTGAAATTTCCTATTGAAAATTTTTGTCAGCTGATGGCTGATAGAAGTCGCTTTTCCTTCAAACAATATCGGTATAGTGTTGATGTGCTGTGTGTCATAATCTCAATCGGCCTTTCTACAGCTTTTTCATTTCCTTTGGTTGTGAGGGAAGGAACGGCCATTAGCTTATTCTTGTTATCTGGTGCTATCTCTTGGTCGCGAGAACGGTCATTTCTGTTCTTCCTAAAAAACCAATCAGTCAATGACATTGTTCAGTAAAAAAATGTCTGATTAACATTCATTCTTTCGGATGAATGTTTTTTTGATTCCTTTTCATAGTGTATAATTGTAGTGTGAGTAAAAAAATGCTGAGAATGATCTAAAAACTACCCAAAGAGAATCATGAGAAAGAACGGAACGAGAAGAATCCTGATAGAGGTTAATTGTGAAGCGAAGCACCATGCAATTCTAGTGAAACTACTCAAAAAGGGGTGAAGACTTGAAGAAACTGCTTTTTCTTTTGGCTTTTGTTATCTGGAAAGGAATAGCCATACATGGAATTCCTTCTTCCTATGCGAAATTTTTAATGGGCTATCATGAGTTGGGCGCCAAGCTAGTGTTGCTTTGTTTCTTTGTTATCCTTTTTTATAGGGATTTGTTGGATCGTTTAAAAGAACTGAAGGTTCTCTCATTGATAAAAATAGGCTTGCTGACATTTGTAGCGATTCTTTTAACAACGGTTTTCTTCAACCAGATTATCTTTCCAGGTGAACAATCAATGACTTTTTATTATCCATCGTCTCAGAGAACCGTTCCTTTACTATTGGGGGCATTAGTAGTAGGCCCATTGTTCGAAGAAATGTTCTATCGCTATACGCTTATTTATACTGGTAGAAAAAGATGGCTGAGAATTGTTACGACATTGTGCAGTCTTTTGTTGTTTTCGTGGGCCCATATTGTTAATGCTAATGGTAATATTTTTTTGTTATACCCTTACTTTATTATTGGATTTTGGCTGACAATCGTCTATTTGCGCAACAAAAATCCATGGGAGTCTGTGTTTGCTCATATCGTTTATAATTCCTTGGTTGTCTTGCTAGCGATAATCGGATGATCTGCTAGCGTTGATTTTGCTGATTAAATGCGGCTACGCGTTCTGCGTTGATCCGCATGATCTCTTCTCCAGGGATATTTTGGTCATTGATGATAAGATCGAAGTCGGGATTTTTTGGTTTGTACTGATTGACGCCAAAGGCTACACTATTGGCAGGAATGTCTTTGGTAATAATGGCGCCTGCTCCAATCACAGAATTTTCACCGATGATGACTGGGCCAAGAATTTTGGCACCATCTGCAACGATTACATTTTCTGCTAAAATAGGTGTGCCCAGATTTTCCCAGGCATTCTTTTTCCGGTTAAACCGCTGATTTGAACCAATCGTTACATTCTGGAAAATCACAACATTGGCGCAAAGTTTCGCAGCAATGATCGTACAGCCGCGAGCATGGTGAGCAAAGCGGACACTTTTGTCCATCTCACCACAACGAATCTCGCAGCCATAACGATATTCTAATAATTCAGCTGCTTTCTTTCGTTCTTCTTTTTCTTCAGAAAAACAGTTGATTTGGATTAATTCTTCAAAAGTCATCGTTTCCATAATTTCACTCTCATTCATAGTTGTTTTTTATAGCTATAAAGACCGAATCTTTCATCAGGAGAAGGCTTACCAACGACAGTTTAGCAGATAGTTTTCCCCATCATATAAGATCATGATAGACCGCTGTTTTCGTGGCGCTCGGTGATTCATCTAATTCCTGAATCGAAATACCAACGTGTGTCAATTCTTCCCATTCGGTGAGCGTAGGAAGACGCCCCTTACAATAAAGGTTGTTTTCTGCAAAAACTAAAGGCAAGCACGCGAGATCTTCTTGCTCTAGAAGTTCCAATACAAGTGGGTGAGTAATGAAAGGCAGAATGCTTTCAGTCAAAACAGAAGAATGAATCACCAAGGATTCACCATGAAGTTGTTTATAGGCGCTGTGCCAAGACTCCGATTGAGGTAAATAGTCATAAAATTGTGTCTCTTCTGGCTTTTGCAGTAAATAAAGATCAATTTTGGGCATGGTATATTTTCTCCCTTTCTTATGTAGTGAAACGAACAGATAAAGTAGTTTTCATCGCTCACAACCCTTTAGTGAATGATACTCGGTGACCGAGCATCCGTCAAATAATGGCTGGATAAAAAACACTCGAATCTATCACAGCACTGGCTTTGATGGATTCGAGTATTGGTTTTGTGTAATAAGTGATCAGGAATTAGTTCGCTAAGAAACTAAAATCAGTCAATTCATCATAAGTGTAAGCTTGATCAATTTGTCCTTTGTCTTTAGTCCAAGCCACGATTTTGTCTAGTTGGTCCTGTGGGACTTTGGCAGCATAAGGATAGTCTTCTTTTTGGCTATCTAAGTAAGTACTCATGGCATCTGGGAACTGATAGTCGGCTAAGATATCAGCATATTCAGAAGCTTTGTGTCTGTTCATATAATCGATGGCTTGATCGTAAGCTTGATAAAATGCGGCAACATCTTGTGGTCGATCTTTTACCACATCAGTCATAAATTGCAAGGTACCACCTTTGATGCCAGCTTCTTTGGAACTGCCCAAAACAATTGCACCTTGAGCGGCTAACATACTCGCTTGCGGTTCTGTGTAGACAGCACCATCAACTTGATCGCTTAATAGTGCCTCAGAACGAGCCGCAAAAGAAGCAATGTCAACGATTTGATAAGTAAAATCATTTTCAGCAGCAAACTGGTCCATGATGTATTCTAAAATGAAGTTCGGTACAAGGGTAATTTTTTTATCAGCCAATCCTTTCATTTCAGAGATGCCTGAATTTGGCGAAGCTAAGACTTTAAAGTCTTCTAGAATGTCCGAAGTGATTGTCATGTCAATGCCATTTTGCTTAAACGTCGCTTCTGTCATCACATCACTGATAGTTGCGTCCAATTCTTTGGCTTGTACGGCAACATTGCGATCATTTGGAGAAGTAAAAGATTTGATTTCTACATTTAGACCTAAATCTTTAAAATAGCCTTCTTCTTTGGCCAGAATAATTGGAATCGCAGATTCTGCTGGTAAAATCCCCACATTCAACGTTTGATCGGTCACTTCAGCAGTTGTCGCAGAGGTGTCAGTTGTCTTAGTTTCTGAAGTGGAATCTGAATTGTTTCCGCAAGCAGCAACTCCTAAAGCCAATAATGATAAGCAAGTAAATAAAATCGTTTTTTTCATTTTTCGTTCCTCTTTCTTATTTATTCCTTGAAGGGATGTTCTTAATGGGTCTTTTTGAATAATTGTTCAAAAGATGTCTTATCCAATGAGAAGGGAATAATGTCTCTTCGTAGTTCCATGCGTGGGGTTTCTAGGGTGTTGAACCCTGGAATCGTCGTGAATGACAAGACAAAACCTTTCGCTTCTAGTGTTTTGATCGTCTGTTGATCATAGAAACCAAAGGGATAAGCAAAAACATCTTGTATCGCTACAGTTTGATTGCAGCAATCTAAATCAGCCGCAAATTTTTCAGCCGGTTCCCACATTGAGCGGCCCATCATTCCTTTTCGTTCATGGAAGTGAGTCGTATGATTGGCGTATTCAAAAACATCACTCATTTCGTTCAATTCCGAGCGACTGAGTGTTTTGGAAACAGCCGGCTTATAAGGGCTCGGTTCAGCAAACAACCAACCGCTGACAACAAAAGCGGTCGCTTTGAAGCCGGCCTCTTTCAATAACGGGTAGGCATATTCCCTCATGGATTGGTAGCAATCATCAAACGTCAACAAAACCGCTTTTTCTGGTAAAGCTTTCTTTTGAAGATAGTAGTCTTTGACTTCCTTCAAAGTAAGGGTATGATATTTTTCTGCTTTCAAAAAGTCGATTTGTTGTTTAAAATGAGAACAGCTATTGAATAACGGCAATGGAAGAGCATCTTGATAGCCATCGGCAACTTCGATTGGTCTTGGTTGCTCACTTAACTCATTGTCTGGTCGTATTTCATGAAACACAAGTGTGCGGAACATCAAATGCATCCCTTTCTATTTTTTTTCGCAACAATCAGTATAGCATAGAATGTGAAAGAGGGAACAACAATTTTTTAGAAAGAAGGAGCCAATTTATGGCGATTCATTTAGAATCAGTCGCATTTTCATTTCAAGATCGCTTAATCTTTAACAATCTAGATTTAACCTTAGATAAGGGCCATACATACGTCGTCTTGGGAAAATCAGGGGTTGGTAAAAGCACCCTGCTCTCATTGTTGAAAGGGTGGCAGCTGCCGCAATCAGGTCATATCGATTATGGCGATAGCCATCCTTCTGAGATCGAATTGGTTTTTCAAGACTTACGTCTGTTTCCGTGGCAGACAGTTTATCAAGCGGTAGAAATGCCTCTTCAAATCCAAAAAGTCCCCAAAAACCAAAGAGAAAAGTTAGTCGAAACGTGCTTACAAGCGTTAGAACTAGATTCTTTCAAAGCGCGTTTCCCTAGTCAACTGAGTGGCGGCCAAAAACAGCGAGTGGCAATGGCAAGAGGATTAGTGACCAGTCCAGCATTTTTACTGTTAGATGAGCCGACATCGTCTTTGGATCAGGAAACCAAAGAACGTACGCAAAATCTGATTTTATCTGAGCAACAACGACTTGCGAACGGTTTAGTCGTAGTGACCCATGATACAGAAGAAGCGGCTTACCTTGGCGAGACGATCCTATTGGTTCAAGAACATCAAATACATCAGATCAAAAACCCAGTTTTCCACCAAGCTAACCGCCGTGAGACGATGGACTTTTATGCTTTTTCATTGGCATTGAAAAAGAAGATGAGAGGAGAAGTCAGATGAAAGCCGGACGTTCTTTTTTGTGGGGGGCACTGTCGTTTTTATTGTTATGGTGGGGAATCAGCTTGTTAGCGGATAACCATTCGCTGCCGGACCCTTATCAAACTTTCCAACGATTTTGGCAATTGCGTGCAGAATTAGGGTTACATGCAGGGGCCAGTGTGATTCGTGTCCTGATCTCACTATTTTTTGCGTTGCTGATCGGTATACCTTTAGGGATTTTTCTCGGAAGAACAAAAATAGCAGCAATCGTTGATCCTCTGCTCTATTTCTTATATCCGATTCCAAAGGTCGCTTTTCTACCAGTTTTCATGATTTTTTTTGGTTTAGGGAATGTTTCAAAGGTGATCCTGATTTTTTCGGTGATCGTGATTCAAGTTGTGGTTTCGATTCGAGATGGGGTAAAAGAAATCCCAGCAACTTACTTTCAAGTGATGCAAAATTACACGCAAAACCCGCTGCATCAGATCCGTTTCTTGATTTTGCCAGCAATCATGCCGGCATTGTTTGCCAGCATGCGGGTAAGTATTGGTATCTCGCTTGCCTCCTTGTTCTTTGCGGAAAACTATAATACGACTTATGGCGTCGGGTACTTGATTTTGAGTGCTTGGTCTAAAATGGATTATGAGCAAATGCTGTCAGGCATTGTTGTGATTGCATTGATGGGCTTTTTCTTCTTTGGTGTGGTGGATGGATTAGAGAATCGCGTGTGTCGCTATCGCAGCTGATTATTTTCTATCACTAAATCAAGAGTTTCATCTTGCTATTAAAGAATCATTCGCTCGCAGAGGTCGAGAAGTGGTTCTTTTCTTTTTGTGCCAAGTGAGGGGAGATAAATTTGGAAATGATCGTGTAATTGTGAGCAATTTCGTATATAATATATGCAGTTGATTGAGAATTATTCTCAGTAGAAGGAAGGATAAGAATGAAAGAAGCAGATTTCTCAAAAAATCTCTTTGATTTAGTATCGGAACATCCGGAAATCAAAGATATTATGAGCAAACTTGGCTTTACTGCCATCAATAAACCCGGCATGCTCCAAACTGCCGGTCGCTATATGACGATTCCGAAAGGCGCACAAATGAAAAAGATACCTTTGGAAAAAATCATTCAATCTTTTGAAAATCAAGGTTTTCTTGTGAAAGGAGTCGACAAATGAGAACGAAGGAACAACGGCAAGAACGAATCGTCGAAATTTTGAGCTTGCTTCATCAAGGCGGTTCTTTTGAAGAAGCCAAACGCTTATTCAATGAAGAATTTGACGGCGTAGATGTCACTGAGATCACCTCGGCAGAAAAAGCATTGATTCAAAGCGGTTTAGACCCTTCGGAGATCCAACGTCTATGCAATATTCATGCGGCTGTATTTAAGGGATCGATCAACGAGATCCATCATTCAAATGAAGAATATGGACAACCTGGTCATCCAGTCCATACCCTCAAGCTAGAAAACCAAGTCCTGCAATCGTTATTGACGGACGAAATCGATGGATTGCTCAAGAAAATCAAAAAAGGGGACTGGTCACAAAAAGGACGTCTGCAAGCAGCACTGCAGGATCTGTTACAGATCGACAAACATTATGCAAGAAAAGAAACGCTGATCTTTTCATATATGGAGAAGTATGGAATCTCTGCTCCGCCGAAAGTCATGTGGGGAGTCGACGATGATATTCGCGAGATGATCAAAGAGTTGAACCAGTATTTGGCAACTGACAAAGCAGCATATAATCCTCTTGCTGAAAAATGGCAGGCAGTAAAATCTGAAATTGAAGAAATGATTTTTAAAGAAGAAGAAATCATGGTTCCTATGACATTGGATGTCTTCAGTTTAGCGGATTGGCAACGGATCGCGGAAGATAGCTTTGACATTGGGTTTGCTTATATTCCTGAACCATTGCCTTGGAAACCAAGCCAAGAGTCACTGGAGAAAGAATTGGAACGGGAGCCAGCTCGTCAATTGGCCATCAAACAGGCCCAAGAAACCACAGCTGGTATTGCCGCGGGACTTGGGTTTGGAGAATTCGCTGAACCGCCAGTGACAACGACTGCTCCCACGAACCAAACCGTTCAATTTCCCACCGGTTCCTTGCAGCTGGAACAATTGATTGCTATGTTCCAAACATTGCCAGTCGATTTGACGTTTGTGGACAATGAAGATCGGGTACGTTTTTATTCTGAAGGGAAGAGTCGAGTCTTCCCCCGGACAAATTCAGTGATTGGTCGAGAAGTAGTGAATTGCCACCCACCTAAAAGTATGCACATCGTTCAAAAAATCTTAGACGATTTTCGGTCAGACAAAAGAGAAACAGCTGATTTCTGGATTGACATGCGGGGACGAAAAATCTATATTCGCTATTTTGCGTTGAAAAATCCAACGGGGAAATATCTAGGCTGTCTGGAAGTCACGCAAGACATCACAGAGATCCAAAAGATCGAAGGACAAAGTCGGTTACTGGATGAGGAGTAGGAATGGAGTATTTACTCAACAAAACACATGCAAGCAGAAAAAAATGATAAAAACGCTTGCACGAAAATCAAATAAATAGTATAGTATAAACAATCAAATGGGTAGTTACTGATAATGCAGGCTATACCTTCGTACGTGTGTATGGATCCTACACATGTATTGAGGTATAGCCTTTTTTCATTTTAAGGAGGTGAGAAACATCTTGAAGATCAAAAAGATTCTAAATAATAATGCGGTTTTGGTCGGAAAAGATGGCAAAGATTTTATTTGGATCGGCACCGGGCTGGGCTTTAAAATGAAACCGGGACAAGCAGCAGACGAGACGAAAATAGAGAAAGTATTTGTATTGCATAAAAACAAAGCTTCTGAACGTTTTTTGACATTAATGGAATCAATCCCGGCAAAGTACGTTTCCTTAGCTGATGATATTATTCGATTAGCTAAAAATGATCTAGAGCATGAGTTAAGTGAAACATTATATGTATCCTTAACCGATCATTTATATCATTTGATTAAATTACACAAACAGGGAATGAGTATTTATAACCGCCTTTCATGGGAAATTAAGAAGTTTTATCCCAAAGAATTTGAGATAGGGAAAAAAGCACTATTTTTAATTAATGAAAAAACGGGTATCCAGTTCGAAGAAGAAGAAGAAGGGAATATTGCAATGCATTTGATCAATGCTCAGCTGACAGATGAGATCGATCAACCTGAAGATGTCCAGCTAATTGCAAAGAAAATTAGAGATATTATTTCACTTATTCGTCTATCTAATAAAATTCAAATCAATGAAGATTCGCTTGCGTTTGATCGCTTTATCACTCATTTGCGCTTTTTCTTCCAACGATTGACTACCCGGACTAAGATGAATAAGCAAAATCCATTGCTGGAGCACATTCAGAGTCAATACCCAGCAGCTTACAAAACGATGATTTTGGTTGAGCAGTATCTGAAAGTCTCTCTAAGTGATGATGAAAAGTTATACTTATCGCTACACATTCAAAAATTAATAGAGAACGAATAGAGGTTGTTACTGGTAAAGCAGGCAAGACTGATAATTATTCCTTTGTTGGGAATAATTATTTGTCTTGCCTTTTTGATTATGAATAAGGGGATGAATAAAATGGCATACAAAGATTTAGTTGAGGAAATATTGAAAAATGTGGGTGGAAAAGAAAATATTGCCGGTCTCACTCACTGTATTACTCGTTTACGTTTCAATTTAAAAGATGAATCAATTGCAGATACTGGAGCATTGAAAAAAACGAAAGGTGTAGTTACAGTAGTACAAAGTGGTGGACAATATCAAGTAGTCATCGGAAACCACGTACCAGAAGTTTATCAAGAGTTTATTGACTATGCTGGGTTATCAAACGAAGCCTCGGAAGAAAAAAAGGAGAAGAAAGGACCTTTGGATGCTTTTATAGATATTATTTCTGGTATTTTCACACCTGTATTAGGGTTACTGGCAGCTACTGGAATGATCAAAGGATAAACGTTCTCTTTGTTTCTCTTGGTTGGATTGAAAATACTTCTGGAACCTATGCCATCTTGCAAGCCGCTGGTGACTGCTTCTTCTATTTCTTTCCAATTTTTCTTGGTTATACCGCAGCAAAGAAATTTGGTCTGAAGCAATTTGTTGGTATGGCTATCGGTGCGGCAATGGTCTATCCGGCCTTGTCAGGGTTAACTGCTAATACAGAACCTCTTTATACCTTATTTAATGGTACGATTTTTGAGTCACCTGTTTATGTAACTTTTTTGGGTATGCCAGTTATTCTGATGAGTTATAGTTCTAGCGTTATCCCAATTGTGATTGCAACTTTCTTTGGAGCGAAATTGGAGAAAGTGATTACCAAATTAATTCCGAGCGTTTTACGTAGCTTTTTAGTGCCATTTCTAACAGTTTTATTGATGGTTCCTTTAACATTTATCGTGATTGGCCCAATAGCCACATGGATTGGAAATATTTTAGGGGCTGCTGTGTTAAGTATTTATCAGTTTAGCCCGATTGTTGCTGGTATAGCGGTGGGTGCAATCTGGCAAGTTCTTGTCATGTTTGGTCTTCACTGGGGGATTATCCCGATTGCTATCAACAATATTGGTGTATTAGGATACGATCCTGTAATGGTTTTAGGACAAGCAACTCCATTTGCTACTGCTGGAGCAGTATTAGCGGTTATCATTAAATCCAAAAATAATTCTGTTCGTGCGATCGGTATACCCGCTTTTATTTCTAGTCTTTTCGGTGTCTCTGAACCCTCCCTTTACGGGGTAACGTTACCCCGTAAGAAACCATTCATTGCAACTTTGATTTCTTCTTCCATAGGTGGTCTGATCATGGGGTTCTTTGGGACAAAATCATTTATCATGGGAGGAATGGGCGTTTTTAGTCTTCCAAATTATATTAGTCCTAGTGATGGAATTGGCAGTGGTTTTTATGGCTATGCACTTGCAATTAGTGTGGCATTTGCACTATCGTTTGTTTTAACTATTACATTCATGTATGATCCTACTGAAGATCGAGAAGAAGCTGAATCAGAGGAAGAGCAAGAGATAGCAATAGATAATTATTTAATGACGGAAACAAAGATTGAGATGCCTATCAAAGGAGATTTACTGACATTGGCTGATGTTGAAGATGAAGCTTTTTCTTCTGGGTTATTAGGAAAAGGTGTAGCGATTGTTCCAAGCAATGGAGAGATCTATGCGCCATTCGATGCTACTGTAGAAACATTGTTCCCAACGAATCATGCGATCGGTTTAAAATCTACGAATGGCATTGAATTGTTGATTCATGTCGGAATGGATACTGTTAACTTAAAAGGCGATTTCTTTACTTCCTACGTAAAACAAGGACAGCAAGTAAGGAAAGGCGAGCTGTTGATTCGATTTGATAAAGAAAAAATTCAATCCAAAGGCTACTCGATCATCACACCGGTTGTTGTAACAAATACTGATACTTATTTGGATGTTATCCCAGATATTGTTAATGAAGTCATTCAAGTGATTCATTAAGTTGTGTTCTATATGATACGATAGTAAAGAAGGGAAGGGAAAATATGCGCGCTATCATGCTAATGTTTGATACGTTGTCAAAAGATTTTCTGTCAAATTATGGAAATGATTGGATCCAAACACCAAATTTCGATCGCTTAAGGGAAAAAACGGTTACTTTCGATAATTTTTATGGGGGAAGTATGCCTTGTATGCCAGCACGTCGTGAACTTCATACAGGAAGATATAACTTTATGCATCGCATGTGGGGGCAATTGGAGCCTTTTGATCATTCCATTTTTGATGTGCTACAACAAAATGGCATCTACTGTCACCTAGTGACCGACCATTCTCACTATTTTGAGGATGGAGGGGCAACCTATCATAATCGCTATTCTACTTGGGAGGGGTTTCGCGGGCAGGAAGGTGATCGCTGGGTACCTAGGAAATTTGCTGAAGGCCATGCAGAAATAAATCCTTTGAATAAGCAAGGCATTTCAGTTGAACAGCATTTTGCGAACCGCACAAGACAAGTTGATGAAAATGAGATGTCGAGTGTTCAAACAATTCAAGCTGGACTTGATTTCTTGGAAGAATATAAAAAAGAAGATAATTGGTTTTTGCAAATAGAATGCTTTGACCCTCATGAACCCTTTTTTGTTCCAGAAAAATATCGTAAACTTTATGAGGACTGTCCAAATGAGTCACCTTATTTTTGGCCAAAGTATGGTCGGGTTACAGATGACATTTCTTCCGATGATTTAATTGAATTACAAAACGAATATGCTGCATTGATAGCAATGTGTGACCATCATCTCGGAAAAGTCATTGATTTTCTAGAGACGAATCAAATGTGGCAGGATACGTTGGTGATTATTAATACGGATCATGGTTTTCTTCTTGGTGAGCATGATTGGTTAGGAAAGAATGTTGCTCCTATGTATGAAGAAATTATCCATTTGCCATTTTTTATCAGTTACCCAAATGCTGAAGTGGATACCCATACTTCTGTTTTAAGCCAAACGATCGATATTCCTGCAACTTTATTAGATTATTTTGGTATTGCGAATGAATTGGATATGGATGGTAAATCATTATTGCCAGCTCTAAAGTCTAAGGAGACTGTTTTACATGATGAAATCATTTTTGGAACAAATGGCGGTCATGTCAATATTTATGATGGGAAGTACGTGTATATGCGTGCGTCTGTTGATCCTTCCAACGGCCCAATCACTATCCAAACATTGAATTACGCGATGTTAAGGGGGTTCATCAATAAGGAAGCATTAGATACCATGAAGCAAAGAAAGGGAAATCGCTTCACAAATCAGTATCCTTATACAGAAATTGAAGTCTCCACATACATTGATTCTTATTCAGTTGGCCATTTGCTATTTGACTTGGAGGAGGATCCGCAACAGTTGACTCCACTGGATAATCCTGACGTTGAAGAAAGGATGATCCAGAAATTAATAAAAATCATGGATCGAATTGAAGTGCCAGAAAGTGAATATATTCGTTTGGGATTAAGAAATTAAATAAATTAGCAACTTCAAAAAGTTATTTAGAATCGAGGCTTCTACCATGAAACATATTTCAGTATTGATCAAACCCGCATCTTCCCTTTGCAATCTTCGCTGCAGCTACTGCTTTTATGCCAATGTCAGTTCCTTGCGGGAAGTCCGCTCGTTTGGCAAAATGAAAGAAGAAGTAACAGATAAAATGATCGAAAATATTTATGCAGACTTAGAAGACGGTGATCAATTGACATTAGCGTTTCAAGGTGGAGAGCCAACGATGGCGGGCCTCAATTATTTTCGAAAAGTGACCCAACTAGTGGATCAACAGCAAAAGCAGGTACAGGTCCATTATGCGATTCAAACGAACGGGACCATGATCAATGAAAAATGGTGTGCTTTTTTGAAAGAACATGATTTTTTGGTCGGTCTCTCGATCGATGGCCATCCGCTCTACCATGATTTGCATCGGGTCGATCCGAAAGGAAGAGGAACTTTTCAGCGAGTGCTGCAAACAAAGCAGCTGTTTGACCACTTTGAGATTGGCTACAATGTGCTTTGTGTCCTGACCAATCCATTGGCTAAAGAGGCTAAGAAAGTCTTTCGCTTTCTAAAAGAACAAAAAATCGATTTTGTCCAGTTTATTCCTTGTTTAGATGATTTAGATGCGAAAGAAAGAAATAGCTATGCCCTCACACCAAAACGTTTTGCGGGATTTTACCACCAGCTTTTGCAGTTATGGCTGCAAGAATTAGCGGAGGGGCATTATGTGAGTATCAAGCTTTTTGATGATCTTTTGAATTTATTGGTCAAGCAACAATTCACCGCCTGCGGGATCTTAGGAAACTGTCAAGTGCAATATGTCATTGAAGCAGATGGCAGTGTTTATCCTTGTGATTTCTATGTGTTAGATGACTATCGAATGGGGTATATTCAAGAACAGACCTTGCGTCAGTTATTTGAACAGGACATTGCAAAAACGTTTGTGTGTCAACGGCCCGAAATGCCAAAGAAATGTCTGAGTTGCCCGTTTCAAAAAATGTGTCGTGGCGGCTGCAAACGAATGAAAGATGCCATCTATGTGGATGGGGACTATTGCGGTTATCAGCAACTCTTGCAGGAATTTGTGCCGCAGATCAATCGGATTTTAGGTTTGTTACAGGGGGTAAGTGTGTGATTGGGTTCATTTATTTTATAGTGATCGTGTTGGCGAATACGGTTGGTGCCGTTTCAGGCATGGGGGGGGGCGTTCTGATCAAACCCATTTTTGATTTTATCGGCGCCCATTCTGTTGCGGCCATCTCGTTTTATTCTGCCGTAGCAGTCTTTACTATGTCGCTGGTTTCTACCGCAAGACAGTTGGCTAGCGGACATAAGATCAATTGGCAAATCGTCCTTTGGGTTTCAGGAGGCGCCATCTTAGGCGGTGTCTTGGGCAATGTCGCTTTTGATCAGCTGTTGCTGTTTTTCCAGAATGAAGACCATGTACAGATGGTGCAGATCTTTTTGACCGTCGTGACCTTGTTGTTTGCTTTCTTTTATACCAAATATGACTGGCCCGGATTCCAACTGAAAAATAACTTCTGGTATTGCTTCTGTGGTTTAGTCCTTGGTTTTCTAGCCAGTCTTCTAGGAATCGGCGGCGGACCGATCAATGTTTCTTTGCTGATGCTGATGTTTGCTTTGCCAATCAAAGAAGCGACAGTCTATTCGATTTGTACGATTTTTTTCTCTCAATTGGCGAAAATCGTGACGATTGCTGGGACCACTGGATTTGGCCTCTATGACTTAAAGATTTTGTGGTTTGTGATTCCAGCCGCGATTGTTGGCGGTTTGTTAGGGGCAAAAGTCAGCACTGTCCTCTCACCACAAAAAGTGACGCTGGTCTTCCAGACAGTCATCCTCTTGGTGCTAACCATCAATCTTTATAACGGCTATCAATTATTATAGAAAGAAGGCAGATGGGATGATCAAGATTCCTGCTGGAACGTATCGAATTGGCACGGATACAAAAGCTGGCTTTGAAGAGGACCAAGAAGGTCCCAAGATCCAAGTTGAGATGGCCTCTTTTGAAATCGATGAAACGACTGTTACCAATCAGATGTTTGAAGCATTTATTGCAGCAACAGGCTATGTGACGGAAGCAGAACAGTTTGGCTGGTCGTTTGTCTTTCATTATTTTCTTTCCGAAAAGACGAAACAGAGGAGCCAACTGATCCCCAATATGAGTTGGTGGTATGCGGTTGCGAGAGCAGACTGGCGACATCCTGAAGGTCCGGACTCATCGATTGAGCAACGGATGGATCATCCAGTCGTCCAAGTCTCGCGAAATGATGCGTTGGCATTTTGCCGCTGGGCAGATAAGCGGCTGCCAACAGAAGCTGAATGGGAGATTGCCGCGAAAGGTGGTACAGAGAATGACTTATATCCATGGGGGACAGATTTTTTAGCTGGAGAAGACTATCACTGCAACATCTGGCAAGGCGCGTTTCCCAAAGCAAATACGAAGGCAGACGGCTTTGCGAGTACTGCACCTGCTCGGTTTTATGAGCCGAATGGCTATGGACTTTATCAAGTCATTGGCAATGTGTGGGAATGGTGCAGCAATCCCGCAAGGATACCATTGGAACAATTTCGTTCATGGGACAGCCATTTTTTGAGCAACGATTTCAGCAGGTGGATGATGCCATGTATGCGACACGGGGAGGGTCGTTCTTGTGTCATGAATCTTACTGCAAACGTTATCGGATCGCAGCCCGCAATGGAAACTCCGGGATGTCTGCGGCCAATAATTTAGGCTTTCGCTGTGCCAAAAGCTAGGCGTATCTGTGAATAATAATAAAAAAACTATCTAAAAAATCTTGATTGTCTCATTGCTTTTTTTAGCAAGTCGTCCTTTGATAGGAACAATCAGTGATCGCTTAGATAGTTTTTTGTTTAATTGCTGTCTTAATAAATGATGGAAGTAGGGCCTGTATTGACCGATTAATCCCATTGAGAAAGATAATTTCCTGAAAGATCATAAACCAGATTCAGTGCAGTATGTCCCCGAATATCATCGACACCGACCGTCCAAGTCCATTTGCCTTGAGAACCATTTAAGATCACGATACTAACTCCGGGATAATAATGGTCTAATTTCGCAACCCGTTTTTCCGTTTCTTTGATAACCTTGGGAATAACGCCCCAATCGATTTCATTATAAGCAATGGTCTCTTGAATAGGTAACTCGATCGTATCACTGTCTTTCTGCCATTTTTGTAAAAGATTTGTCGAATAATACCAGTATTCATCTTGTAGTTTAGTGGTAGGGTTGATGATTCGCGCGACTGCATAGACGCCGCTTTTCAAAGGAATGTTCCGAATGTGATAGCTATAACTGATGAGCTGAACCTCTTGATCTTTCAGCGCTTTTTTGTCGGTTAATTCAGCCATGATCGCGGAAGCAGAGGCTTCTTCTCTAAAAAAATTTCGGTCGAAGGGTAGCAAGGTTGTTAAAGCACCAAATGCTAACAAGATGCTAGGGAGAATGACCAATGTGCCGATCCAATAGAACAAAGCCCTTTTTCTTTTTCTGATACCAAAAAATAATGCCAAGACTATCATTAGTGCTATAACGAAGTACCAGAGTAGCGGAAGATAGCCGATCACTTGGTCGCGAGTTTCTACAACTGTGTACTCATCCAGTCCAAACCAGTTTTCGGCAATATTGATGTTCGTCAGTACAACGATCCCTAAGATTCCTGCAATGATGAGCAGGAGGATGAAATAAAAAAGCAGAGAAGGGAGAAGCTTGGAGTTACGTTTTTTATCAGTCATGGGTCACTTCCTTTGTCGGTTCATTGTGAATGAGCTGCTATTCCTAGTCCAGCCAAAATCTATTTATCTAAATTTTTTAATTCGCTGTTGACACTAATTATACAACAAATAAAAAAAGAGACAAAAGGCAATGCAAACAAAAAGATCTGATCCATAGAAAGTAGAGCAACTATGGATCAGATCATTCGTTTCTTGCTTTTTATTTATCAATGATTATCGGTTCACGTTGTCTTGACGAGCAATACCAACAAAGAACTTCAAGCAATAAATCGCGCAGATACCGACAATTACGTAAATGATTTTAGCGAATAATGTAGTTGATCCGCCCGCAATTGTTGCAACCAAGTCAAATTCAAATAATCCAACCAATAACCAGTTTAGGCCGCCAACGATAAGTAGCGCTAAAGCTATACTGTCTAATACTTTCATTTTAGAATTCTCCTTTCTTTGTGCATATTTATAGTATATAGCATGTGTTTTGTTTTGGGAAAAATACTGCTTGAAGAAAATCGTCACTGTTTATTCACCATCATCGGATACTTCGATATTCTTTTCTTTCTCTCCATTTTGTTTCCGTTCATTGTAAATAAATACATGACGGACGATCTTCAACAATGGTCGGATCGTTAAGAAGATTGCTCCTATCAGATAGGCGATAGTTCCATAGATCGCAGGCAGATCTGTCAAGGACACGATACTTCCGAAAATATAAAATAAACCAGTCAAAATATCATTCGTTAGGGAAATCAGCAGATACCGGTTTTTGAAATAGACATGAAAACGGCGTCCTTTAATAATGACGTCTTCGTCTTTACCAAGTTCGATCTGATGTTCATTTCGTTTGATTTTTGGCACTGAGGGCGATCATCCTTTCTTTGCGTTAATTTGGCTTTAATACCACTTTGATGTTGTTATCTTCTTTTTTGTCAAAAATGTCATAAGCCGCAGCGGCTTCTTCTAAAGGCATGGTATGAGTGATGATCGGTGTTGGGTCGATCTCCTCTTTTTGGATCATTTCATAAATTTTTGGCATTAAGTGGATAACGGGTGCTTGTCCATGTTTCACTGCCACATTGCGCATGAAAAACTCTTGTAAAGGGTAGGACGATGCTGGAGTCATATAGACACCAGTAATTTGCACGGTACCAAATTTTTTGACCGCTTTCGCCGCCATTTGGATCGGTGAAATCGTACCACTTTGCAAGCTGACCAAATTTTTGGCTTTTTCTTTGACGGGTTCTAAACCATCCATACCGACGCAATCGATGATGACATCGGCGCCGCCTTTTGTTAATTCATACAAATCATCAGCGCTTGTCGCAAGGTCATCCAATTGGAAGGTCTCTACCTGATTGTAGCTTTGCGCCTTTTCCAGTCGATGGGCAACTGGATCGACCGCAATCACTCGTTTCGCACCAGCCATAACGGCGAACTTTTGGGCAAAAAGTCCTACAGGTCCTGAGCCAAGAATAATGACGGTATCGCCTTGTTTGACACCCGCATTTTGGACACTCCAGTAGGCAGTTGGCAAAATGTCTGATAGAAAAAGCACTTTTTCATCCGGGATCGCGGTATCTGGAACGACAAACGAAGTGAAATCAGCAAAGGGAACCCGTAAGAATTCTGCTTGTCCACCCCAATGATTGCCATTCAGCTTACCAAAGCCAAAGAGGCCACCATAAAGTTGATCAGAAGAGTTATCACATTGGCTCTCCATCTCATTTTGACAAAAATGACAATGTCCACAGCCAATATTAAAAGGGATGACAACACGGTCCCCTTTCTTCAATTTTTGAACTTGACTGCCGACTTCTTCAACGATCCCCATTGGTTCATGACCAACAACGTACCCTTCTTCTAGTACTGCACCACCGTGATGATACAAATGAAGATCAGAGCCGCAGATCGCTGTTGCTGTAATTCGAATAATCGCATCTGTTGGTTCAATGATCGTCGGATCACTCACATTTCGAACTTCCATTTTTTCTTTTCCTTGCCATGTTACTGCACGCATACTTGTTCCTCCTTTTATGAGATGTGACGGGAAAGGTTCCTGGTCGTGTGATTGACTGCCATTTCTTCTTTTGGGATGACAAAAAATTCGTGTTCTTAATAATTGTGCCGGGAAAAAATGCTTTTGACAAAAGAAACGCTCAAGGTTTACCAGCCGAATTTTTTGCGATCGGCAAGACAGTTGAAAACAGAATAGTTGATTTAACTAAACAAGCGTGACACTATAAAGGTGGATCGAAAACAGGATCGATGGGCTCATCCATCGAAGCGTATCCCCAATGAGGACTCACATAAAAGTAGAAAAGAGGAGAAAAACATGGATATTACGATTCGTGGAAAAGCATCTTGTGTGAATTGCAAGGAAAATTATGATGGCAAATTGATTGTTCATCTGCAAGAAGATGTAGATGGGAAGCTGAAAACAGTTCCGCCTCTAGAAGAAAACGAGTTACACTCAGATGAAATCGCTATTCATTATGATTATGGTGAAGTAAAAGATGCGATCGAAGGCACCTTTGTCTGTCCTGCATGTCAGACAACAAATGATGTCCGCATCGAGATACCGCAAGAATTACTGCATAATAACTAAAAAAGAAACGCCTGTGGTTGGCGTTTCTTTTTTAGTTATCTGTCCGATCAACCACTTCGACATTGAAGTCTTGTAAGATTTTCAATCCAGAAGACTCATGGTTTCTACCTGAAACTAGCTGTTGATTAATGAGAAAATCGGCTTCTGGAAAAGCACTCTGAATCTCGATCGTATTAGACAACACGCAGATGTTGGTTTCTACTCCGGTCACTTCGATATGTTTTTGTTCATTTTTATCATTGAAAAGTTGCTCCTTGATTTCCAAGAGAACTTCAGGTGGGATACTAAAGTAATATTTTTTTATTACCTTTTCATTCGGCAACGGTTGCAGTTCAGGAACGATCTGTAACGCTTCTTGTTCTTCATCAGGAGTATCTTTACAATCAATCGGGATATCTCTTGTAAAAAGGATATATTCACCTTCTGCACGAGCTTGTTGAAGCCGTTTTGCGATTCGCGTGATCAAAGCAGGGCTGTCAGAAATAAATGATTGACTATTTTCATCACGAATCTGATTCTGCATATCAATAACAACTAACATTGACGATTCCTTCTTTCTTTTTTTCATAAAACGTAGTTTTATTTTCATTGTTCTTTCTTAAGTGATAAAAAAATGAAAAAAGAGAACAATAGCTTAAGAAAAATCCTCTAAAAC
Source organism: Enterococcus sp. ARL09-542 (assembly GCF_005234805.1). Taxonomy (NCBI): domain Bacteria; kingdom Bacillati; phylum Bacillota; class Bacilli; order Lactobacillales; family Enterococcaceae; genus Enterococcus; species Enterococcus sp. ARL09-542. The sequence continues at coordinate 363,947 of NZ_QPQX01000001.1, forward strand.
TATCATGCCTGAAAATAAATAAGATTTCAAAGAAAACGCTACAAAAAATCTCCGGCTATGAAATTCGTTATTTTTTTTGATAAAAAAACAATGCTTATTGTTTGCTCATTACTAAGAGTCATGATATTTTAAAATTACAACATTATAAAATAATGATAAAAATGAAAGCAGGGATAAAAGATGAAAAAGGCACTATCAATAGGGCTGTTGCTGTTTTCGACCGCATTGGTGACAGCGGCTTGCGGCAGTAATTCGGAAGACAAAAATACTGACGCATCGGGAAAACAGACAAGTGATGGGAAAATAACATTAGATTTTTGGTCTTTTTGGGGATCGGGGGCTCGCCAAGAAGTCATCGAAGAGATCATTGACGATTTTAATCAGTCACAAGATGAAATCGAAGTGAAATATAGTTACCAGCCTTGGGGAGATATTTGGACGAAGTCTCTCTCGGCAATCACTGCAGGAAATCCACCGGATGTTATTGTTCAAGACATCAATTCAGTCGCGCAGCGTGCAGAAGCACAGCAAGCAACGAACTTGAGCGAGTACGTTAAAGATGGCATGTCTGATGAATTTTATCCTCAATTATGGGATACGGTAGAATATGAAGGAGACCCTTATGCAATTCCTTTCAATACCGATACCCAAGTGATTTTTTATAACAAACAAATTTTCAAAGAAGCAGGGATCAGTGAAGATCAGTTACCCCAAACATGGGACGAACTTGAAACTGTTGCACACAAATTAGATGTCAAAAAAGGCGATGATTTTGAGCGTATCGGATTCTATCCTTTGTGGAACCTTGGCGCGGATGTTTGGGCATTGAACGCTGATAACGGTGTTAGTTGGTTTGACAAAGATGAAAAGGTTTCGATTGACACAGAAAATAAAGTGGAGGCTCTGGATTGGATTCTTGATTGGCAAGATTATTATGGGCAAGATACGATCAATCGTTTAGAAGCTGAGTTTGGCTCCGGTGTAGCAGATCCATTTATTTCTGGTTTGGTGGCCATGCGGGCACAGAATATCAATTATTACTCTAGCTTGATGGAAAATGCGCCAGATGACTTTGATTTTGGCGTCATCCAGATTCCAGAAAAAGAAAAAGGTTCTGGTCACTGGTCATGGGGTGGCGGCTTTGTCTTAGAAGTTCCTCAAGGAGCCAAAAATCCCGAAGCGTCCTACAAGTTTATCGAGTATCTTTCAACCCCAGAAGTTCAAGAAAAATTTGGTGAAAAGAGCTTTGATATTATGGCTAACCGAACAGCAAATGAAAATCTTGTCAAAAATGATCATTTAGATGAAAAAGGTCAAATGATCTATCAAATGGCAGATGAGAATTTTGCTAATACAGTAATCACTCCGGTACCATTGGATGCACCAGATTTCAGCAGTTTAGTCAATGAACAAATTGATCAAATTCTGCTAGGGAATAAAAAACCAGCAGAAGGATTAGCAGATGCTCAAAAAGCAGTGGAAGATCTTGTAGAACAAAATAAATAATAGATTGAGATAGGGAGTTGTGGCTAGCCGCATTCCCTTTTCTATCGTTACTGTTCTCATTGCATCCTTGCTATTTTGCTGAAAAAAGATGGCAGAAAACACTTTACTAAAGGAGGGGAATTATGAAAAAGAAACGATCGAGAAGCAAAAGACAAGATGCCCTCTGGGGATATTTGTTTGTAGCGCCGTTTTTGATTGGTTTCATGGTGTTCATGCTGGGCCCTATGTTATTCTCGTTTATCGGCAGCTTTACGGATTACAATCTAACGTCAAAAATGAATTTTATTGGTTTTGGAAACTTCAAACGAATGTTTACGCAAGATGCACTTTTTTGGAAATCACTTTATAATACAATTTATTTTGTACTCTTTAATGTCCCACTGACGACCTTATTCAGTGTCTTTCTAGCTACATTATTGAATCAAAAGATTAGAGGAATCAGCTTTTTTCGGACGACTTTTTATTTGCCAGCGATTTTATCCGGTGTGGCAGTATATGTGTTATGGATGCAGCTGCTGTCGCCTTCCGCTGGTTTGATTAATACTTTTTTAAGCTGGTTCAACATCAAAGGTCCGGCCTGGCTGTTTGATCCTGAATGGACCAAACCGGCATTGATCCTAATGAAAATTTGGAGCTCTGGGGGGGCGATGCTGCTGTACTTGGCGACATTGCAGAACATCCCCGGAACGCTTTATGAATCAGCAGAGATCGATGGTGCTGGTATGTGGGCTAAGTTTAAACATATTACGATTCCATTGATTACACCAATTATTTTTTATGATGTCATTACGTCGACAATCGGTTCTTTCCAAATCTTCCAAGAAGCCTATGTTATGACGAAAAACGGCACTGGTGGACCTGCCAATTCGCTCTTGTTCTATAATCTCCATATGTGGAACAAAGCGTTTGTAGCTTTTGATATGGGGTATGCAATGGCGATGTCGATGATCCTTTTCTTAATCGTATTAGTTTTAACATTTATCAATCTGAAATTAGCTCCTCGTTGGGTCCACTATGCAGGAGGACAAAACTGATGGCTTCAACAAAGTACACTATCTCAGGAGGGCTGACTGTATGCAGATGTACAAAATAAAGAGCAATTCTCAACAGCAGCGGATCAAAAAGTTAACGAGTTATTTAGTGATGACTGTGATTGGCATCGTTCTGATCATTCCGTTGCTGTGGATGGTATTCACCTCATTAAAGCCAATGGAAGAGATCGTCCGTTATCCACCAACGTTTTTTCCAGAAGAAATCAATTTCTCAAATTATCTTGATACGATCAATGCGTTTCCTTTTTGGCAATATGCAAAGAACACCTTGTTTATCACGGTGTTAGTTGTGTTCGGCAACGTGCTTTCAAACTCATTTATCGCTTATGGATTTGCCAAGTTGGATTTTCCAGGGAAAAACCTGATTTTTTCTCTGGTCCTTTCAACAATGATGATTCCAGGATTTGTGACGATGATTCCACAATACGTGCTGTTTTCTAAAATCGGCTGGGTAGGGACGTATCTGCCGCTGATCATTCCCTCATTTTTTGGGAATGCCTTCAATATCTTTCTGATGCGGCAATTTTACTTATCGATCAATAATGAACTGATTGAAGCGGCAAAAATGGATGGCGCCAATCATCTATATATCTGGAGCCATCTGATGATTCCTTTAACCAAACCTGCACTGATCACGATTGCCATCAATTCATTCAATGGTGCTTGGAATGACTTCTTAGGACCATTGCTGTATATTCAAAATCAAGAAAAATATACACTCCAAATCGGTTTGCAAGTTTTCCAAAATCAATCAACGACACAGTGGAACTATTTGATGGCGGGTGCAACACTGGTCTTATTACCAACGATCCTATTATTCTTTTTTGCACAACGCTACTTTATTGAGGGAATGGATCTGACGGGAGGAACCAAAGGATGAGAAAGATAGATCCGCAGCGTTTATTCAATGGTCTGATCACTTGGATCAATTGGATGCCCAAATTGATTCTTCTACAATTTTTGTGGTTGGTTTGCTCATTGCCTTTTTTTACAGTGGCAACAGCGACAAGAAGTATGATTGCGGCGATTAAGCAGATCAAAGACACTCAAGAGAGGGCAGAACAAGAGAAAACGACGACGATTTTCTTTACGAAATTTTCTGAGCTGTGGCAACTGAATAAAAAGAAAGATATTGTATTCAGCTTTTATAGTCTTTTTCTTTTGATTGATCATTCCATTCTTAGTCGATTTCCACAACCGCTTTTTCAAGTCATGGCCACGATGCTGATCGTGATCTTCATGATCTGTAGCTTGATTTTTTTCTATCAGACGCTTTTAATGGGCGAAAAGAAGCAGCAAGTCAGCTTCTTTTATGCTTTTTATCAAGCCGGTCGCTCACCTAAACGAGTGTTGCTCCATCTTTTTTGGACGATTACGCTATTGTTGTTTTTTGGCTTCTTCGGTCCGGCGTACTTATTTTTGGTGGGAATGAGTGGTTGTTGTTTGATTCAGTTAATTATCTGTCCTGCTTCGATTACTTCAATCCAGATCTCTCATTAAAAAGAGTAGACATAAGTTGAGACAAAACGATACGATACCCTGCATGATGGGGACCGCCGTTTTGGGAACTTATGACTACTCTTTTTAACTGCATTGATTAGGAGCTAATCCATTAAATAAGCAATTGTAGCGGTACCGACCGCTTTGGCTGCAATCAAGAGACAGTCTTCATTCATCATGAAATCAGGACTGTGGTGAGGATGATTGAGATGATCTTCTGTCATACAACCGATATAAAAGAAAAGACTAGGTCGTTCTTGTGCATAGTAGGCGAAGTCTTCAGAGGGATCTTGAGGACCGCAATCAAAGATCTCCTTCACTTCAGGTAAGTGAGCTTCTTTGAGGGAATCAATCACTTGTATTGTAAAAGCTGGATCATTATAAAGAACCGGATAATTGTCATCATATTCAAGACTGGTTTCAACCGCAAAAGTTTGTGCTAGACCATCTGCCATTCGCTGGATCTGTTGGTGAATCGTTTGACGTGTGGTTTCTTTCATCACACGAACATCTCCCTTTAGGGTCACAGTCTCTTTGATTGCATTAAAGGAACCACTCCCGTCAAAAGAACCAATCGTTAGACTTGCTGTGTCAAAAGGATCGATCCGACGAGAAACGATCGTCTGTAGTTGAGTAACGAAATAACTGCCTGCTACGATGGCATCATTTGCTAGTTGCGGCATGGAAGCATGACCACCTTTGCCACGAATGGTCAAAGTGAAATTTGCCCGTCCAGTTTGGGTTTCGCCAGAGTGGTAGCCAATCTTGCCTGTTTCCATTGAAGACATCACATGGACGCCAAGTACATGATCAATATCTGTTAAACAACCGTCGGCAATCATGCCTTTGGCACCGCCAGGAGATACTTCTTCAGCTGGTTGGTGGATGATGCGGATGCTTCCTTTTAACTGGTCTTTTAAGGTAATCAAATTCTTAGCCAAAACCATTAAATAGGCCGTATGCCCATCATGACCACAAGCATGCATCACACCAGGAACCTGAGATCGAAAAGGCAGCTGATTGTCTTCTTCTACAGCCAGAGCATCAAAGTCGGCCCGTAAAGCCAGCTGTTTTCCACATTGCTCACCGATGATATCAACGATCAGGCCATAGCCGTCGCCACATTCTGTGATTTGGCAGTCTAGTTTTTCATAGTAGGCTTTGATATAAGCGGCGGTTACTTTTTCCTGAAATGAAAGCTCTGGGTGTTGATGCAAGTGCCGCCGAATCGCAATCATTTCCCCTTCGTCTTTTTCCAATTGCTGCATAAGTGTTGTTGTGATATTCATCTGAATCCCTCCTATTTCTACTTTTATCATACACGAAGCAACTATTTTTCTGCACGCGATAACCTAACCTGTTTTCTTGCGTAACAAGTAGGGATTGACAAAATCGCTGTTTCTCTCTATTCTTAAAAAGATATTTAGTAAACAGTAAACAACGGGGTGGCAGAATGGCAAGTATGAGGGATATTGCAAAATTGGCAGGGGTTTCCGTCGCAAGTGTGTCGCGAATCTTAAACAATGATGAAACATTTAGTATCAACGAAAATACCCGCAAACGGGTGATCGAGATCGCCAACCAGCTGAATTATTCAAAAGACAAGAGCTTGTCGAGTTCGCGAGAAGCTGGCGATAAAAATACGATAGCAATCATTACACGGCATAACAGTGAATCGGAGCGTAATGATCCTTATTTTATGATGATTCGTAATGGAATAGAGAAAGAGGCAGCCAAATGGCGTTTAAAAACGGTTCGTGTCTTCTCGATGCGAGACCAAGACAAAGATCTGACTCAACTGGCAAAGTATGGTGCTGTCATCATCATTGGGGAAATGACGCAAGAGGCATTGCAAGAAATCAGCCGGTACAATCAACATATTATTTTGGTAGATAATTATAGTGAAAACGACGCCTATGATTGCATACAAACTGATTTTGCTCGAAAGACCCATCAAATTTTGGATATCTTAAAAGCAAAAGGACATGAGAACATAGCATTTATTGGTGGTGTTTCCAGTCGGGTAACGATCACAGGAGAAGTCGTTTATGATGAACAAGAAATTCGTGCAGAGAATTACAAAAATTGGATGCTGATGAACAAGCTGGAAGAATACAGTCATGTTTTTCAAGGAAAATGGTCTCCAGAGACTGGATTAGCTTTTGGCAGAAAAATCGCCGAGATGACCCCACGGCCGACAGCCATCATCGTTGCTAGTGATCCCATGGCAGTGGGGGTCTATAAAGCATTAAATGAACACGGATTGAAGATCCCAGAAGATATATCAGTGGTTAGTTTTGATGATATTCAAATGGCCCAGTTTATGACACCAGCGCTTTCTTCAGTCAAAATGAAAGCGGAAGAAATGGGGCAAATGAGTGTAGAGCTGGCGAAAAACAAATTATTGGGCGTTCGAACAATGCCAGTCCGAGTGATTTGTAAAAGTGAATTGATATTAAGAGAATCGATTGCCGATAAAAAAAGATCATGAAAAATGATCTTTTTTTTATTTTAGAGTTGTGTAAACATTAACTAAACGATTATACTGATTGTAGTAAACGTTTACAGGCAAATTAAAGGAGATTAGTTATGAAATTTATTGATAAATTAGCAGAGAAGATGGTTCCTTTTGCCCAAATCATTGCCAATAATAAGTATTTATTGAGTCTGCGTGATGGATTTATGGTTGCTTTTCCCGCGACAATGTTTGCTTCAATCATGATCATTATTCAAAATTTACCCGCTACCTTTGGCTTATCTGAGAAACTGCCCGCAGGACTGATGACCTTTTTGAATGATTTCTTTGGTCCTATCGGGAACGCAACCATGAGTATCACAGCGATTTTTGTTGTTTTCGGGATCGGCTATCAATTGGCAGGAAAATATGGCCAGCCAAAACTTTTTGCCGGAGCAATCTCATTGTCCTCTTTCTTAATGCTTTTGCCCTACGGTTCTTCCGATGACCTGGGAACAGTGATTCCCCTTTCAAAATTAGGTGCGGAAGGGATGTTCGTTGGGATCATCACAGCGATTATCGCTACACAAATTTATTGCAAGATCAGTGCTTCTGGGTTAACGATCAAAATGCCTGAATCGGTTCCGCCGATGATCGCTGAGTCTTTCCTTGCTATCATTCCAGGTGCTGCGCCATTGTTTTTATTTAATTTGATCCGTTACTTGTTTACATTCACGTCATGGGGCAATGCGGTCGACTTTGTCTACGAAATCTTACAGAAACCATTAATGGGCTTGGGGGCACGTTGCCTGCAGTCTTGATTGCCGTTTTATTCACCCAATTCTTCTGGTGGTTTGGGATCCATGGCACACTGGTTGTTAACGCCGTGATTGATCCGATCATGAATGCATTGGCGATTGAAAACTACGAAGCCTATAAAGCAGGTGCAGAACAATTGCCTCATATCATCAATACAACCTTCATGGGCGTTTTTGTAAACCAAGGAATGCAATTAGGGATCTCGATTACGATGGCATTTTTTATTGCTCGTTCGATTCGGATGAAGAAGCTGATGAAGACAGTCATTGCACCATCTGTTTTCAATGTGTCAGAGCCAATGACATTTGGGTTGCCGATCGTATTGAACCCGATTGCTTTTGTTCCGTGGATTTTGGCCCCGCTTGCTAGTACGACGATTTCTTATTTTGCAATCGCTGCTGGTCTTGTGCCTCGCCCAATCGGAGCAACGGTAGTCTGGACGACACCGGTCTTCTTATCTGGCTGGCTGGGAACTGGCTCTGTAGCAGGTGCCATTCTACAATTGGTAACTGTTGCTGTGATGACATTGATTTGGGTGCCATTCCTAATCGTGATGGATCGTGGCTATTTGAAAGAAGAAAAAGAAGAGCTAGCCAAAGAAGCGCTCGCACAAACTGGCCCTGCCATCGACGAAAGAATCAAAGAAAGCTAAGCTTAGTATTCCGTTCTGTCAGCATAGCAACTGAAAAATGGAGGATCGAAGATACGAACAGATACATTGACCTATACTTATCAGATGCGTACAACGCCGGAACGATTCTATCAAGTGATGATCGCGCAACAAGCGGCATTCTTTCGCTCAAAAGGAGCAGAAGAACCTTTCGGCGAGAACAGTCAAATTGATTTGATGATTCGCACAAAATCAGCGGCCACGCTGGTGCCAGCGGTGATGAAAGTCAAAAAAATCGCGCAAGATGAGATTGCTTTGATAACAGCCTATGAACAAGGAAAAATCTGTCAAAGGTATCGCTTTGTTCCTAGTGGAGCAGAAAAGATTGAGGTTACGTATTCGGAACAGAATTCTTTTGATCGTTCCCGCAATACGTATAGTTTCATGCTGGCAGCATTATTCTATAAGTTCTTTTTTAACAAAGGGGTCAAAAAACGCATGCAGTATTTGGAAACTGCATGCCAGAAATATAATGAAATAGACGAGAATAAAGTTGAAATTAGAGGAAAAAAATGATTGAGATAATAACCGATACGCTTTTTCATTTATACAATGAAAAGATTAGTTATGTGATGCATGTTTTACCAAATCGACAATTAGGTCATCTTTACTTTGGTCCATCTTTGGGGCATTTGAGTGCCAATGACATGGACTATTTAACCAAAAAAGAAAATAAATCTGCCGGCACAGTCAAATTTTTTGAAAATGATGGCCTGTTTACGTTAGCAGATCGCTTTCAAGAGTTGCCAACCTATGGTTCTTCTGACTTTCGAGAAGGAGCCGTTACTATTTTTGCAGAAGACGTTCCTTTGTATGTGGATTTTAAAGTCGCAGAAGTCGAAACTTTCGCAGGAAAGGAACGAGAGCTGGCCAAACCGGCGAGTTTTGCCGAAAAAACAGAAAGCCAAAGCCTGCGAATAATGTTGATCGATGAGCAGCGGCAATTGAAAATGGAAATCACCTACACTATTTTTGCTGGTTTAGGCACGATTGCGCGCAATCAGCGGATCACCAATCTTGGCGCTGAGAAAAAACAACTTTCTTCGTTGATGAGCGGGGTACTGGAATTAAGAAATCAGCAATTTGAATTTGTTCACCTTTCTGGTGCTTGGCTAAAGGAACGCCAAATCAAAGCCACACCATTGACGCAAGGAACCATTCGAGTGGGGTCTTTAAAAGGGGCCTCTGGGCATCAGCACAATCCCTTCGTGGCACTGAAGGCTGCCAATGCCACCAATGATCAGGGACGTGTCTATGGAGCAAATCTGATTTATTCAGGGAATTTTCTCGCTCAAGTCGAGATGGATGAGTGGGACAATGTCCGCTTGATGCTGGGGATTCATCCCGAACAGTTTTCTTGGACATTGCAGCAAGATGCAGTCTTTGAAGCCCCAGAATGTATTTTGACATTTACTGATGAAGGGTTGAATGGGTTAGGGCAAGAGTCTGCTGCGTTTATTGAAAAGCACGTGATTGCCCCTTATTGGCAAAAACGGCCGCGGCCGATTGTCTTCAATAATTGGGAAGCAACTTATTTTGATTTTGACCAAGAGAAATTAGTAGCATTAGCAGCAGAAAGTCAGGCATTAGGAATGGAATGCTTCGTCTTAGATGATGGCTGGTTTGGTAAAAGAGACAACGATCGCAGTTCTTTAGGGGATTGGGTGCCAGATCCAGCGAAATTTCCTAATGGCATCGGTCATTTTGCAAAACAAATCCACGATCTAGGGTTGCAGTTAGGCGTTTGGTTTGAACCGGAAATGGTCTCTCCTGACAGCCAGCTTTATCAAAAACATCCCGATTGGGTGGTCCGGCATCCTTATGAACGCATCTCTGTGGGACGCGGCCAGTATGTCTTAGATTTTGCCAATCCGGCAGTCGTGGAGGCGATCTTTGCTGCGATCAAAAAAGTCATCGTCGAAACGGATCTTGATTATATCAAGTGGGACATGAATCGGAATATCACAGAAGCTTATTCACCTTATTTAGCAGATGAAGGGATTCCCCAAACAGAATTCTTTCATCGCTATATTTTAGGGGTCTATGCCCTTTATCAGAAAATATTAACAGAATTTCCGGAGATTTTGATCGAAGGCTGTGCTGGCGGCGGCGGTCGTTATGATTTAGGGATCTTGTTTTACAGTCCTCAGATTTGGCCGAGTGACGACAGCGATGCCGTGGAACGACTACAAATTCAAACCGGCACATTACTTGGCTATCCGATGTCTTCATTCAGCAATCATGTCTCCGCTTGTCCCAATCATCAAGTGGGGCGCAATACGTCACTGGCATTTCGACAATCGGTGGCTATGTTTGGCCCATTAGGCTACGAGTTGGATCTTTTCAGTTTATCAGCAGCTGAAAAACAAGCAATCAAAGAACAAATCATTTTCTATAAAGCTCATCGACAACTTCTGACTTATGGCGCCTTCTATCGGATGACCGATTTGAGCCAAAAAAATGAAGTTGTATGGGGAGTCTCTCATCAAGAGGAAGCACTGATTGCCTATTTTCGGATTCTTGCTGAAGCAAATCCTGCAGCGGAAGCTTTTATACCGGTACCGTTCATTGATCTGGATCGAAGCTATCTGCTGGAGAATGAGCAGTTGTCTGGCAAGGTTCTGAAGCAAATTGGACTGCGCAAACCGTACTTATTCAATGCTGTCAATCACCAAACGGCGCAAGTAACAGGAGATTTCCAGTCATTTGTTTATCAAATCAAAGCAATCAAAAAGGAGTAAAAAGATGACGAATTATTTCTTTGATCAGCGGTTCCTGCATGGTGGGGACTATAATCCCGATCAGTGGCTTGATTATCCGGAAATCCTAAAGAAGGATTTGGCGTATATGCAAAAAGCCCACGTCAATACGGTCACACTTGGGGTGTTTGCTTGGAGCGCTTTGGAGCCAACAGAAGGGGTCTATCAGTTTGACTGGCTTGATGAACAGTTTGATGCGATCCATGCTATGGGGGGCAATGTCATTTTGGCTACCCCCAGCGGTGGTCGTCCCCAGTGGTTGAGTCAGAAATATCCGGAAGTCAATCGCACCAATGCGTATGGACAAAAACATACCCATGGCTTTCGCCATAATCATTGCTATTCTTCACCAATTTATCGCGAAAAAGTGCGGCAGATCAACACAAAATTAGCTGAACGCTATGGCGACCATCCGGCACTAGCCATGTGGCACATGTCCAATGAGTATTCGGGTGAATGTTTTTGCGAATACTGCCAAGAAAATTGGCGTGACTGGTTAAAGAAAAAGTACAAAAACCTAGAAGCATTGAATCATGCGGGGTGGATGAGTTTCTGGGGCAATCGCTATTCCGATTGGGAACAAGTCTTGCCACCATCACCTTTAGGAGAATATAAAGTTCATGGGATGGATCTGGATTGGAAACGATTCGTCACTGATCAGACCATTGATTTTTATTTGAATGAGATTGTCCCTATTCGGGAACGAACCCCTGATATCCCAGTAACGACGAATTTTATGGCGGAAGGTCATGCCACACAGGATTTCATTCCTCTGGAAGGAATCGACTATGGCAAGTTTTCTCAGTATGTGGATGTGGTTAGTTGGGATAGTTATCCCGATTGGAACAATCGCTTTGAAGCAATCGCTACAACCGCTATGAAGTCTGCCTATGTCCATGATCAGTATTGGTCTTTGAAGAAACAACCCTTTTTAGTTATGGAATGTACCCCAAGTTATGTCAATTGGCACCAATACAACAAATCGAAGCGCCCCGGGGTCCATATTTTAAGTAGTATGCAGCAGTTAGCTCATGGGTCAGATAGTACCTTGTATTTCCAGTAGCGCCAATCTCGTGGCAATTCGGAGAAATTTCATGGCGCCGTTGTCAGTCATGATGATTCCACAAACAATCGAGTGTTTAAAGAAGTTGCTGAATATGGCGCTCGTCTCGAAAAAATCAGTGAAATCAAAGGAACCACTCGCAAGAAAGAAGTGGCGATTCTCTTTGACTGGGAAAGCAATTGGGCGTTGAAGCGCGGGGGAGGATTCGGCCATCCTACGAGACGTTATCCCCAAACGTTGCAAGAGCATTATCAGGTTTTCTGGGAACAAGACATTCCGGTTGATATTCTGACTCCTGAGCAGGATTTTTCTGATTATCAATTAGTCATTGCGCCAATGCTATATATGATGACAGAAAAAACGATGCTAAAATTAACGAGCTATGTTGAAAAGGGTGGAATACTAGTATCCAGCTATTTCACAGGAATGGTCAATGAAACAGATTTGCTTTATATTGGCGGATTGCCTCAACCATTAAAGGCGCTCTTTGGCATTGAGGTATTAGAGCTTGAAACACTTTTAGAAGACGAACACAATCAGATTGATTTTCAAGATCAGCGATTTGTCACCAAAGACTATTCAGCAATCATTGACGTGTTGAATGCAGAAGTTTTAAGCCATTATCAGACAGATTTCTATCAAGGCACGCCTGCGGTTACGAAGAAGCCATTCGGTGCAGGGGCTTCGTATTATTTGGCTGCCCGAACGAACAGTGATTTCTTAGCTGCTTTTTATCAAAAGTTGATTGAAAAGTTGGGATTGAGAAGAACAGCGATTGCTGAAGCACTTCCTGAGGTGTCGATTCAAACGCGAGTTGGGACGCAACGAGACTATTCATTTATTATGAATTTTTCAGAGGAAGAACAGCAACTAGTATTGAAGCAGCCAGTAACCGATCTGGAAACCAATGAACATCTAGTAGGAGCAATCACGTTGGCACCCTATGAAGTCAGGATCGTATATCACCCCTCTGAAGTACACTAAGAAAAAAGGACCATTCGTTACGCCAATCAGCCCAACGAATGGTCCTTCATAAATTTAGGCAATGCTTCACTGATCTGTGTCGGCAAGACAACATAGTTCTCGGTAGCTAAATGTTCGCCAATCAAACTGTGGAGATAAACCGCTGCGTGGACCGTTTCTTCGGTTCGATCAAATTGTGCCAAAAAACTGGTAATGATCCCGGCTAAGGTATCCCCGGTGCCGCCAGTGGCCATAGCTGGCGTTCCTAATGGGTTTTCGACGATTTCTGTGCCATAAATCTGGGTGCGATGGCTTTTTAAGACCACGATACTGGCTAATTTTTTTTGGAAGGCTGTGTTTTTCTCCGGTGTTTGCTCACTGATCTCAATGCCGCTTAATCGTTGCCACTCCATTTGATGAGGGGTAAATACGACGTGACTGGGGTAAGGAAAAGTCAATGGGTATTTCGCAGCTAAATTGATCGCTGACCCATCAACAACTAGCCATTGATGGCTTTTTTGTGCAGCGACGACTGTTTGCAACAGATTGAAACAGGTTTTGCCTTCCCCCATGCCTGGGCCAATCAATAGGACATCCGCAGATTCAGTGACCGTGCTGATAAGCTCAGTCTGGTCCCAAGAGACGAACATCGCTTCTGGCAGTCGCGCATGTAGCGCCGTACGATTGACAGGATCGGAGATCACCGTGGTTAGTCCAGTTCCGCCATAAACACTGGCTTGTGCCGCCATCAAGATTGCGCCTCCGTACTGCTGGTTACCGCCAATCACTACGGCACGGCCAAAGGTCCCTTTGTGACTTTCGACGGGGCGTTTGCGAATCACTGCTGCTAAAATAGTTTGCTCCAGTTGCTTCATACAATGACTCCTTTTCTGCTTCTTTCACTGAGCTCATTTTCTAGAATAAACCTATTGCTTTTATTATACTCGTTTTATGAAAGATATCGTCTGAAAATACACAATTTTTTTTCCTTTTTTCAGCTAAGAGTGTTATCATAAAAGGCGAGAAAAGAATTGGAGGGAATCGTATGACAATCGATTGGAAAAAAGAAGTCGAAGCGCGTAAAGACGATTTGCTAAATGACTTGATTGATCTTTTGAAAGTAAAAAGTGAACGAGAAGATGACAAGGTAACGGCAGATGCTCCGTTTGGACCTGGACCTCGTGATGCCTTGCTGCACATGTTGGCTTATGGGGAACGTGATGGTTTCGCTGTGAAAAATGTCGATAACTATGCTGGACATATCGAATTTGGTGAAGGAGACGAAACATTAGGGATCTTCGGCCACATGGATGTTGTCCCTGCTGGTGACGGTTGGGCGACAGATCCCTACGATCCTGTGATCAAAGACAATAAAATTTATGCTCGCGGATCTTCCGATGATAAAGGTCCTTCAATGGCTGCTTATTACGGAATGAAGATCATTAAAGAGTTAGGCTTGCCATTATCTAAAAAAATCCGCTTTGTCGTAGGATCTGATGAAGAAAGCGGCTGGGGTGATATGGATTACTATTTCGAGCATGAAGAAAAACCTGATTTTGGTTTCTCTCCCGATGCGGAATTCCCAATCATCAATGGCGAAAAAGGGAATGTAACATTAGGGCTTCATTTCCAAGGAAATAACGAAGGTGCTTATCAACTGCAACAATTCACTGCTGGTTTGCGGGAAAACATGGTACCAGGAACTGCGGTTGCAAAATTGACTGCCCCATCTACAGAAGCTGCATTAGAAATGGAAAAAGCTTTTTTTGATTATGTCGAAGGTCAACCAGTGACTGGCACCATCGAAACAGAAAATGAAGAAATTACCATTGAACTAGTCGGTAAAGGCGCCCATGGTGCAAGTCCTCAGTCTGGGATCAATGCGGGAACTTTCTTGGCAGTCTTTTTAGACAACTTTGCCTTTGGCGGCGGCGCAAGACAATTTATCCATACGGCGGCAGCTTATGTCCATGAAGATTTTTATGGTGAAAAATTAGGCGTGGCGCATGAAGATGAAAAAATGGGTAAACTAACCATGAATGCTGGTTTGTTTGCTTTTAAAGCTAATCAATCAGGTGTTCAAGCAGACAACTTTATTGCCTTGAATTTCCGCTACCCTCAAGGGGTAACTGCAGAAGGTCTGGAAATCGGCATTGAAAAAACCGTTGGCATGGAAGGCGCAACAGTGACTCGGAACGAGCGCAACATGGAGCCTCACTATGTGCCGATTGATGATCCATTGGTGAAAACATTGCTTGAAGTTTATGAAGAACATACTGGTCAAAAAGGCTATGAACAAATCATTGGCGGTGGCACTTATGGCCGTTTATTAAAACGTGGTGTCGCATATGGGGCGATGTTCCCAGGCTACACAGATACGATGCACCAAGCAAACGAATTTATGAGCTTGGATGATCTATTCAACGCGGCAGTGATTTATGCAGATGCCATCTACCGTTTGGCACGTTAGATAAATGATTTAATCGTTTTTACTCTTTTTCATTCATCGATAAAAGTTGATAATTCAATAAAGTTGATTTTGAAAAGATGATTGAAAAAGTTGAATATAGAAATAGCGGTGTGATTTTGGTGTGATATTTTTCGAAATATCACCAAAAATCACACCGCTATTTTTAGTATCCATAATTACTACTATTCAGCTGTTTTGATACTATATTGATAACTTCGGTAGCAGTCTCATTTTGAATATGTGTATAGTACTCAGTCATAGTTTTATTTTTATGACCTAAATAAGCTGCAGCGTGTTCTTTAGGAACACCAGCTATTGCGGCTTGAGTTGCGAAAAAGTGTCTCAACGTGTGTGGAGAAATTTTTATATTACAGCTTTTTGAAACTTTATCAAATAATCGATTTAATTGACTAGGGACAAATGGATTGCAAGTTGTAGGATTGAGCAAGAGAAAATCATCTTGGTGTAAAATTTGTCCGTAATCTTTTTTTATTTCTTTCGCTTCATGAATGATACATTCAACTGCTTCTGTACCTTTTTTGTCTAAAACAATGTATCTGTGGCTACTTGATGTTTTAAGCCCACCTTTACCGTATTTTTGCGTTCGCTGTGTGCGACTATCCGTAATGTGTAGCGTTGCTAATTCTGGATGGTCACTGTATCGGATCGAATATAATCGAAGACCACACACTTCACCTCGACGTAGGCCAAATACACAAAGATAAACCATGGAAAACTCGTATTTTGTCAATATTTTCTCTGCCATTTCCATCCATTGTTGATACTCTTGGAGAGATATACGTTTATTTTTCTCAGGAAGAGTGCCACTACCAATAATTATACGTTGTAATCTATTACGTTCGAGAACACCATTGTAAACAGCATCATTCAGTAAGGCCATGAACATAACATGGATTGATTGAACAGATCGTCGTCTCAATTTTTCAAGTTTTTGATTGATAAAAATTTCGTAACTATCTCGTTTTATTTTGTTTAATGGCATATTACCGAATGTAGGTTCAATATGATTTTTAAAAAGGGAATCGTTACTGTATCTTGATTCAACGGACCAGACATGAGTTCTAGTTTTGCGATTTGCATATTCTTTATAGTATTCTGTAACAGTTAATTTTTGAGACCGAATATAATCTATTTCTGATTTATCAATACTCTCTTCAATTTCTCTTAATCTGGCTTTAGCATGTGCAACAGTTTTAAAGCCAGATTCATCAATAATATCTTCTTTACCAGCTATACGTATTTTTTTTCGTATACGGTAACGAGTGCCAGCTTTTATCTCATAAATAAGAATGTTTGGGTATTTTGTTTTTTTATATTTAGCCATTTTATTCTCCTTTTGCTCCCGGACAGAATGCTCTAGAGAATTTTCGACCATCACCTCCTTTAAATTATAAATATCTTTCCATTTCAAGTGGAAGACCATAGTAATTAAGGATATCTCGTTTTGTTGGTTCATAGAGTTCGGTTAGATGTAAACCATTAATCAATAAATGAGTTGCGCCACAATTAGCTTGTGCTTCTATTTTTGAAGTGGATGAGAAGCTATCCGCAGACATATGTGCAGTATTCTCATTTTGATGAAAAATAGCATGGAACAATTCGTGAGCACAGACAAAAAGAGATTTAGAATAAGATAGTTCGGCATTCAAATGTATGAACTTACTGCGATGATTTTTGGTATAAAATCCATATACTTCCTCACCAAAATAGCCATAGAGAATAAAAATCCCTCTCTTTTTTGCTATTTTAAAAGGATCGTTTGTCCCATGCTGTAGTATTAATTTATTGATTGCAGCAGGCACATCGGATAAAAGCATACGAAAATCCTCCCCTAATTGTTACTTTACTTATCACGATATTTTTTAGGAGTATACTTTTTCTTCGCGAGTGCCTTCCCGATTCGCAAAGATTCTTCAATGGAAGAAAGAATTGCAGCTCGAGCTTCGGGAGAGAGTTCTTCAGTATCTTTTGAGAAAGCAATTGCATCGGAATTTTTCATATCTTCGATAATCAGTTCTAATTCTTTTTGGATATCTCTTTCATCTTTTTCAGTGAGATCGTAGTAACGGCGCTTCTCAGTTCTTCCCAATAAGTAATCAGCTGAAACATCGAAATAATCTGCAACTTTTTGAATTTTATCAACACCAGGTGTTCGTTCGTCCCATCGTCTAATAGAACTATTGGCAAAATTTAATTTTCTTTCTAGCTCTGCTAAAGTTATTTTCTTTTCAGCTGCTAAAACTTTGACTCTGTCAACGATACCCATAAAATTTCTCCTTTTTTGCTCAAGAAAGAGTCTAAAAGCTATTTACAAAGAGTCAATAGGCCTTTATACTATGTTTTGTAAGCAAGATATTTACGACACACAAAACCTGCAAGCAATGACTAAATAGTCTCCCCAGACATTAGTAAAGCTCGTTTTTTGCGTGCTGTATTTTGTATGCTTACATAATAGCATATTGACTCTTTTTGTCAATAGAAAAAGAAAATAAAAAGAGTCAATTTTCGAATAGAGGTGATAGAAATGACATTAAAACAGGAAGTAAAAATTGCGCTTATTCAGAAGAAATGGAGCCAACGAGAATTGGCTCGTCAAATGGGTATCTCAATGGCTTATCTTCAAGACATCTTGGCAGAAAACCGAACACCTACTAAACGATTAAAACAAATCGAAGAATTACTAGATATTGATTTAGGAGTGGTTGACCATGAACCTGTTTGCAACTGACTTCGTTAATTCATTCAAAGAAATGTTGAAGTCTGTACTGACGAAAGCTATTCATGAAATTTTAGATGAAATTAACGACGAAGAAAAATTTCTTCTAAATAGAAAAGAGATTTCAGCTGCTATCGGTTGCGACCCAGATACTTTTGACAAATCGTTTCGTTACCTTGATGGATTTCCTTATCACATAAAAGGAAACACTGAATGTTGGAATAAAAAAGAAGTATTTGAATATTTACACAAGCATAAATTAATTAGATGAGACTCCCGGACAGAGTGTTATCGATAAAGAAGTATTGAAGGGTGTTATTCATTTTGAATCATGATCTTTTAATCATTAAGTTAATCGAGGAGAAGGTAAATGAGTTGCATTCTTTATTACATGATAAGAAAAGCGTATTAAGTGATAGACAGATTGAAATTGCTAAAAGAGAACTCAAGCAGTATCAAGAGATGCTATATCAAAATAGGCTTAATCTTCAACTGGAAGTGAGGTGAGAGGATGAATAAGAGTAAAAAAGAATTAAAAGAGACTAGAAGCATATTTGAAGGGCTTAGTTTCAAATATCCGCCAGTCTCAAAGGAAGATTATATGAAAGCTTATAAAGAATATGTCAAGCGTTGTTCTACTCAATAATCGTATTCTTTTAACAGCTCATTACTCACTTGAGTGTTAGTTAAGATGTTATTGAAATTAACAATGATTACTTTAGTTTTATCGGCTTCTGGTAAAAGTTTTGAATAAAGCTCGTCAATTGTTAGTTCGGATTGAATGACTATTAAGTTCGGGAAAATATGAACCCATTTGTCCGGTGATAATTTTTCCAGTTTTGCTCTTAGAGAAACTGCTAATGAGCTATTTGTATCAGTTTCCCAATAAAAAGATATTAAGTATTTTTTCAAAATATTTCACCTCGCTTTAAAAATTATTTTATCAACAGGTGAATTTTAAAACAACCAGAATAGGAGGTGAGAGGATGAAAATTACAATCGAAGCAACGCCGGAGGAAGTAAAAGAATTGCTTCAAGCTATTGGGAGTAGCGAGGAGCAACTAAAATTTATTGGTGGTTTGACAATTGCTGGCAAACCTGTCTAAAAGTCTTTGTTGATTTCGTTAAGTACCAAATTGTACAACTTCTGGTACTCGGTGTATGGATCGAAATTGATATCTACAGTAATATCATTTCCGCGTTTTGATTCGTTTTTGGCAATACTTAGCAATTTAGTTTTTTCTTGATCGTACATTATTTCTAACGACGCGATTGCTAAATCATGCGCACGTTGTTCATTTGTTAACAATAGATTTACCCTCCTTATCGGTATTTCAGTCTGTCACCCTGATAAGGAAATTATACGACAAAATAGTTATGAATTTTGGAAATAGTTATTTTCTAAAACCTCATATCCATCGGGCAAAACACTTATGAAGAGACAATAAAATCTACCATTCGGCAAATAACCAACTTCACTATCAATAAGTTTTTTTGCAGTTAAGAACAATAAAGCGTTCTCAATTTCTTCGCGAGAATAGGAAAATAAATATGGATGCTGGAAGAAAGTATCAGCTTTTGGATGATCTCTAGGAGCAAAAGATTCAGCAACCGCAAGAACATCATAAGCAATTACAGGAATTTGTTTCATAGAATCACCTCCCCATTAATTATAATAAGTTAATTTTGGGACGTAAATATTAAAAACTAATAGATGGAGGAGAGAAAATGTCAAAAGAAAAACTAGATTTTATCACAACGGTATTTCCACATGCTGAAAAGATAATTCAGTATGCGACAGAAGATAACTTAGAAAAGTTATTTGAACAAGCGCAACAAAAAGTAGACTACGAGTTGACGGAGGCGCAGTTTGAATGAAAAAAATCTACTGGGTTCGGCGTACAGCATTCATCCTTACGATTTTCGCATTAGGCGCACTAATCACAGGACAAGTACCTATGTGGGTTAGAATCGGCTATCCAACAGCCGTCATGTGGTTACTAATGATTTATGATGAGGCGTTATTTGAACTGGAAAACCAAAAGAGCTTACACCGTTTTCCGCCAGTGTAAGCTCCACAAAAAAATGAAAATGTCGAAAAAAGTATAGCACAGACAGGAGGAAAAAATCAAAATGTCAAAAAATATTAATGTTCCTTTGAGTGGTATCAGTGATGGAGGTCTCCAAGAGCGATTCGATTTTGAATTGGCTCAGGTAATCAATAACATTCATGATCCCAACACAGACCCAACAAAGAAACGAAAAATCACCATTGATTTAACGATTATTCCTGATGAATATCGAGAAGATATCCTCATTGATTATCAGGTGAAATCTAAGTTAGTCGCTAGAGATTCACTGACATCAAAAGTCATCATTGGTCAAGACGAAAAAGGAAAACCTCTTGCGAATGAATTGAAAAGCGGACAAAGAGGGCAAATGTATTTTGATCCCGAAGATTCCGAATTGAAAGATGACAAGGGAACGCCTGTCAAAGAAATTGAAGAAACAGCCAAAATCAAAAAATTTAAAACAAATTAGGAGTGAAAGAAAATGACGGAACATTTAAAAGATGCTTTGGAATATGCAGTGGAATTGCGTGAAGGACAAAAAGTGATTTATGAGCAAGACGAAAAAGTATTTTATGACACTTCGAAAGCTCGTCTGGCTGAACTTGACCCAATTAAACGTGCAGAAACGCTGACAGTCAATTCATTATCAGGTCTTGTCGGCTATTTAAAATCGAACATTCGTACACTTGAGAGCGATACAAAGCTGCTTGTTCACGTAGAGAGTCCAACGAAGGTAGTTGTCTATTCTTCTCTCGATACAGACCGCAAGCGTGAAAGTGTGATCCAAGCGACAGCATTGTTAGATGTTTTTCCATATAGACGTTTCATGAACTCAGAAGATTTTATTATCAACGTTCAATCACTTATTCAGCGTGACCTTGATGCAGAAGCAATACTCGCTTGTGCAAGCTCGATTCGGATTGAGGGTGGTGGTGATTTGGTTGATAACGGAATTTCTCAAACTGTCACAGTCAAAGAAGGAGCGGCGACTTTAACAAAAGCAGAAGTACCAAGCCCTGCCGATTTACGTCCATATCGGACATTTTTAGAAGTCGAACAGCCTTCAAGTCCTTTTGTATTTCGAATTGATAAAATCGGCAACTGTGCCTTGTTTGAAGCCGATGGTGGTATTTGGAAACACACAGCAATGGAGAATATTCATGAGTTTTTGAATAGTGAATTAGATGAATTGCTAAAAAAAGAAGTAGTAACCATTATTGCGTAAAAACGATTAAAGAAAACAAAAAAGTGTTCACACCAGTTTCCGCTAGCGTGAACACACAATCAACTATTCAAGGAGAGTATAACAAAATGAACGAAAAAATTCAAAGATTAATTGAGGAACTAGCAGAAGAATGTCGCAAAGAAAAAGTTGGCTTGTCCTTAGCCGTGCTTGATGCTGAAGGAGAAATGGCATTAGCGCAAGCAGGTCCAGAATCACTTGTGTCAATCGCTACTCTTGAACAATATAACCATGTAAAAGAAGAATTAACCGAATTGGATTGCGACTGTCCGAAACACCGCATGTTGAAAGAATTATACGGCATCGAAACGGAAAATACTCCGAAACAAACGCATACATTCGTGACAGACAACCCAAACGATGTGCTTGATATTATTTCACGTGCTTTGCGAGGTGAATTTAAATGATGGATTACATCGCAACGAATTACGACACCTTAATGCAAGACGAAACCAGTCACGTGTTCCCGAACATCTTATCTGATGATATTCAAGAGGTGGAAGACCCATCTGCACACTGGAATGAAGACGATAACGGTACAACAGTTTACGAATCGGATTGGCTGTTTATCGGCTATCGAATGAATAAATGTGGCACACGCAATAAATTCGTCTTACACCATGAGAATTTCCTGGATATGATCGAGGAATTCGGTGCAGATTCTATCATTATGCCAGAGCTACGGATTGTTAGCGGAAAAGACTGGCTCAAGCAAAGACAGGAGGAACTTTTTAATGAGTTATGATTTAGAAACGAGTTTTCAACAACAATCAGTTACAAACCAACAAGGACAAAGCGGATTAATGACTACTGCAATTAGCCGAGAAGTGGAAGAGGTAAAAGGTCAGATTTTCATGGCAAAGCAATTTCCAAGAAATCCATTTGATGCAGAACGGCGAATTTTAGATGCATGCAAACGACAGTCTTTAGCCAAAACAGCAGTTTATAACTATCCGCGAGGTGGTCAAATGGTCAGTGGTCCATCGATTCGATTGGCAGAAGTAATCGCTCAAAATTGGGGAAATTTATCCTTTGGTATTAAAGAACTACAACAATTGCCCGGGGAATCAATTGCTATGGCTTATGCATGGGACCTTGAAACGAATACACGGCAAGAGAAAGTATTCACAGTAAAACATGAACGCCACACAAAAAAAGGAGTTACTTTCTTAAAGGATCCAAGAGATATTTATGAGTTAGTGGCTAACAATGGTGCACGGCGTGTGCGGGCGTGTATTTTGGGGGTTATTCCGGGAGATATTATTGAATCCGCAGTTGAAGAATGCAACAAAACGATGGCTGGGGCGAATGACAAACCGTTAAAAGAGCGACTGGATCAAATGTTCAAATTGTTTAAAGAAAAACTTGACGTTACTCAAGAAATGATTGAAGCCAGATTTGGTTATAAAGCAACTGCTTTTACCGAAAAAAATGGTGTGGATTTAGCAAATATCTATAACTCAATCAAAGATGGTATGAGTAAAGTAGAGGATTGGTTTGAGATTCCGACCGCTGAAAAGAAAGAATCATCGAAATTAGAGCAAGAATTTTCTAAAACAAAGAAAGACCCGTTGAAAGAAGCAAAGGCGGTAGATACCGATGGACCTAAACAAGAAGAACTATTATAGCAACGAAGCTGACTGGCAATATATGTCAGTCAGCCAGTTTAAATCATTTCAAGAATGTGGAGCGGCTACTTTGGCTAATTTAAAAGAAGAGTGGTCACCAGAGAGCGATCCTACGGCTTTGTTAGTTGGAAACTATGTCCATTCTTATTTTGAATCTTCTGAGGCACACCAAGAATTTTTAAAGGATAATGCAAGTGCAATCTACAAAAAGAATGGTTCTGAGCGTGCAGAATTTGTTCAAGCAATCAATATGATTGAAGCGTTAGAATATGATGATTTTTTCCGCTTTGTTTATCAAGGGGAGAAGGAATTGATTTTAACCGGTACGCTATTTAATACGCAATGGAAAGCCAGAATTGATTGTTTCAATCTAGAGAAAGGCTATCTTGTTGATTTAAAAACGACTCGAAGTCTCTATCAAAGATACTGGTCAAAGAAATATGGTGGATATGTTTCATTTGTTGAACAGTACGGCTATATTTTACAAATGGCTGTTTATAAACACTTACTCGAACAAAACTATAACAGGAAAATCACACCCTATATCTTTGCAGTAACGAAAGAATCCCCTCCTGATATTGCGGGTATCAGCATCTACCCAGGACGGTTTGATTTTGAACTTCGATTATTGGAACAGGAACTTCCCCATATCTTACGAGTAAAAAACGGAGAAGAAGCACCAAAAATGTGTGGGAAATGTGAATACTGTCGTCAACATAAGGCATTAACAGGTTTTGTAGAAGTCGGCGATTTATTGGGATAAGGTGGTGATTTAAATGACCGGCGGATGGATAAAGATTTACCGCCAATTACTTGAAAAGCCAATATGGCAAGAATCTACACCAGAACAAAAAGTCATATTGATTACACTTCTTTCTATGGCGAATCATGAGAAAAAAGAATGGGAATGGCAAGGTAAACCTTACAAGGCTATTCCTGGTCAATTTATTACGTCACTAGAAAAGATTAAAAGCAAATGTGGTAAAGGAATCTCTGTACAGAATGTAAGAACTGCTCTAAAACGATTTGAAAAATATGAATTTCTAACAAGCGAATCAACAAACAAAAATAGGCTTATAACCATTGTCAATTGGGAGATTTATCAATCTAGGGAATCTGACTCAACAAAGGAATTAACAAGCAATCAACAAGCAACTAACAAGCAGCTAACAACTAACAAGAATGATAAAGAAATAAAGAATGATAAGAATATAAAGAATAAAACATTATCGTCGCAAACACGCAAAGCACGCGTTTACGACCCTGCCTCGAATTATTATCAACTCGCAGAACGGCTATTCAAACAGATTTGTCAGAATCAGGAAATCAAGGAACCGAACCTCCAACGTTGGGCGGATGACATTCGGAAAATGATCGAGATCGACAAGCGGACCGAAGACCAAGTAAGCCGGATGATTGATTGGAGTCAGAAAAATAATTTTTGGTCAGCAAATATCTTATCTGCCCGCAAGTTACGTGAAAAATACGACACCATGGCGGTACAAGCCAACAGGGAGTACAAACAAGCGGGAACAAGTTATAGCGCCTTATCCTACAAGCCAGTGCGCACAGAGCCTATCCCAGAATGGCTAGATGATCCAGAAGGATACAACGCCCGGAAAGAAGCGGAAATCATGGAACGATTACGAAAAGAAGCGGGGGACGATCCATTTGGAAATTGATCAATTAAACCGAATCACTGTAATTAAGCAAATCTACACTGCATTAGACCCTAGTCACAAGAACTTGATGGAAAATGTTAAGCGAATCCTTGATAGTGATCAGCCAGAAGAGGTCCGCTTTCGAATCTTCATGGTGATGTATCGCCATACTCGAATTAGCTTGGGCAAAGTATCAAAGATGCACTATGGCGAATTTCTCACTGCCGGAACTACTGAATCTATGTGGCAAGAAGCCAAGTTGCTATATCGAGGACTGATGGCAAGAAAGGAGAAGACCGGATGAAGCAAGCAAAGAAAACTCAATCGTCTCGATCCACCTATCAAAAACGGTTTTTACGTCAAAAAATCAGTGAATTGACCTACTTAGAAGGTTGGGACAATGATCCAGAGATTGTGGAGAAAGTCCAACGGCTGAGCAAAGCACTAGAACGAGTGGGAACGCAAGAAAAACAGTTGTCTAGTAATCGAGCGATCTGCACGATGGAGGAACTGAGTGTAAATAGTTATATACAGCTAAAAAAACAGGGCTATCTAGACCGTGAGATCAAGTATATTTTCAATATCACCGCATATGCTTTAGCTCGATGGAAGAAATCGCTCGGATTAACGAAAGGCGTCGTTCGTGATTTGTTAGAGGTGATGTAGATGGGCCTGAGACAATACAGAGTCGATTATGTGAATTGGAAAGGTCGCCATGCGGTGATGTATCTGCACGGCTACAGCTACTCAGAAATTGAACAACAAGCAATGGTTGCACAGGGTGTGTTCAAAATAATGAAGATTACTGTGAGTCAGTAATTGACAGAAATACAAAACTAAGGAGAGCAATATGCGTAAACCAATGAGTTTAAATCAGTTTAAAGAACTTTTGGTGCACATCAATAAATTCCATAAATTTGGTAAAGGCAAATCAATCAAGTATGTAACTCCACATATAGATATGAGATTTGGAGATATTTATGCGATAGAGTTCAGAGGATTCAACGATAAAATTTTTAGTATTACAAATGAGAATAGAGATAAAGATTTGTATAAATGGATTATGGAGTGGCTGGATGCTTAAGTCAGTAATCCACCAAAATAACCAACTGGAAAGGGGAAGAAAATGGCAAAACAAGCAATAACTTATTACTACGACATGATGCGTGGTGGTGTGATGGACGTTGAGATCCACAATTCAGGAAGAGAAGCAGTTGACTATCTTGTTAAGAATTGTGGCAGGTATTTCACTACCGATCCGATTTGGAAAACCAAACCGAAGCTAACAGGCAAAGGCGCAGTATCAGCTGGCTTTGCACATCGAAAGATGGTTGCTAGATTCCTAAGCGAAGAAGAAGTGGCAATCTATCAAAATTTCGGAGATGAGACATGGGTCGACTATAAAACACAGACTTTGATCGAGCCACCAGTTTGTAATCCGACGAAATAATAAACTAATTAATTTAGATAGAAGTCAGTTTTAAATTTTAGATTATTAAAGTTTCAACGCTCGAGTCAGAGTGATTAAAAAGTTTGTAAAAAAATAGAATTTTGCAAAAAAAGAATAACTAGATACCAAAATCTATTTCTTTATTTGTATTTTCCACAATTCTTTGTAAGTTAATTGAAGCCGGAACGAATGATTGATCATAAAAATATGATATACGAAAATACTTTATTGCTTCTTTTCTTTTGCCCTGAAGCTCATAATATATTCCTAATAAGTTATAAGCTTCTGGTCTATCAAAACAAGCTTGTATAGCCGATAAGATTTTCTTATTAGCTAAATAAAAATCTCTTTTTTCTAAACATGATTTGGCAGTTATTAGAAGAGGGATATAGGTTGAATTCAATGAGTATCTATCCATTTTTATCAATCCTTTCCATAGGATTGTATCAAATCTAATATAAAGGAAACATAAAGATTTAAATCCGTATCAGAATTGGTAACAACGCTAGATTATCAAAAGTCAAAAAGAAGAAGCGGAAGCTGTTGAAGAAAGCCCAAATGAATGGGACTGTGAACGATAAATAGCTAAAGAAGGAGAAGAAAAATGGGATTAATACCAATTATTGTAAATGAAAATAATGAGCAATTAGTCAGTGGTAGAGAGCTATATGAATTTTTGGAAGTGGTAACACCTTATACACGCTGGTTTGAACGTATGACGGAATATGGATTCACTGAAAACGTTGATTTTACCGTGATTGCCAAAAATGTCCATGACGATACAGCCTTTGGTGGGGTAAGAAAAATTATCGACCATGCGATGACGATTGACATGGCAAAAGAAATTTCAATGATTCAGCGAACAGAAAAAGGCAAACAAGCGCGTCAATATTTCATTCAAGTAGAAAAAGAGTACCGCAAAGAGTTGAAAAAGACATTGAATGATCCAAGAGAACAGCTTAGGTTATTTTACCAATTTGGAGAACAGACAGCAGTTCGTGTAGACGCTATCGAGAAAGATGTTTCTATTTTGAAAGAAACCATGAGAATCAGTGGAAAACAAGAGGCAGATATTCAACGAGCTGGGAAGCAAAAAGTGATTGAAGTACTTGGAGGAAAAGACAGCCCTGCCTATGAATCAATTAGTAAGAAAGTATTTGCTACTTTTTGGTCAGAGTTTAAACGATATTTTTCTATCCCTAGATATGGGGAGTTGCCTTGTAAACAGTTTGAGGAGGCGCTGATATTTATTGCTGAGTGGCTTCCAGAAACAGCCATGCGAATGGAAATTAACCAATTGAATCGACAATCCCAGTTATTTAGAGCATAAAAAACGAACCTTCTAGGGAGAATGGTTACAGTCAGTTGTCAATAACTAGAAGGTTCGAAAAAAGGCTAGGTGGAACATGTTTTGATAGAAAGAAAATTAAACACGATTTTGGGCACAATAAAAATCTAGCCTTTTTTACTAGGATAAACGGTTTTATAAAAAAATCAATATTATTTTATAATGAAAATAAAAACGAACCCTCCATAGTTGATTGGGTGTTTCAGGGACTACAAAGGATTCGAAAAGGCTAAAAAGGCAACAAAATCTTAGCTATGAATGTTCAGAAAAAAGTGAACTTAGGATCCAGAATTAGCCTTTTCTTTTAGAATAGTAAATAAAATAAAATTGTCAATGTTTTTTTATAAAAAAGACAGCCGACCACTGGCTGCCTGTACATAGAATATTGAATGGTATCAAAAATCTTTTTTCATTTTAACATATCTTGGAGTGATTTGAAATGATTAAAGAGGCGGATATCAAACAGACGAAAGAGAATGCAAGAGTTATTTTAAAACAATATCGAAGTTTAGAACGGAAAGCTGATCGAAGTCCGATCGATCTTCGCTCACCGTTCATTGATGACATGCCGAAGGCACCAACTAGAGGAAATAATTTAGAAGATGCATTGGTTCAAACTATTGAAATAAAAGAAAAAATCCAAGCTATTGAATATGCTTTGAGTCGATTGAGCTTGATGAGCCGACAGGTACTGTATTACACCTATTGTGTAAAAGAGATTATGACAAACGACGAGATTGCCGATAATCTTGGAGTAGCTACACGGACATTGAACCGCATGAAGTCAGAAGCGCTCTTAGAATTTGCGGATGTATTTGGAATCGTTGCTTATCGATGAAAATTTTGGCGTAAATGGCGTAAATTTGGCGTTTTTGGCGCAGATTTGGCGCAAATTGTCCGATTTTAGGTGTTATTATAGTAGTGTCGGAAAGATTAAGAGAGACGGTGATTGGACTACTCACAATATTCCATAAACCGAAAGGAGGCAATCTCCTTATCGCTTATTCTTCTTTGACAAATGGCGGCAAATTACAATAAAGGAGTTGATATGCTCCTTATCTTCATTCGCCGTCTTTTTTTGTCACTGTGGCGGAACAGGTAGACGCTAGTAAACTACATCTCGCTGAGTAAACAGTGGAGGATTTCTTCATCAATTGACGAGAATTGTTTAGATGGACATTCATGCAAGGTGCAAATCCTTGCTGGTGACATAGGGTTTATGGTTATCCCGACTGCCAGTCAGCGAAAACTTGTTACATAAGCCACACTGCGGATACAGTAAGTGGCGAGCAACCTAGTATTGTTAAATACGTGCCAGATTGGCTAGGCGATTTGGCACAATTTAATCTAGTCTGAGAAAGAAAATTTCGATATAATACATTTTGTAGAAAAGTGAAAAGATGGTGGCTAATCTCTTAATAAAGGGGTGATGCCTATGGTTCATAGCTTTATCCCTAGAAGGGAGTAGGCATGTCTGTATTTGAAGCATTAACGCTGATGATTGCTTTTGCGACGTTAGTGTTGCTGATCACAGAGAATAAAAACCAAAAAAAGTAACCATCTAATCCACTTTGGCCAGTAATTAGATGGTTACAATATCAACTGATGAAAGCCACCGTCTTTTTAACGGTTCTACTTAGGGCGTGTTTGCAGCACGTCCTTTTTCTATGTTTATTATATCATGTGAAAATAGAAAATCAATCAAGATCGCTTCGGCGGTCTTTTTTTGTTTTAGTTTTTTTTAGTTTGGGGGCGATTTTTTGAAACTGACCAAGAAGCATGAAATGGCCATACAATTACTATTTGAAGGTTCTTTGAAGCGACAAGAAATCGCTCAAGAACTAAAAATAAGTGAGCAGACTTTATACAATTGGATGAAGGACGAAGATTTTACGAGTGCTTATGATGATTATGTGAAGGTAATTATGAGCAAGTCATCAGGGAAAGCATTGAAAACAATGTTAAATTTACTAAATGCAAAATCTGAAATGGTTCGATTTAATGCAGCCAAAGATATTTTAGATAGAGGCGGATTTGCTCCAGTAAATAAACAAGAAGTGACAACCATACAGCCACCGACTTTTATTGACGATATAGGTGATACAGATGACGGTTAGGCATTTATCTGAATTTCTTCCTAAAGCTTTTCACGATACATGGAAAGCTGCGATCAATCCTAATATTTTGCATGTTGTTGAAAAAGGGGGACGTGGTTCTGGAAAATCATCGGACATCGCTCATATCTTGATTCAATTAATTATGCGCTACCCGATTAATGCTGTTGCCATTCGTTTTGTAGACAATACAATTGAGCTTTCAGTTTTCGAGCAATTGAAATGGGCAATCGAAGAACAGAATGTGTCAACTTACTTTCGGATCAATAAAAGCCCGATGAAGATTACCTATACACCTAGAGGGAATTATATCGCTTTTCGCGGAGCACAAAATCCAGAACGAATTAAGTCTTTAAAAGACAGTAGATTTCCATTTGCAATGGCGTGGATAGAAGAATTAGCAGAATTTAAAAAAGAAGAGGATGTAACGACCATTACCAACTCCCTTTTACGTGGGGAGCTGGCAGACGGTCTTTTTTATAAGTTTTTTTACAGCTATAATCCTCCAAAGCGAAAACAGAGTTGGGTCAATAAAAAATATGAAACGAGCTTTCACCCAGCTAATACGTTTGTTCATCATTCCACTTATCGGAATAATCCATACATAGCAAAAGCATTTATTGAAGAAGCAGAATCAGTGAGAGGTAGAAACCTGAGACGTTATGAATGGGAATATCTAGGAAAAGCAATAGGATCTGGCATAGTACCATTTGACAATTTACGAGTCGAGGCTGGTTGTATTACAGATGATATGATAACTAACTTTGATAATATTCGAAATGGCTTGGATTTTGGTTATGCAACTGATCCGCTTGCATTTGTTCGATGGCATTATGACAAGAAAAAGAATGGGATTTACGCAATTGATGAGATATATGGTGTAAAAATAAGTAATCGCGAATTTGCAAAATTAGCGAGGGAAAAGGGCTATCAATCGGATCGAATTAATGCAGATTCTGCAGAACCTAAATCCATAGCGGAATTAAGAAATGAACATTTCATGACCAGTGTTTATGGTGTGAAAAAAGGACCTGACAGCGTCGAATATGGTGAAGGATGGCTTGATGATCTTGATTTTATATGCATCGATCCATTGAGAACGCCTAATATTGCCAGAGAATTTGAAAATATTGATTATCAAGTAGATAAAGATGGGGATCCTAAACCTCGTTTAGAGGATAAGGATAACCATACGATTGATGCAACAAGGTATGCATTTGCTGATGATATGTATGTAAGAAAAGATTTGAAAGAACGAATGAATGTAGCCAAGTTTTTCTTTGGCTAGAAAGGAAATAATATGGACAAAGAAATTACTTTTTTACAGAAACATCGATACCATAAAAATGCGAATACTATTTTTCGGATGTCTCATGAAGATTTTGAAACAATTGAATTTGCCACAGAAAATTGGATTCATCAATTAGACAAATTTATTAATCGCCATAAAAGTGAACAAGTACTACGCCTGCTAGAATTAAAACGGTATTATTTGGCGGATAATAATATAAAATACAAACCAGCTAAAACAGATGAGTTTGCCGCTGATAATCGTATAGCTAGTGATTTTGCACGGTATATCACTATTTTTGAACAAGGTTATATGCTTGGTCAGCCTGTACAATACAAAAATGAAGACGAAATGATTCAAGAACAGATCAATGATTTTTTTAAACGAAATAATGAAGATTACCATAATGTCCTAATCAAAACAGATCTTTCGATTTACGGTCGGGCGTATGAATTGTTAACAACTGTGCTTGATGAAACAGGAAGCGCCTACGTCAAATTAGTTAAACTAAACCCAGAACAGACCTTTATTGTCTACGACGATACAACAGACAACAATTCTTTATTTGGTGTCTATTACTATACTCTTGACTATGGGGATGGGATCCGAAAAGATTTTGTTAATGTGTACACTGCTGACATGGTTTACATGTATGTCAATAGTAATCAAGAAGAAAAAGGGCTACATTTATATGATTCTGATGACCATGTATTTGATGGTGTTCCAATAAATGAATTTGCGAATAATGAAGATCGGACAGGAGCTTATGAGCCGGTTTTAGATTCCATCGATGCATATGATTTATCACAATCTGAATTAGCAAATTTTCAACAAGATGCCATGGATGCGATTTTAATGATTACGGGAAATCCGTATACAGGAACAGCACCAAATGACCTAGACGAGGATGGAAATGTCGTTCCTAATTCAAAATTAGCCGTTTCATTGGCCTTTAAACGAGCAAGAATCATGATTATGGACGACAATCCTAATCCTAACGGATCTACTCCAGATGCGAAGTATTTAGTAAAAGAATATGATACAGAAGGTGCGGAAACGTATAAGCAACGTCTAGTGAATGATATTCTACGTTTTACATTCACACCGGATACTTTAGATGCTAATTTTAGCGGGACACAATCGGGCGAAGCAATGAAGTACAAACTAATGGCTGCTGATAATCGACGTGTCATGCAACAACGATTATTTGAAAAAGGATTAATGCGACGCTTGCGTTTAGCTGTGAATATCTGGCGAATTAAGGGAAATGATTCGATTGCTTACGATCAAATCAATAATACCAATGTTATCTTCACTGCGAATGTTCCTAAGTCAGATAGTGAGATTGTAGCATTGGCAAGTCAGCTTGTGGGTCAAGTATCTGATGAAACACTATTCGAAATCCTATCCACGGTAACTGGTGTAGATCCTGATGTGGAATTAGCTCGAATCAAAGAAGAAGCCGAAGAAACACCAGCACCAAGGCGACTTGGAGTGGATGTGATTGAGGATGACCAAGAAGAAGGTAACGAAGAAATCAGCTAGCTACTGGTCCAAACGTATGGACGAGATTATGGCTTATACTGATCGGACCGATATTGATTTCTTTGATGAACTACAAATCATTTACACAAAAAGCCGTCAGAGCGTGCAGAAAGAGATTTACGCTTTCTATGTACAATATGCCAAGGAGAATAAAATCTCTATTCAGGAAGCAAAAAAAAGGCTTATGCGAGTAGATTTATCGGATTATCGAGCGAATGCGGAGAAGTATTTCAAGCAAGCTGAAAAGGATCCAGAACTTTTAAAACGGCTCAATGAACAGTATAGAGCTGGTAAAGTTACCCGACTTGAAGCATTATATCTTGATCTTGAATGGCAACTAGGTAAGATGAGCAGAGCACTGCATCAATCATTTGATCGTTATCTAAAAGAAGTAGCTCAATATGCTTATCGAAAAATAGCAGGAGGCAATTCCCAAAGTACGTTGAATAAGCCAGTCTTAGAACAAATCGTAAAAATGCCATTTAATGGGAAAAACTATTCCGAGAGCATTTGGAGAAACGTCGATGCTCTTGCAAAAGATTTGAAAAAAGTTCTAACCCAAGGATTTATACGAGGCTCTGGTCCGGCTGATATGGCTCGTGAATTGCGGAAAAAGTACAATGTGGCCAAAAGCCGGGCAGAAGCAATTGTTCGGACAGATGGGACGAATGTTATCAACCTTTCTGCAGCTAAGCGTTTTGAAGAATTTGGCTTAACTAGATATAAAAATAATGTACACGTAGATAGTCGAACTACGGATATTTGTTTACAAGTGAACCGTGAAAATAAATCGTATTTATTATCTGAATACCAACCAGGAGTGACAGCGCCACCTTATCATGTTGGCTGTAGAACTGGGATAGTACCAGATGATAGTGAACTTGGGGTTGAAGATGAAACGTAAAGTCTAGCTTTTTCTAGGCTTTTTATTATGCCCTCTACTGCTCGGGGCGTTATAAATTGAAGCTGTTTCGGTGCCGACCGTAAAACGAGATTCGATTGGTCACGTAATGACTGGAGGAATATACACATGAAAAATAAGTTATTGTTGCCTTTAAATCTTCAATTGTTTGCGGAAAATTCAGAAGGTGGCCAAGAGAATGAGCCGGCAGATACTTCTACACTATCTGAGGACAAACAAAAAGAAGAACCAAAGGAAAAAACATTTACTCGTTCAGATATTGCTAAAATGTTGGCTGCGGAAAAGAGTAAATGGGAACAAGAGTATGAAGCCAAAGTAGAAAAAGAGCGAAATGAAGCGGCTCGTTTGGCAAAACTATCTGAAAAAGATCGACAAAAAGCTTTATTTGATAAAGAACGGGAAGATTTCGAAAAGGAGAAAGAAAACTTTCGAAAAGAACAGTTGTTTGTTGAAAAAGGAAAACAACTTACTGCTCAAGGAATTCCTGCAGATTTTGCCCATCGAATTACGGGAGAGACAGCAGAAGAAATTCTCGAAGATGTAAAAGCGTTCCGTGCAGAATGGGATAAGGCGGTAGAATCAAAAGTCAATGAACGATTGTCTTCTAAAAAGAAAACAAAAGTTGGTGCTACAAGTGGTCAAATGACTAAAGCAGAAATCATGGCAATTAAAGATACAAAAGAACGACAACGAATGATTGCCGAAAATCGCGAATTATTTTAACAAGGAGGAAGTACTCAATGAAAAATATGTCAAAGACGAATAAAGAAAAATTATTAAAAATGGATTTACAAATGTTTGCAGCTGAAACTAATCTGACTAAAATGGCAGATTTGGGAGAAATCAAATCCATTGATTTTGTTAATCGCTTTGAAGCAGGAATCAAAGAATTACTTGCATTATTAGGTGTTACACGGATAGAGCCTTTATCTCAAGATTTGAAAATCCAAACCTATAAATGGGAAACAGATGTAAAAGATGGATCTGTGGGTGAAGGAGAAGAGATTCCATTATCAAAAGTAACACGAGCAAAGGATAAAGATTATGCTATTACCTTCAATAAATGGCGTCGAGCAGTTTCTGCCGAAGCAATTGCACGTCACGGAGCATCCTTAGCAATTGATAAAGCAGATAATCGTTTACTTCGTCAAATTCAAGGAAGTTTAAAATCTAAATTTGTTACTTTTTTAGGTGCTTCGCCGACAAAAGTAACTGGTGTAGGATTGCAAAAAGCTTTAGCAACCTCTTGGGGTAAATTAAATACATTTGAAGAGTTTGACGGTGCAGATTTTGTTTCTTTTGTTAATCCAATGGATGTAGCTACTTATTTAGGAGATACCAAAGTTCTTGCAGATGCTTCGAATGTGTTTGGAATGACCTTATTAAAAAACTTCTTAGGTGCTAATAATGTCGTTGTACTAAATGCCATTCCAGAAGGTAAAATTTATTCTACTGCAGTAGACAACATTGTATTAGCTTACCTGGATATGAAGGCATCTGATCTTGGAGATATTTTTGTTGATTTTGTAGATGAAACAGGTTTTATTTCTGCAACACGTGGACGAACTTTGAGAAATGCGACTTATGAATCCTTATTTATGAATGCGTTAGTATTATTTACCGAAATTCCGAAAGGTGTTGTGGAAGCAACAATTGAACAAGAAAGCCCAAAATAATGGCCCCAGTAGTAGGTAAAGTCACACCTACTGAAGATGGGGCCACAATTGAAATGAAATAGGTGATTCTATGACAGAAAAAACATCTTTATTACAGGAAATAAAATTACTTCTTGGAATTCATGATCAATTTCAAGATTCGTTGCTTACGCTCATTATTGAAGACAGTGAGCAACGGATTTTATCTGTATTGAATCAATTTTCTACAAAGAATGGTATTGAGAAGCGCAAGACTATTCCAAACGATCTGATTTATATTCATAGAGACGTCGCTATCAAGCGTTTTAATAAACGAAACAGTGAAGGGGCTACTGCAGATAGCGAGGAAGGACGTTCCTATTCTTGGGAGCCATCTTATCTAAATGAGTATCTGGACATTTTTGATGAATATACTAAGCCCGCAATTCGTGCTGGCAAAGGGATCACGAGGTTTATTGGTTGAATTACAATGACCGTGTTAAGATAACCTACGAAAGAAAAGTCCCTGGTTATCTTGGCGATGATACTATTGAGGAAAAGGAAGCTATTGAACCATGTGGCAAAATCGGATTGTCGAGTGATGAACAAATCGGGATTTTCGGGAAGTACAATCAGAATGCTTTTAAATTATACATTCAAGGGGTCCACAAAGGGTTTTCAAAAATTGAATATGATGGTGTGCAACGTTCTGTTTATCTGACAAAGTGGCATCGGAATTCTACAGTGGTGATTCTCACATGAGTAAGAGCGTGAAGATCCAAGGGTTAAAAGAGTTTATACGTGAAGTCAGTAGAAAAGGTCCTGCTTTAGACCAAGCAATAGACAAGGAAATAAAATTATCTGCTTTGCGAGTAGAAAAACGCGCAAAGAAACTTGCCCCATGGGATACAGGATGGTTATCTAATAATATTTATGCAAATAATATCGGATTTCAACAAGCAGAAGTGATTTCACCTGTAGAATATTCTATTTTTGTGGAGTATGGGACACGCTATATGTGGGCGCAGCCGTTTCTTTTCCCAGCTGTTGGAGCCGATTGGCCATTACTGCAAAAACGATTAACAAAATTAGTGAGAGGATGATTTCATGTACTCTCCAATGACAGAATATTTAAAACAGCTATCAGAAAAACTAATTGTTACAAAAATACCCGTATATTTTAAACTCCCTGATGAAAGCATCAAGGAGCCTTTTTATGTGATAGGTTCTCATACTGGAGACGATTCACGTAGTGCCAAGTTTGGCTTGGCTATTGTGGATACAACTTTACAAATCGATTTGTTTTATCCAATCGACAGCCGAACTAAGGTCGAAGAGTCGATTTTTCAAACGAAAGTTGCCTTAAACAAACGAATGACTCATCAAGTGCTGATTGATCATTCGATTGGACGAGAAGTTTATCACATCATTTTTAGAATTTCAGATTTAATTATTTAAAAGGAGGATGAACGATGACTACTATAAATAATGGTGTCAGAAAATTCACAGGAAAAGCAGTGACAGCAAAAAAAGTTTGGTACTTTATTCAATCAGTAGAAGCACCTATTGGCTCACCAGCATTATTACCAGCATTCCAAACAGAAGGTGGTGTAACATATGGTGGAGATAATATTGATGAACAAACCAAGATGGGACGTATTATCATTAAATCAACAGACGAACACAGTATTGAATTGACACAATACTTTATTCCGAATGACGAATCCATCAAAGTAGTAAAAGATGCAAAGAAAAATGGAGATTCGGTAAAAGTTTGGCGTGTAGTGATTGATGAATCTGTAGCGAAACCTGCAGATGGTTTAGAAGATGTGAAGCTTTATCCTGCTGAATTTGGCTATGGAATGCCAGATGACGTTGAGATTCAAGACGGTGACGACTTAGTAGAAGCGTCTTATACGTTAAATATCATTGGAAAACTGCAAGAAGGTGAGTTCCCATTATCTAATGCTGATATTGCAGCAATTGAAGCTTTATATGATTATCAAAACCCTGGAGAAACTACGGGAGATTTTGATCATATTCAGACTGTGGCAGCACCTAAAGTAGGAAAAGTTACGCCAACAAATACAGGCGCAAAAGTTGAACTTTCTTAAAATAGAATGGAGGAATAAAAATGGCAGATACATTTAGAATTTATAAAGGTAAAGAAAAAGTATCGGAAGGATCTAGTCCGCTAACTATTACGGGATTAACTGCAAGTATAGATGTCAAAAAAGGAACCTATCAAGCAGTACGCGTACGAGATGGGAAAGAGTCTGAGAAAGTAGATATTCCAGCTTTTCGTACCACAGCATAATAAAGTATTGTATTCATGATACGACAATCACTTGATTGTCGTATTTCTTTTTAGGTTAAGGAGGAACAAGTATGTCATTTGATATCAATTTAAAAGGAAAAGAGCAAAAAATTAAATTTAATTATATGTTGAATTTCAAAGCAAATAAAAAGCTAGCAACAAAAGATAAAGAAGGAAAGTCTCAAAACGATGGTGCAGGGGTTCTTTTTGTTCAAGTATTAGAAAAAGAAGATGATGCCTTGGTGAACTTGCTGCAGTTAGTTGATAGTAAGGCTACTGAAAACGACGCGATTGAAGCGATTAGTGAGTATGTTCATGGATTTGTAGAGAGCGGACTAAGCGAAGAAGAAGCCTATGATCGTATTTTTGAAGATCTGAAACAAGAAATGTTGGCATCTGGTTTTTTCGTGAGCAAGATCCGCAAGTACTTAGAGAACATGGAGAAAGTAATCGAAATGATGGTTT
The DNA here is from genome assembly GCF_005234805.1 of Enterococcus sp. ARL09-542. Lineage (NCBI taxonomy): Bacteria > Bacillati > Bacillota > Bacilli > Lactobacillales > Enterococcaceae > Enterococcus > Enterococcus sp. ARL09-542. The sequence goes on from NZ_QPQX01000001.1 coordinate 401,631, forward strand.
CGCGGAAGAAAGAAGAGGACAAAATTCAAATCACGCAATTGAAGGAGCTGTCCGAGCGAATCAAAAAAGAGATCTCCTAATCAATTGCGCGCGATATGGCTTAACCGATATTGATTTGATTATGAATTGTTATTTGTGGGAACTAGAAGCAATTCTCGAAGGTTTGGCTTTACGTGAATTAGACAAACAAGAACAAAATGCGATTTTTGGATTTAATTTGCGGTATATCTTGAATGCGAAGAAACCTCAAATGAACAAAATTTTGAATAAAAAGAAAGCCGAAGATAAAATACGAAAAGCTTTCACACGTAATCAAAAACAGATGAACAAGAATCATCATCGGCTTGAAAAAGCGATGCAAGCGTTAGAACACTTTAAAAACCGGAGGTGAGAAAAGAATGGCTGAAAACATAACAGGAGCAATCAAAGCATTAATTGGGGCAGATACTAGCGATTACAAAAAAGCAATGGCAGAAGTCCTTAGTGTAACAAATTCAACGATGAATAAAGTAGTCAGTAATATGAGCCAGAGTACGAATAGTATCGTTTCTAAGGTTGGAAGTATTATGGGGCAATTAAGTTCAACTATTCCATCTAAATTAGCAGGTCTAAAAACAAGTATGGTGGCTCCTTTTAGTACAGCTGGTGGCCAAATTCAACGAGTGATTGCCTCTATTGGCGAAAAAATTCCTCAACCCATAAAAAATGGGTTTAACAAAGTAGCCAAAATTGCGGGAGATACTTCGAGCCTAGTTGCAAAAGGCTTGAATGGAATAGTGAAAACTGCAACTTCAATTGGTACCAAGATTGGTAGTGGATTAACTAACGCTTTCAACAAAGCTGGAACGAAAGCAGCATCTGCACTGAATAACATGATTTCTAAGTCTAATAAAGTCACTGATTCTACTAGCGGACTAATCAAAAAGGTAATTGGAATCGGGGCTGCCTACGCGATAGCACAAAAAGGGATATCTATAATTTCAGGTGCTATAACTGGACTAGTAAGTGATCTCAATCAGGGTTCAGCGACTTGGAAAACCTTTAACGCTAATATGGAAAATATTGGTATGGGCAAAAAAGAAATTGCGGGTGTGAAAAAAGAGTTGCAAGATTTTGCGACTAAAACGATTTATTCATCTTCCGAAATGGCAACTACCTATAGTCAGTTGGCGGCAGTAGGTATCAAGAGTGCTGATCAGTTGGTTAAAGGATTTGGTGGATTAGCCGCGGCGGCTGAAAATCCAACTCAGGCAATGAAAACATTGAGTCAACAAGCAACACAAATGGCCGCAAAACCAACCGTTCAATGGCAAGACTTTAAACTGATGTTAGAACAAACACCTGCCGGGATTGCGGCTGTTTCTAAACAAATGGGAATATCAACGTCTGAAATGGTTACGGCTGTACAAGACGGGAAAATCAAAACAGAGGACTTTTTTGATGCAATCACAAAAGTCGGAACCAACGACACGTTTAGTAAAATGGCGACTGAGTATAAAACAGTTGGCCAAGCGATGGACGGGTTAAAAGAAACGTTAACCAATAAGTTACAGCCTTCTTTTGACAAGCTTTCTCAAGTAGGAATTAATGCTATTAGTAAAATTACCGACAAAATTGATAGCTTTAATATGGCACCAATAGAAAAAGCGATGGATAGTGTTGTCGCTGTTTTGGATCATTTTGTCAATGGAACGAAATTATCAGGTGATGCACTTAAGAACATGCAAAGTGTGATATCTGGAATTTTGCCAGTGCTCGGTTTATTAGGTGGTGCGTTAACGCTAAGTGGTGCTTTACCGGTATTAGCGTCATTAACAGCTGGTTTTATTGGTTTTTCTGGTGTTTTATCCGGACCTTTAAAGTCAGCGTTTGGTTTAGTTTCTAGAAATATTATTGGCTTAATTGGGCTATTCCCTAAGATTGGTGGTGGGCTTTCTTCTGCTGCAAGTGTAGGGATGGGTGCATTAGGTGGAATGACCTCTGCAATGGCTACGATTATGCAAGTCGCTTTAGCTGCAGTAGGACCAGCCGCAATATTAGGGTTAGTTGTTGCAGGGCTTGGTTTAGTAAACAAACAATTTGGTACACAGATTGATGATTTGTTAAAAATGGTCACCACAAAAGGTCCAGAAGTAATTTCTAAATTTGTTCAAGGTATTACGTCACAAATTCCACAATTATTCACTAGAGGTACACAGCTGATCAGTAAATTAGCCAATACGATCGCAACCATGTTGCCAGTCATTGTTCAGGCTGGTGTCGATATTGTTGGATCATTAGTCGGTGGCGTAGCACAAAATCTACCTTCTTTAATTAGTTCAGCTTTGACAATTATTACAACTATACTGACATCATTAGCAAGCGCATTGCCACAATTGATAGTGATGGGGATGAATTTACTATTAAACCTAGTCAATGGGCTTGTCACGAATATTCCACAGATTGTAAGTTCAGTGCAACAGATTTTACAGGTATTTGTGGGAAATATTACTGCGAACCTACCACAGATTATTCAAACAGGAATTCAAATTCTACTGAGTTTGATTAATGGCTTAACACAATTATTGCCGCAACTATTACCAGTTGCTTTGAGTACCATTTTGACCTTGATACAAGGGATTATGAATAGCATTCCCCAATTGTTAAGCGGAGCAGTTCAAATTGTTCAAGCTTTGTGTAACTTTATCGTTCAAAACCTTCCAATGATTTTGCAAGCTGCTGTTCAAATTATACAGGCTTTGGTTTCTGGATTGGTACAAAATTTACCGAATATCATTTCAACTGGTATTCAAATCGTTCTATCATTGGTAACTACGATTATACAAATGCTACCAAGTATCTTAGCTGCAGGTTGGGATATTGTTAAATCGTTAGCGAGTGGTGTGATTGAAGCAATACCAAACGTACTGAAAGGTGCTTGGGATGGCATCAAAAACGGCTTCAGCAATTTATGGGATACGATTACTGGGAAATCGAAGGAAAAGTCCGCAGAAGTTACTTCTACGTATTCTCAAACTGCAGAATCAATGAAGAGCAAAACAGGAGAACTTAGTTCCAGTGTTTCTGAAAGCTTTGATCAAATGGGATTAAATATCTCCAATGCTACTTCGAATATTAGTTCTTCAGCATTGGGAGACTTTAGTTCGATTCTTAGCCAAGGAAGTTCGGATGCCCAGGCGTTAAATGCCAATGTGACGAATGCAACACAAGCATTACAACAAGCAGGTTCCTCAGATATTCGACAATTAAGCACTTCTGGAAGTGCCGATTTTTCTAGTCTGCTATCAAGCGGTACGTCAAGTATTCAGGGATTAGAAAAAACGGTCTCAGGTTCGATGAGTGGTGCTAGTTCAAATGTCACAAATGAAACGAATCAGATGGAGAAACAGGTTTCTGCTTCTTTCCGATCGATGACAACTATTACACAAAATAACATGAATCAGCTTAAGTCATTGGTTCAATCTACAATGAATCAATTGCAACAAACCATTGTGAATGGAATGAATACGATTAGAAATTCTTTTCAATCTGGTATGACACAATCGATCCAAGTGAGTACTCAAGCCTCTTATCAAATCGTGTCAGTATTTTCGGTTTTATCTTCTCAATTACACATTGTAGGCTATAACGCTGGTATAGGTTTGGCTAATGGATTATCTAGTTCTGCTGGGGCCATTTATTCAACCGCTAATACAATTGCGAATAACGTGGCTCGAACCATACAGAGTGCTCTGGATATCCATTCACCATCAAAAATCACTACATGGATGGGGGAAATGTTAGGAAAAGGGCTTGGTTTAGGTATGCAGTCCATGTTCTCTTTTGTTGAAAAACAAGCGAATGAATTTGGTTCCATTATTCAAGCACAGCGTTATCAAGCAGAAGCCGTGATGGTAGGAGATACAACGTTTACTAATAAAAAATTTCATGCATTTACAGATGAAATGGATCGTGATGTTACAGAATCAGAGCTTAGACAAGAAGAAATTCATATCTACAATGAGGTTATTGGGGATAAGATTTATACAACAGTGAAACGTAAAGAAGCACGTGAGAAAAATAAAAACGACTATTTTAACTAAGGGGGGAAGATCATGGATGCTTTGATCACAAAAGATGGAGTTGAAACGAGACTTTCCTCTATCGGGCTACTTGTCACTGACTTTCAAGACAGTTCACCTTCTGTGACTGCGAATAAAAGAGAAGTAACAAATCGAAGTGGCTATATATTCTCCGGAGCAGTACACAAAGAAAAACGAATCGTTGTTTCAGGAACTTTCGTTGTTCCAAATGCGTATGCATTAGAAGAAAAGAAGGACGAAATCAATGGGCTTATCAGCAATGATGAGCCTTTTTATATTACCAAGTTATTGCCCACTGCTGGAATGTATGATTTTGAATTACCTGGTCAGAAAACAAGCGATTTAAATTTGCTTACCCTTCCTCATCAGCCTTATAAGTATCGTTATAAAATAATTGTAGAAAATGAAATTTCATATACCTTTGTTGGATTATCGACTGCAGGTTTAAGAATGAAATTTTCCTTTGAAGGAAGAACGGCGGAACTCCCATTTGGAGAGACAATTCCAAAGACTTTAGATATTACAAAAACAAAACAGATAGACTATCAAGGGACAGCTAAGTGTAGTCAATTAGAATGGCCATGGGCAATACAAATAACCTCATCTGCTGTTCAAACAGGAAGTTCTAATATTTTTTATTTTTATATAGGTTCTAATCAATATACTTATCGGTCATCTACGCCATTAAAAGAAGGAGATATTTTATTATTAAAAGGAGTAGAAACTACTCTAAATGATGTAAATGTAAATGATAAAACAAATTATGTGCATTTTGTTTTATCTCCTGGGAAAAATAGAATATTGACGAATATTCAAGGAAATATTCTATTACTTAATTATGTAGAGTTGTATAAGTAACAGATTGGAGATGATAGCGTGATTCATTTTATTGACGAAAAAGGGAACCAATACTCCGCTATTGTTGAATGTAAAAAAACAAAAGGAGTAAATGGTGAGAAATCATTAAGCGGAACAATTTATACAAATGATCATTTATTACATGGTATCAGTCGAGGTTGGCGTATAGTCTTTGAAGATGAGACCTATTGTTTAACTTATTTAAATCCAATAGATGAAGGAACTCGTATAGTTGTCGAATTTGATGCTGTACACGAGTTCTTTTTTGATATGCAGAAATCTGTTGTCCATCGATTGTTGAATGGATCAAATACAGCTGAAAGATATTTACAACATATTTTTAAAGATAGTGGATATGAATATCGATTGGAAGTAAATATTCCTGCTTTTGAAAAAGAAAATTTTGGTTTAAAAAACCGTCTAGCTCTATTTAAAGATTTTGTTTCTTCAACTGGGGTTGAATTTTCTGTAAATGGGCGAGTAGTCCGAATTTTAGATAAAGTAGGAACAAATTTATCAACCATTGTTAAGAAAGGATTTAATCTCAATGAACTTCATATAGAAAAAGATATCGGTTCTTTTATTACTTATATGAAAGGCTACGGTGCTTTTAAAGATCCAGAAACTCCCTCACGAGGACGATTGGAAGTAGAGTATCTAAGTCCTCTTTCTAAAATATACGGAAAACTTGAAGGAGATCCAATTATTGACGAACGATATACGCAGTCAGTAAGTTTACTAGATCGAATAAAAAAGGAAGTGGAATCTTCTTATGGTATCTCAGTAGATATTGATATGGAAGATTTAACTAAAGCTGGTTATGACTATGATCAACCGCACGAAGGCGATTATATTATGGCGATTAACCAGGACCTTGGCTTTGAGGAAAAAGTCAGGATTTTATCATATACCACTTCTTATGATACAGAAGGACGGATTATTGATCATGATATTTCATGTGGTCGTTTAAATCTAATTGATCAGACACGTATCTCAGATGCTTCTTGGAAGAGTCAAATTGAAAACTCCATTGAACAGGCAACTAGGGCAGCTAATTTTGCTTTGATTTCCGCAGATGGAAAAGCAATGACTTATTATGGTCCGAATATTCCTACAGGAAATAAGTTTCATAAAGGAGATATTTGGTATAAAGAAATTGGGGAAGAAAAAGTTCTCTATATTTGGAATGGCACTGAATGGTGGCCTTTGGTAGATAAGGACGTGTTAGAAGAAACAAAACGATTAGCTGAACAAGCAAAACTAGCTGGAGAAGATGCCAAACGAACAGGAGAAGAGATTCGAAGAAAGTCTTTAGAGATGGGTCAAGATTTTCAGCGGTATGAAACAGATTTAATTGAACTGAAGAAAGAAAATATTCTGCGTGAACAAGAAATAGAAAGTAATCGAATAGAGAATCAAAGAATTAGTCAGGAAGTACAAAGCTCACTGAATAGTTTTGCAGAGTCTTTCAATCTAGCATTTCAGGATTTAGACTTAAGAAATACTAAAGCGCAGCAATTAGTCGATCAAGCACAACTAAATATTGAAGCTTTAAAGACAACAACTGGTCAATTAGACCAAAAATATACTTCTTTGATGAAGTCTAAAATGGGTTTGGAAGAACAGATTTCCTTAGTGAAATATTCTTCAGATGAAATGATTGCACAATTTGGGACATATAAGCAAACAGTAGCTGGTCAATTAGAAACGATTAGTGTATTGCAGCAAGACGCTTCTACTATCAAACAATCTATCAGTCAATTAAAGATAGACTCGTCCGGTACAAAAGCACAGATCAGTCAGTTAGAACAAACACAAAACCAAGTTAAACAAACAATTCTAGATCAGATCACTGGCTACCACTCTGAGCAACAACAACTAGCAGATCGCATTGCTCTAATGGTAGAAAAAGGAGATGTGATTGCTAGACTAAATATAGAAGCTGGAAAAACATTGATTCAAAATAATAAAATATTTTTAGATGCGGATACGGTTTATTTCAGTGGAAAAGCATTTATTCCGATGGCTAAAATTAAAGATTTACTTGTCGGAAGTGCTGAAATTAGAGATTTGGCAATTACAACAGGAAAAATAGCAAATGCTTCGATTGATACAGCTAAAATTAAAGATTTAGCTGTGACAAATGCAAAGCTGGGGAATATATCTGCTGATAAAATTACATTTGGAGAATTAAATGGAGCAAAAGCACGAATTACGAATATAGATGCGGCGAATATTAGCAGTGGTTTCTTGGATAATCAACGAATTCGTTCTAACTCAATTACTGCAGATAAGTTAGCAGTCAATGCAATTCAAGTTGGTTTTAATAATTATAGCCAAAATTTAAAGATAGATCCTTACAACCTAAGTTTCTTCAATAAAAATCAATTAAGTGGAAAGTTAACCAGTGAAGGAATGGAATTTTGGCATGGAACAAGAAAAATAGGAAGAATAGGTGAAAATTCAAAAATAGGAAATGAAACTATCCGTGGGATTGCAATGAACTTAGAGCATGAGGGGGATTATATCTCCTGGTCTTATCGAAAAGCTCAAAATGATAGTGCATTTACTTCTATGTTAATGCTTGATCCTCGTGGGAAATTTTCAGGAAAAGCAGGAATTCATATGGATGCAGATGTTCATATGATCAAAGTTAAGCCAGGAATTCCTAGTGCAAGAGAGTTTTTACGATTTGGTGTAGTGAATTATAATAATACCTTTTATTCTGCTCTATTAAACGATAGCGGAAAAAGCGGTGTAATGTTTGGTAGCGGTTATTTGTATCTTTTGCATAACAATGTTGTATTACCTGTGGAAGATATAAGAAACATCGTTCGTGCATTAAAAGGATTAGGCACATTACAACTGCCAACTTCTATTCGTACTTCTGGTCAAGGTAGTGGAACGGTGGCTTCTTATAAAACAGTAAGATTATAGAAGGAGATAGATAAATGAAATTAACAGTACTACAACTTTTAAATTTAGAAGAAGGATTAGTTGAATTAGCAGAGAAAGAGATGCATGTTTCTACGAGTTTAACAATAAATCGTGCACTCACTGAGATCGGAACTGTTACGCATTCTGTTCGAGAAACAGCACAACCTATTTTACAAAAAGAAGAGTGCGTGCGAGAAAAGGAATTACAAGAGCTTTATAGGCAAGAAATGGATGTAGAATTTCCAATGATCAAAATTGAAGAACTAACTGATATAAAAGTAAGTGCAAAGCTAATACGAAAAATTGACCCTATATTAGAAGAAGGAGAGAAATAAAGATGGCATTAGAAGTGACAAAATCAGTCAATTTATCTGGACAATCAATCATTGATGAAAAAACAGTGGTATATCTTTCTGCAAGTGTTTCTACAGAAAGTATGGGGAATACGAATATTTCGCAAACTATCCAAGATGCTAAAAAGTATCGTGAAAATCGTACACAGTGTCGAAAAGATATTCAAGCTTTCCAAGATAAAGTATACGAAGTAGAAGATCAATTAGCTACAGAATTAACAAAAGAAAAATTGGAAGAATCAGATGAACTTAGTCAATAGACTGAGTTCTTTTTTATAGAAGAGGTGAATTCTATGCGTTTATTTGGTTTGTCGATTACCGAGTTTATTGCCATAGTAGGATTAATCGGAAGTATTCTCTTTGCTTTGATGAAGTTTCATCATGTGTTTTCAAAATTAGAGGAAAGCCTACAGGAATTGAAAGATGCGGTAAATCGATTGAATAATCATGAGATTCGAATTACGCGATTAGAAGAACAAAATAAAACGATTTTTAAAAGTATTGGAGGAAGAAAACATGAATAAGATTAATTGGAAGGTAAGAATTCAGAGTAAAGTATTTGTGATCAGTCTTTTAGGACTGATTTTTTTATTACTACAACAAATCTTGTCCATTTTCGGTATTCAGTGGGACTACACTGTTTTAAATGAGCAATTAACTCAAATTATTAATACTATCTTTTTGTTATTGGCATTGATTGGTGTTGTTAAAGATCCTACTACAGAAGGCTTGTCAGATAGTGATCAGGCAATGACCTATGATAAACCCAAAAAAGACATCATTGATTCTGGAGATGGACAGGAGTTTACAGAACGGAGAGATAAAAATGAGAGGAAGCATAAAAAAATTTATTGAACGCATGAACTATTGGTGCCAAACAGTTAGCCTTGGCTACGACCAAAGCAATCGGCAAGATTTCCGAGATGGTGGAGAAACGGATTGTTCTGCATTAGTGATTCATGCATTGAAAGAAGCAGGCTTTGACACTGGATCAGCTACATATACCGGCAATATGCGCTCTAATCTGACAAAACGTGGCTGGAAAGTTATAGCAAACAATGGTCGACCTCAAGCAGGAGATATCTTGTTAAACGATGTAAACCATGTGGCAGTGTATATTGGCGGTGGGAAATTGGCACAAGCATCGATTGATGAGAGAGGTCGAATCACAGGTGGTCGCGGTGGGGATCAGACAGGATGGGAAACCAATGTCCGCTCCTATTACAACTATCCGTGGAATTGTTATTTGCGTTACGTTGCCGCAACAACCAGCTCTAAGCAAGCCACAGGAGGATGGATTACGGAAAAGGGGCATTTTAAATTGAATGCAGCAATCAAACTTCGAAAAGGTCCATCAACGAGTGATCGAGAAATTGCGATAATAGGCGCTGGTTCTGTGATCATTTACGATGCGTATAAAATCGATCCGAATGGTTACGTGTGGATTCGTCAAAAACGTGGAAATGGTTATGGCTATATGGCGACTGGAAGAAGTAAAAACGGAAGACGTATTGACTGTTGGGGAAGATTTTACTAAAATTTTTTTTTACTTTTCCACATGAAAGAACCACACTCTTTTAAAGGGTGTGGTTCTTTTTACTTATAACTTTTTCTAAAATGACTCAGACAGTTTATTTGTGTTAGAATTAATAGGTTTTAACAATCCTTTTTCTTTCTTTTATAAGCTGTAGAAATTGATCTAAACGCGCATTGTCTTCTATCGAGTTTATCGTATAAGCGATCAATTTTTGTATCGCTTTTTCTCCATAATGCTCTTTTAAAAACTCAACAATAGAAAAACTAGGTACATAAGCTCTAGCTAAAACAGTGCGAGAGTATTTTACTTTATTTACTTCTAAATAGCCTTTTTTTAATAAGCCGGCAAGCGCAAGAGCAGTAGTATTGCTGTTTAAATCAGGTACTCTTTCTACTAATTCTGTCTTAGTTAATGCCTGATCAAACTTGAATAAATAAGTTAAAATTTGATATTCTGACTTTGTTAACTCTAACATACTATTCCACCTTTAGCTTTTTATTGATTTAAAATATTTTTTATTATACACCTAATAGCTGATTCTATGAATTCCCTTTCAATAAAAATTAAAAAATTATAGAAAACGATTCCAGTTTCTATTGAAAAAACTTATTTTGTGTTTTAAAATATGAGTATCTAAAAAGTGTTCATTTATTCTTCTTTCAAAATCGCCCACTCCGAAGAGTGGGTATTTTTTATAAACAAATAGCCCGCTTCGGCGGGCTTGTACATAATAAAAAAAGATATTCAAGGGAATATCTTTTAATCTTCGATAAAAAGCTGATTAGTTGTGTAGGCCATACTAATGTTACAATCTCTAGTTTCACCAGTTTTTTCAAATCCTATTTTTTTATAGAAATTCTGGACATCTTTTTCACTTTGAACTGTGATTAAGCATGAGCCAACATGAGGCAAAATTGTATATTTTATAAACGAAAAAATATAAAACATTAAATTGATACCATAATTCTGTTTTTGCAATTCTTTTTTTACAGCAAAATGATGAATTTGAATTCCTGGTATAGACTGTCGTTTTACAGGATTATCCCATTTTTTTAAATTTTTATGTATGTTTGACTTATTAGTAACCAGAACTCTATCAGTTGTTAAGGTGAAATACCCCACTAATTGTTTGTTACCTTTAATTTCCATAAAAAATAGAAAAGTTTTTGTAATGCCAAATAGTAAATCTTCTAGAGCATCATTTTTCAAGTAATCATCAATATGAGGTTTTCCACAAGAAAAAGCCTGTACTAAGGCTTTTTCTTCGTCATCAATGTTTGAAAGCTTCTTAATTTGTACTTCATTATCAATAAACATATGATTTTAGTAACCTCTTAGATTTTGTAAGATTTTCCATCGATATTGAGTGTTTTAATAGCATTCACTCTTTTTGCTGTTTTTTTTGCATTTTCATTTGTAAATTGTTTATCTTTGCCAAAAATACTATCCATAAATCGGTTATAGCTTTTAGAGTCAGTAAAAACCATTTCTGTACATTTGATAGATGTATTGGCCATATTATTTCTCCCCTTTCTATTGTATTAAGAATATCATCGGTAAAAAAAATAATCAATAATTTTTCATCGCCTAAAGACTACTTGTTGATTTTACTGAAAACGCTGATTTTTGATAAGATCGATATTGAAAAAATTCATTTTGTATTTTAAAATCTAATTACCCAATAAACAATTTTTTCATTAATCTCCTTTCAAGGAGGCCCACTCTTTGGAGTGGGTATTTTTTATAAACAAATAGCCCGCTTCGGCGGGCTTGTACATAATTTTAAAATAGAGTATTGATAAAAGTTAAATAGCAATCAATTACACGATTATAGGTATCTGGATATTCTAAATCTAAATGAACTGGTGCACTACAGTACATAGTTGAACTATTCAATGTCATCACTTTGTGAGTTCTGATGTATTGTTTAGGATATTGCATGTTTAGTCTAGGATGGTTATGAGTAGTTATTTCGACATCGTAATTTGGATTGATTCGATTTGAACAAGTTACTCTTGAAATAGGTAAACAAGTATAGTCACATTTACCATCTATATCTTCTTTCCCTATAACTAAAATAGGTCTAATACAACTTTTATTGCCTATATTTAACATGCTTGCACAAATAGTCCCTACTGGAATTTCGTGACGTCGCACCTATGTTAAAATCCTTTCGTGAGGAATTTCATCAAATTCATCTAAATACATATCATAGTTATAATCGTATACTCTAATGTTAGCTGCATCAAACTTTATATCATCAATAGATATATCAACATTGCCATTTTCATTTTCGTCTAGACCTTGCCTCGAATTTTTCCAAGAGGTTTCCTCATGCGTTAAATCTACCAATGATCGAGCAGTCATATTGCCGAATTCGTAGATTACACTTTCGATAATGAATTTTTCCTCAACTGTCAATTCGCCCTGAATTTCATTTGGAATGGTATTATGTTGAAAACATTTTCGTAACTCCGGAAGCACAGGACCTAAAATCCATCCTTTAAAACTTTCTTCAAAAAGGGGCTCGTTTTGTAGTGCTAAATGTTGTCTTTGAACGAGATACATTAATTTTTGTAATTTTAATTCACTATCGCCAAAGTCATGTCCGTAAATTTGTTTGTAAGACAGCAAAAGAAAGCTTGCAACATCCATAACTTTTGACATTTCAATTCCTCCTTTGTTTCACAAGTGTTCCACACCTTTATTATATATATCATATGACTAATAGTAAATTAAAATACGCAAGTTATACAAAAAAATATATTTGTAAATCTTTCTAGAAAATAATTCCACCCCATCCTACTTCTGAGTGGGCATTTTTATTTATCTAACATGACATAAATACAGTAAAAATCATCATAAGAAAACCCTCACAAGTGCTAGTATTTCATTTGCAAATAAAAAGCATCGGGAGTACACTATAGTTACCAAATACTTAAGGAGTGTGTCAATTATGTCAAACTATGAAGAAAAAGAAGCAAAAGCATTGGTCAAAATTGGAGAAGTATTGAACAAGTTAGACCGCGATTTAGAGGAACTAGATTCTCTAAATGATGATGCGAAGAAACATAGTATGAAGAAATGGATTGTAGAGAAAAAAGCAATGCATGAGATCAAAAAGATTGCGCACGAAGCAGGTAAATATGAAAAGTATGATGAGAAAGAACTCCAAAAAGAGATTGAACACGTAGAACAATACATGTAATAAAAAACATGTTATTTTTAATACGAATATGTATTGAAAGAATAAAACGTGCGAGTTAAAATTTATGTACCAGTCCTTTCTGATTAACTCTCTGTTTACCCACTCTACGAGTGGGTATTATTGTTTCTTTAAAAGCTATAAAAAAACGTATATTTTAAAAAAACTGATATTGAAAAATATAATTTCACGTTTTAAAATATACTCAGCTGAGATTTTTTCATTAATCTCCTTTCAGGGAAGCCCACTCTTCTGAGTGGGTTGTTTCGTACCTTTAGCTCAGTTGATCAGAGCAGATGGCTCATAACTGTCCGGTCGTAGGTTCGAGTCCTACAAGGTACATAGTATAATACAAAGTCAATACGAGCAGAAAGAGAACGCAAAAAAGCTTCCTTACTCAAATTATGAGTCGGGAAGCTTTTTTTATTGTATTCAAAAGTTACTTTACTTGTAGTAATTACGTTTATCCTATAGATTAGTAGGTGCGTGCAATACTCTACGAGGAGTATTAGGCGGTAATATTTGGGGAAGTGTGCCTAGTACTCTTCGATTTTTTTATTTTAGCATTATTTCAATGTAATAGATATTATTGATTAGAAAACCGTCATAAATTGGTTGAGTTTAATTAATAAAAGATGTAATCTAGATTCATACCCAAGTGTTTTTTTCGTTTACTCTTTCGAGATCCACTCTATTATAGCTAGGGTGGATTTTTTGTTGAAATAAAAACTATGTTCTTGTAGAATGAAATCATAGCCTTAACCGGGGCTATTTCATTTTATATCTTTTTTCAGGCCTACTCTCCTTGAGGGTGGGTTATTTTTGAGCAAAAGGTTTGAATAAATTTTTAGATCGCTCATATAATTAATTTACCATATAAAAAAACTTTTTTATCTAATTGTGCCACTCCTACCCGGGAGTGGTTGTTTTTTTTGTAAACAAAAAGACCGCTACAGCGGGCTGTAACCTTAGTGTTAAAGAAAATGTGCTATATAAAATTTAAAATACAACATCTAATTGTTTTTCTAATGATTACATAGTAAAATTTAGGTATAAATCTGAACGGAGTATACATATGCAAAAAGTATATATGTTTTTTGATGACTCCGGTGTTTTACACAAAAACGCCAATAGTCGTCATTTTGTTTATGCGGGTCTTGCTTTTATTGGTAATGAAAGTAAAGAATCAGCTAGAAGATTGTACTGTTCGACTTTAAAACGAATCAGAGCACAAGTGAGTATAGAAGGAGAGCTAAAAGCTTGTTTTTTAGAGCCTAAGTATAAGTACGATTTGTATCGTGTATTGAAAAATGAGCATAGTATGGGTCTAACTGTTGATATTAAAAGAGTTCATGAGAATATTTTGAACGAGAAGAATTCGATCCATAGGTATAAAGATTATGTTTTAAAAAGGTTAATAAAAGCTAGGTTGAATGATTTTATTGCAAAAGGGTTACTTGATCCAAATGAAGATATCTTAATAAATATTTGTGTAGACGAGCAAGCAACCGCAACTAATGGTTATTATAATTTCAGAGATTCTGTATATGAAGAGCTTAAAAATGGGATAATAAATTATAATTACGGAACTTTTTATGAACCTCTATTTTTTGGTAAAGTTGAAATCCATGTAAGATATTGTGATTCAAAATCAAACTATTTAGTACAAGCAAGTGATATTTTGGCAAATAGATTATGGACCTCTTTTATTGTGAATAATCCCGAGATGCGAGCAATACCCAATCATGTATGTTTAAGACTACCTTAGATTTTAAACATAAAATAAAAAATACTTGCTTTTGAACGTTACGTAGTTTAATATTAAGTTACAGATAGTAATAACTATACTGAGTACATGAGAGGAATCGATTATAGTAATTAAGCGTAATCTAAGTACGCCGACCTCTATGGGCCACCCGGAAGGGTGGTTTTTTACTATGTCAACAACATTTGTCCTGAGATTTAAAAATCTTGTAACAAAAAGTTTTGTTTTTCCATTAGACCATAGAACAGGGAAGTCTTCTTCAGTTAATTAGAGAAATTGGTTAGAAATAAAATGTCGTAGGTTCGAGTCCTACAAGGTACATAAAAACTCTTGCTCAGTTAGAGTAAGAGTTTTTATTTATCACTTTCTAGTGGTCTATTAATAGTATTTTTAGAATCATCTAAAGGGGATAGAAATACAAAACTTCATAACTATCTTTGTCTGTGAGTGAATAGAGCATATCAAAATCATAAATTTTGTCTTGATAAGTAAAATTACCGATTGCACTATAAACATTTTTGTACTCTTTACCAGTATCGGAGTTTTTATCATACGGCATACGGTACACTTTAAATGTATCATTAATAAAATTAACTTCCAAATTATCTATCTTATAGTGTTTTTTCAGAACATTCTCTGCAATTATTGAAGCCTCGGATCGTTCCTCATTGTCAGTTTTTTTCACTATTGAATTTGTCTCACTGTAATTTCTAGATTCTTCTGCTGAGTCGGAGTTAGTACAAGCGCTCAGAAATAAAACTGAAAGTAATAATCCAGCGACTAATTTTTTTCACTTTTATCCCTCAATTCATTTTTTCTTTTATTTTATTAAATATTCACAATTGATGTAAAGGTAAAAATAGTTTGTTTCAATCCATAAAAATGAAAAGCATTTTGTCCAGGAAATTTAGTGTGATTTTGGTGTGATAAAATAATATTTTTGGGTTTAATCGTTGATTTATTAACGTTTATATAGTTTTGCTATCTACCGTTTGGCAAAATAAAACAACTCGAAACACCTCATGAAGAACTTCTTCATGAGGTGTTTTTTTGATGGAGACAGTCTAGCGACCGGTAACAAGGAGCAGCTGCTTGTTTTCGTACTTACTGTGTCAAAAAGCCTTGCCTTTTCAAAAATTTTTCTACGTCCGGACGGCGAGGTTCTTGGAAAAAGCCAGTCATTTTGGTTTGCCAATCCGTTTTTTGTTGATTGCTTCTCCGATGGGCATAGTAGTCCGCGGTAGTTTCATTGTAGCGAGCAACGAGGTCTTCGGTCAGGGGCTGATAGTGGTCGACACTTAACACAGCGGATTGCGGTAAGCGAACTTTCGGCTCATTTTTCGTTGCGGGATAACCGATAGTCAACCCAAACAATGGCAGTGTATACGGGGGCAGCTCCGTGAGTTCAGTGATACGGAACAAGTCATTCCGGATTCCGCCAATGTAACAGATTCCCAGACCTTGGGTTTCTGCAAAGGCTGCCATATTTTGAGCAGCAATCGTGGTATCTACCACAGCAACTAGAAGGGCTTCCATATTCGACAACCCATCACTAGGCAAATTTGCTTGTTGCAACAATTGATGGTGTTTATATAAATCTGCTACGAACAGATAAAAGACACCCGTCTGTGTGATATAGTGGGGAGCACCGGCGATTTTCTCGATTTCTGCTAATCTTTTAGGATCTTTGATCTCGATGATTGAATAGGCTTGAACGAAATTTGAACTTGAACCGCTTTGTGCTACTTTGACAAGTTGTTGCTTCATTTCTGCTGATAAAGACTTTTTTTGGAAGTCTCTAACCGATGTGTGACTTGTAAAAAAATCAATGGTTTCCATTATTGTTCCTCCTCTGTCACGCTTGTTACGCTGTAGATTAGTGTAACAGAAAAAAGAAGCTTTTTTCAAAAAAATATATCTGAGAAAAGACAAATTTGTGCATAAAGGTTGCTATCTTCAAAAAATTTCGTTATGATGATTCTACATTCTGATAAACCCTTAGGGGAGTAACCAGTGGCTTCGGCTGCGATAATATCAACAGTAAGTAAACTGGCGACAGTTTTCTGGTATTATATGAAATGGTGAGACCTAAGACAAGCATCCACTTGTCTTAGGTCTCTTTTTTTCTAAAAAAGGACTCATGCAAGGGATAGCAACTATGAAGGAGAGAAATCATTGGCAAAAGAAATGTATCAAAAAGAAATCACAGAGGTTATGAACGAGGTAAACAGCAGTCCATCTGGATTGTCCCAGCAAGAAGCGGCAAAGCGCTTAGAAAATGGCTTGAATCAGCTGAAAGAAGCTCCCAAAAAATCAAGTTTGATACTCTTTTTAGAAACCTTCAAAGATGCGATGGTGATCGTTTTGCTGATCGTGGCTATCGTTCAGATGATCATGGGCGCCCATGTTGAATCGATTGTCATTTTTGCTGTTTTGCTACTGAATTCGGTTGTTAGTGTCATCCAAACGAAAAAAGCAGAAGGATCGTTAGATGCATTGAAAAGCCTCTCGGCACCCAATGCAAATGTCATCCGAGATGGAAAGGAACAAACGGTACCGGCAAAAGAATTGGTAGTGGGTGATATCGTTATTCTAGAAGCAGGGGACTATGTACCTGCTGATGGCCGTCTGATTGAAGAAGGGGCATTGAAAGTCGATGAAGGAATGCTGACCGGTGAATCGACACCTGCTGAAAAAGAACTTGGGGTTATTGACCGCACAGCGCCTATTGGAGACCGCGATAACATGGTCTTTAGTGGAACGATCGTGACTTACGGCCGTGGACGTTTCATTGTGACTGCCACAGGAAATGTGACAGAAATCGGGCAAGTCGCTGGTTTATTAGAAAACACAGTGGAACACAAGACGCCATTACAACGCGGGCTGGATCGCTTCAGCAAAAAATTGAGCTTGGCGATCCTCGTTCTTTCCTTGATTATTTTAGGTGTCCAAGTTGCTCGGCTATTTTTAGGTGATGGGTCTGGCGATATGACCGCCGATCTAGTCAACGCTTTTATGTTTGCAGTCGCTGTTGCGGTGGCTGCTATTCCTGAAGCACTCCAATCGATCGTTACGATTGTTTTATCGATCGGTACCAAACAAATGGCTCGTCAACATGCGATCATTCGTAAGTTGCCGGCAGTTGAAACACTAGGTTCTACTAGTATCGTTTGTACAGATAAAACAGGAACATTGACCCAAAATAAAATGACGGTCGTTGATTTTTATTTGCCAAATGGACAGACGGGTGAATTTTCTGAGAATCCTGCTGAATGGACAGTGCCTGAACGTCGCTTGATCGAGATCAGTGTGCTTGCAAATGATGCGGCAATCAGTCCCGAAGGAGCTAAACTAGGAGATCCCACAGAGATTGCCTTTCTTGATTATACAGAAAAATTGAATCAACCGTATCGTGAGATTCGTCAACAATACCCGCGATTACAAGAATTGCCTTTTGATTCCGATCGGAAATTGATGTCCACATTGCATACCATTGATTCGGAACAACTCCTTTTGACAAAAGGGGGACCGGATATTGTGATCGGAAGAAGTACAAAGGTTCTTATCAATGACGAAATCGTTCCACTGACTGAGGAAATCAAACATCAGTTGCAGCATCAAAATGAAGAATTCTCTAAACGAGCGCTGCGGGTTTTGGCTTTTGCTTATCGTCCGCTGACAGTGTCTGAAGACGAAGAACTGCATTTAGGTCTCGAAGAAGAGTTGATCTTTGTTGGTTTGATGGCGATGATTGATCCCCCTCGGAAGGAAGTCAAGCAAGCCGTGGCAGACGCGAAATCGGCTGGCATCAAAACAGTGATGATCACTGGTGACCACAAAACGACGGCTGTGGCCATTGCTCAGGAGATCGGGATTGCGCAAGAAGGTGACTTAGCATTGACTGGTACAGAGCTTGATGCACTGTCGGAAGAAGAACTGACGAATCAATTGGAGAAAATCACTGTCTACGCCCGCGTCTCTCCTGAGAATAAAATCCGCATTGTGCGAGCATGGCAAGGTAAAGGGAAAATCTCTGCTATGACCGGTGATGGCGTAAATGATGCACCAGCATTGAAGCAAGCGGATATCGGGATTGCGATGGGGACAGGAACGGACGTTGCAAAAGATGCAGCAGCAATGGTCTTGACAGATGACAACTTTGCTTCAATTATTCGAGCGGTAGAAGTTGGCCGCAATGTGTTTGATAATATCAAAAAGGCGATTTCTTATCTTTTTGCTGGTAACCTCGGCGCGATTATCGCCATTGTGTTTGCTTTAGTAATGGGCTGGGACAATCCATTTACAGCCTTGCAATTGCTGTTTATCAACTTAGTGAATGATTCGCTTCCTGCTATCGCTTTAGGGATGGAAAAAGCGGAACCAACTATCATGCAAAGAGAACCTAGAAATCCTGATGCTGGCATCTTTTCTGGTAAAACGCTGATCTCAGTTACTTATCGTGGGATCTTGATTGCGGCAGTGGTGATTATAGCGCAATGGATCGGGATGAATCAATCGCCGGAGTTAGGTGTTGCAATGGCATTCTCAACTTTGATCTGGAGCCGTACATTACAAACATTGCCTGCTCGTTCCAATACAGAGACTGCTTGGCAAGCTGGATTGTTTGCGAATAAAATGGTTTGGCTGGCGATCGTGGTTTGTGGTCTGCTTTATAGTGTGACATTGCTACCTGGAATTCGGGAAGTCTTTGCGATTCCAGAAACCTTTACAATGAACCATGTTGGGTTAAGCATAGCTATGGCAGCTGGTGCTGTCTTGATGATGGAAATCACAAAACTGATTATTTTAGCGGTACAATCTCGAGGGAACAACACGAACTCATGATACTTGCGGGAGTGTTTTCGCTAATCAGATGAACAAAATAAGAACCGAAGGCGCAGCATGCAGCACTGCGTCTTCGGTTCTTTTTCTTGCTTTCATTTAATGGACTTGATTGATTTTCTTTAATTGACTGATTTGCTGGGCGACATGAAGAATCAGCTGTTGTTGGCCGTCTATTGGTTTCCCACCGTAAAGATAATCTTCATAGGTTGCCGTCAGTTGGATAAAACTCCCGTGGAAAATAGGATAAACAGCTTCCAATCGGCTGGCGTACTCACTAAGAGGTTCCGAATCAGCATGGAAAAGAACTTTTGCTGCTTGTTTCATCAAGACAGGATAGGCGGTTGGTAATGGTTCGGAACGAAAGCGAGCAATCAACCAGATGCGAATTCGGAAAAAGTAGCGGCGCAAAAGATACAGTAATCCCAAGAAAACCAAGCATGCGATACCTTGCAGAAAAGAACGGATCCATTGCCATGTTTCAGGTGAGAAAAGGTGTTCTTCTGCTGGCGCAACAGTTGTCGTCGTTGTTGTGGAACTGCTGGTCTCACTACTGCTGCTGGTAGAAGACTCGCGACTAGAACTGCTCGTTTCAGGTAATACTTCAGAAGAGACAGTTGTTGTTTGCAATTCGGGACGATCAGGATTTTGAAAGTTCGGCGTCGGCTCAAACGGTACCCAGCCAAAACCGGCAAAATAGACTTCCGCCCACGAATGCGCGTTGCGGTTTCTCACGGTAAATGTTGTCAGGCCATTTTCAGTTTGAGCATCTCCTGGCGAAAAACCCTTGACCCAGCGCGCCGGAATATCGAGCGTTCGTAATAATACCACCATCGCAGTCGAGAAATTATCACAATAGCCAACTTTTGATTCAAACAAAAATTGATCGACATAGTCTTGTTCTTCTGCTGGATAGACGGCATCCGTTTTTGAATAACGGAATTCAATTGAATTTTTCAAGTGATTTTCAATGGCTGTGACTTGTTCGAAGATGGTACTTTGATCTTCTGTGATTGAGCGCGCAAGCTGCCGAATCCGTGCAGGAAGGTTCTCAGGTAATTGTGTATAGTCAACAGGAGTATCTGGCTGTTGCAGCGGCAAGGATTGCAATGTTTCAGCGGCATAGTCCGCTGGCTGCCAAGCCAGTGAAACTTCAATCTGTTGTTGCGGCTCCATTAGATCGACTCGTTGAACCGCATCATCCACAATAAAACCAGAGGCTCCTTCTTCAATAGTGAGGTGATTGCTTCCATAAGGTAATGGCAAATAATCTCCCTGATTCTGCAAATAAAGCTGGACTGTTTCTTCTTTAAGATAATCTTGTTGATAATTATCATCTGCAATCCGCAGGGAATCAGGCACTGTTCGCAGATCTTCTTCCCGTATCGTGTTGATCCAACCCTTGCCAGAATAAAAATCTTTGCTTTCTACTCGCCAATAATGGCGGGTATCTTGTTGGGCTGTAAATAACACGGTATCATCGTCTAATAAGGGACCGCCTAATTGCCGATCATTTTCGCTAAAGCCTGTACGGGACCCGCTAGGTGCACCATGTTCTTCGATAAACTGATAAAAGCCGCGTTGATTCGCTTGTGTGCGTATACCAGTGGTAGCTGCTACCAAGCGATCGCGAATCGCGGTTCTTGGCAGCAGTGTTGCTCCAACCAACAGCAACGAACATAGCAGGGTGAGCCCCAGCCAGAACGACCATTCTCGTACTGTTTTCAGCTGTTGGGTTTTGATCAGGCTGCAAAGAACTCCGCAAAAACACACCCCCAACAAATGCCACGTTAGATTGAAATCATTAAAAATCACGACAGTCAGCAGATAGAGACACATTGCACCGTAGACAATATAAAAATGCTGGATGTAGATCGAGAACACAGCAAACAGAAGAATGCCGGTGACGATAATGGTCACTGCAACAAGTTCAGTGATATAACCGACTTTGCCAGCCAGAATCTCGCTGAGAGCTGTTTGCAAATCATAAAAATATCTTTGGAACCAAGTGAAGGAAAATCCTTCACCATAAGGAAAAAAGCGGTAAAGAGTGACAAACCAACCTACGATGTAAAAAGGCAGACTGTAGCGAAGACGAGGACTTAAAATACTCACAAAGCAAATCAGAAAGGCGTACAGAAGCAACGTAGTTTGGTGCCCCAAGTGGTAGACTGCTAAAAACGGCAGCACCGTCAAAATGATCGCAATGTAAGTCAGAGCTCCGATTATGGCTTTTTTGATCAAAGGATTCATTCAGACACCTCTTTGTTCGACAGTCGTTGGATCAGGTCATGATACGTATAAACTTGCAGCATGTTGCTTGGCGTCAAGGATTCCAGATAGTCTTCTAAGGATTGCGAGACAGCCGGTGTGATGATAATCACCTGACGCCCTGAGATTTTGGGCAATGGTTCTGGGACTGTGATAAATGGCTGAATCGCTGCGAAAGCTCCAGCATGGATTTGATAAGGAGAATCCAGGTCCTCGCCGATCAATAGTTGCTGAAAAGGCATCTTTTTAAGCAAGAGATTTTGGAGCGAAAAGAAGATCGCCAATGTGTCTTCAAAAGCAGGGTGAGATTCACCCCAAAACAACAAAGTCAACTCCTGTTGTTGTTCCGTTTCGTGTTCTCGATAAATCAGTTCTTGCTGTTTACTGGAGAGCTTCCAGTCAATATGCTTTAATGAATCCCCTTGCTGATAGTTACGGTAGTTTCGAATGGTGAAATTTGATTCCCCGTAAGTATATTTTCGCGGCTTTTTTTCAAAAAGTGTCATCAAGGATAGGACCTCGGGTCGATATTCTGGCAAAATGAGGATTTCTTGTTGGATTTTCATTTGCCGCCTTTTTCTGAAGAATCCCCAAAGTTCCTGACTTGTGAGGGTCAATGGCAGTCCATTATATGCTCCTCGAGCGGTAGGAAGCCACAGCACCTCTAAGCGGATGGATTCGCCCCGATAAAAAGTGAGCGTCTGTTCCTGATTTTGAAAGAGCAAAGACAGCTTTGGGATTGGCAACAGCGTTGGCCGATACTTGAAAACTTGCAGCGGCAAAGGCGTTTCTTTGTTTATTTGTGTTTGGATCGATTCTTCAAGAGTCACTTGGATTTTATTAAGGGAAGGCAGAATGAATAACAAGTCTGCTAGTACCAATAAAGTAACAAAAAAGAGGAGACTCCAACCTGCTTCATTATTGAAAACGATACAATAGCTTAGTAAAAGAAAATAAGTAACAAAAAATACCAGATATTTTCCCAATAACCGCTGTTTGCTCATCATCAGCGCCTCACTGGTACAGGAACGCGTTGGATCATTTGCTTCATGATCTCAGAGAGACTTTCCTGGCTGGCAGTAATCCCGCCTTTTAATAATAAGCGATGACCAAAAACGGCTGGCAAAATTCGTTGCAAGTCTTGCGGTGTCACATAGGTTCTTCCTTCGGTCAAAGCCAATGCTTTTGCCCCTTTCAAAAAGGCAATGCCGCCACGAGGGCTGATGCCTAAATCAATGGCATTATGGTTGCGGCTAGCTTGGACCAGCTGCAGCGCATAGCGAGCAACTTGATTGTCCACGAAAACTTGATCGACCATTTGTTTCAATGCGGTAACTTCCTGCGAGGTCAATATTGTCTGAATTTGATTGAGGGATTGCTGGCGTTGTCCAATCAGTAAAGCAAGCTCATCTTGAAAAGCAGGGTAGCCAATGTGTAATCGAAACAAAAAACGATCCAGTTGTGCTTCCGGCAAAGGATAGGTTCCTTCATATTCGATTGGGTTTTGAGTCGCCAACACAAAGAAGTGAGGGCTTAGCGCGTAGGTTTGATTATCGATGGTCACGTGATTCTCAGACATTGCTTCCAATAATGCTGCTTGTGTACGAGGTGTTGTGCGATTGATTTCATCTGCTAATAACACAGAAGTAAAGATAGGTCCCGGTCGAAATTCAAATTGCTGGTTTTCTGAATTGAAGATCGATACACCTAAGATATCATTGGGCAAAAGATCTGGGGTAAACTGAACACGCTTATAGTCGCTTTGGATGGCTTTTGCCAATGATTTGACTAGCATCGTTTTCCCTACTCCGGGAATATCTTCAAACAAAACGTGACCACCTGCCAATAATGCCGCCACAGTTAATTGGATCACATCACGTTTTCCTAAAATCACTTTCTCGACTTCATTGATCAACGCATCGATCTTTTGTAGTTCATCTGCCATTTTTCAACCTCCTTGAGCCTTTTCTTTTATTGTATCGGTTTTTATTTGCAATCGCAATTTATTGAAGGCAGCGCCTATCCCCAAGAAGAGAACTAGTCAAGCAATGGGCAGCAATCTGATCTGCTTGTCGTAAATTAAAAGCATTGGTTCCCGGTTGTGCTGTGGCGGCGGTTAGCCAGTGAATGCCTTCTGTTGGGATACCAAAACAGTAAAGTCCTTCTTGAATCTGATCATTTGGATCAAGCAACTGGCTTGTGGCCGGATCAAGCGCAATGGCACCTGTGTAAAACGGAGCCTCCTTAGGAATGTATAACTTATGAGGACTGGCAATGCCATCAGCTAGTAATTGTCTTAACAATGGATTAGCGGTACGACGAATATCCGTCGATTGAATCCGAGCTTCCAATACCTGCTTAGCGGCGTATCGTTGTTGGGGATAGCTGGCTGAATAAGCCACAAAGGTGCCGCTTCCTTCAACGATCATCTTTGGACCAAGAATCGTGACGATATCCGCTTCGATCAGTGCGATCAATTCACGAATGCGCTGAAGTGGGGGGCCAATCGATAAAAAGGCGTTCAATGGAACGAAAGACTGCCAGAATTTTTCTTTTAATGCTTTTGGCGAAAACAATTGCTGATCAAGCATAAAGCGAACCGGATCACGCAAATCTTTTAACAATTCAAACATACTACTGATCGGACTTGTTAAATTTCCTTTGGCCGCTTCTGTAACATCCCAAGTAAGATAGGTCAACAGAAAGTCGCGAATCGATTGGCTCTCTTTTCTTTTGTAAGGATCGAAGATATAGCGCCAGTCCAACCAATTTTGGCGAGGAATTTGGAAGTCTGTCAAAACATCGGCGGCGCCATTTTGGCGGACAAATTGTTCAGTAAAAGCCGCTTGATCATCTTCAGACTCTTGAGACAGCCAGCGTTGATAATAAACAAGTTCCATTTCTTTCTGCAAATAAAAGAAAAACTCAGTGGACTGATCTTGCCCTTTCGCTTGCCAAGAGCGGAGTCGTTCCGTTGTCAAGAAGCGAGGCAGAATCTGTTCTGTTGGATGCTTCTGATTGGCTCCTCGTGCGTGGTATGGCAAACCTCTTCCTGATCCGGCAATGATTGTTGGTTCATTGCCAGAAGGAATGTAGCGAAGGCGATCAGAACCAATAAAGACACCGCCGCGATCAGTGGTCAAACGGGTGACATAATCAAAGAACGCCAATCCTAGACCTCGGAGAATAACGTGTTCTCCGCCTTTAACTTTATTAAAATCGACATCCGCTGCATTCTGAGGCGGAGAATACAAAAAGCTTTTTTGGCGGGCGAATTCGTTTAATCGATCTTCTTCTTCAGTGAGCGAGACTTGATGATGCCCAACTGCTAGAATCACTCGGTCCGATTGAAGAGAGTGCCTGTCTGTTTTTAGTAAATAGTGCGTTTGTTTCGGTATTAGGCCAATGGCGTTTTCCTGCAAATACGTGAATGTGATGAATGGGGGCAATGTTTCAATCAATTGCTGATAAAACCATTTCTGATACAGCCCGTATAATGCGCGAGAACAATGACCGTCAGGATCCAACTTGTCAATTTCTGATACCAGTGAGGGCTGATTTTTTTTAGCAAAATTCCTACCGTCTTTTTTTGCCCATTCGTAAAGACTGGGACCGGGGTTGATCGGGCCACCAGTTTCTAGCGTTTCGTCAGTAAAAAGGGTGACTTGACTGGTCACAGAATTGAGTAGCAAACTTTGCGGTTGATTCGTTTGCCAAATAGCGCCTCCAGGGGGATAGGGATCAATCAATGTGAGAGATAGAGACTGCTGATTGATACTTGCTTGAGCAATCAACCTTTCACATAGTGACAGTCCTCGTGGTCCAGCACCGATGATTGCGATGTTCATTTTCATTCCTCCTTCGCAAACTGGAGAATCTTTTTTGATCGATGACTTATTTTCTTTCACTTTAGAGAAATTTTTGAGGAACTGCAACTATTGCGACTGGTTTCAGAAAAACCATTCAAGTAATGGCTTAAAATATGAGGAAATAAGAAGAAAGAGGATTGCTCTGTGATAGGACTAAAATTGCTGGAAAGAAGAAACTTCGATACAATGAATAAGAGAAGAATTTGGATGTGCATGATTAAAGGACAAGTAAAGTGGATTCTTTTCATAAAAAAGCGAAAAGAGGGATACAATGTTTGTGGAACACATTGCCATTTGGGTTCGTGATCTAGAAAAAATGGCCGAATTTTATGAAACGTATTTTGGTGCCCAACGTTCTGAAAAATATCACAACACCAAGACTGGGTTTCAATCTTATTTTTTGCGTTTTGATTCTGGCAGTCGTATCGAATTAACGACAAAGCAGCACCTTCACCCTGGTGGAACAGATACACTGGGTTACACGCACTTAGCGATGGCTCTGAAAAGCCAAGCGGAAGTGGATGCTTATGCCCAACGTTTTGTCTCAGATGGCTTTCCTCTGCTGAGCGGTCCCCGCACAACAGGGGATGGTTATTATGAAGCGGTGATCCAAGATCCTGAAGGGAATTTGATCGAAATTACTGTTGCGTAAACAAAAAACGAACGGTGATCCCCTGATTTGGCGTAACTTTTCGCCTGCAAAAAGGAGAGATCTACTCGTTCGTTTTTTTGGCGCAACTCCCAATGCCCAACGGAAAGGTTTAGCAAGATAGATCGTAGGGGGTATTGCGGAAAAGCAGCCAGTGCATACCCAAGATCATGGCTTGGTCGAAGTCGTGAACAAAGGTATATACAGGATGATTCGGCTGTTTGGTAATAAAAGGGTCGTGAGTGATAGCCGCTAGCAAGTCTTCTTCTATTGCTGCTGTACTGGCAAAAACAAAGCAATCAGGAGCAAAAGCAGCATTATAAAAAGGCACTAAAGCAGATAAGCGGGCCACCAATTCTTGAGTACTTTTTGGAGCACCTTTGTCGATAAAGCCTGGTAAGTATTTTGCTTCTCCAGCAAGCGCATTTTGGCCTTCTAACAGAGAAGCATTGAAGATCAACGTGATCCCTGGCATGCTGTTTTCGGGATTATAAATACCTACGATGTTTTCCGAGAGAGAAATCTGCTTGGCGATACAATGGCCAACGGTCAGCAAATGGGCATCATTTTGATAAAAGCAAGGAATAGGCGTAATCTCCTTGAATAACTGGTCAAGATCCCATCCATCAAACTTTTCATACCAGCTGGAAGTCACGACACCCTCACTGATTTTTCCTGGCAACAGCACAGCGATCTGTTCGACATCAGCGAAAGCTTCGATAGATTGTCGGACAAGATTCTGAAAGGCTGTCGGTGTGATCTCGGAAAAAGCTTGGTGCTGCGCAGCTAAGATCGTTCCTTTCAAATCGATGTGGTAGCTTCTCAACTCCAATTGACGATTTACTTCTATCAAAGCGAGCAACAATGATTTTGAGTACTTATAGTTAAAGCAATATTCGATAGCTGGGCGCCCAATCTCTCTTTGAACGAGCTTGCCTTTCGTTACCATTCCCTCTGAAACAAGATCTTTTAATAAAGAATTGATCGTCACCATGCTGATGCCGGTCTCTTTTACCAGATCGGATGCAAAAGAGGTCCCTTTTTGAAACAATTCTTTTAAGACGACTTGAATATTCTGGTGGCGAATCAAGTTTTTATTGGCAGACATGTTATTGCCTCCTTTAGTGAACCTAGTTTATTAAGTATAGCGATGAAGCGCAGCAATGTAAAGAAAGTTCCTAAAGCGATTGACGGTTTTCAGTTAAATAAGTATATTTAATTAAGGTAGTTAAATAAATAGAGCGGCAGCGACGCGGCGAAGGATGTGGAATGAGATGATCAAACTGATCATTACAGATTTAGATGGAACATTTTTAAATAGCCAGGGGGCCTTTGATCAAACCTATTTTGATAAAGTCAGCCAGATGATGGAACAAAGAGGGATAGCCTTTGCCGCTTGTACTGGCAAGCAGTGCGAGCGCGTAGAAGAACTGTTTGGGGATCAAGCAGCGAAAATCTGGATATTAGGGGATAGTGCCACACGAATCAAACATCAAGGAGGCTATGTGTTTGAATCCTTACTTCCAAATGCATTGGGGCAGCGTTTGATCCAACGATTAGAAAAAATAGCAGATGACCATGTGATCATTGCCTGTACCCCAACAGCCGCTTATATCAAGGAAACGACAACGGAAGAAAAGGCAGCCCGGGTTCGAGGTTCTTATCGTGTTGTCAAAACGGTCACCAGTTATAGTGAGATCCAAGAAGACTTCGTGAAAGTGACGGTATATGATCCTAAGTTACGTTGTTTCGATAGCGTCAAGCAGCTGTCTTCTTTTGCAGCAGATGCCTACATCGTTGCTTCAGAAGCTGCGTGGATCGATATCACTAATCAAGGTGTCCATAAAGGGACAACAGTAGCCCAATTACAGAATTTGCTGGCAGTGAGTCCCCAAGAAACGATGGTCTTTGGGGATGGATTGAATGACAGCGAATTAATGGCCGCTGGCACCTACAGCTTTGCAATGAAAAATGCTTTTGAGGAAATCAAGGAAGCTGCAGCTTTTGTGACCCGCTCCAATGATGACAATGGTGTGCTGCGAACCATTGAACTGATTTTGGCGTTACAGGAATCTAATCATTGATCTAATCGATTTAGGCTATCGGTTCATTGATTGATAGCTGCAAAAGAGCAACCAGCAAAAAAGGTCTGCAACATAAGTTCTTCAACAAACTGACTATCTGAAGGTTGTTGTAATTGTCCGGCGGTCAGCAGGGTATCTCCATAAGTGGGAAATACCTCACGCAATTCAATTACTGTCATTCAGATAGTTTAGTTTGGTTGATCCTTATGTCGCAACCTTTTTTTCTTTCGGTATTGCTCGTTCTTTAAAAAAGGTACCTACCGATTTTCATTATGGTCTTCATTCGACTCTTGACTATGCGACAGACTATAAGGATAAGCTTCCGCTGACCAAGTCTTACTGCGGGGAACGATGCCTAGAGTATAGCGGATCGTCGAACCAGCGATCAGTTCATCATGAGTAAAGAACAACCGAGAGTGTTGTTTACCATTTAGAGTCACATTGTCGATAAATTGCTGCTGCGGCTGATTTGGCGTGCTGTGGACTTTAAGTTCTTTTCCATTCGACAAAAAGAGTGTCGCTTCGTCAAGCAAAGGCATCCCCAAAACGTATTCGCCGGTACCAGGAGTGACAGGATAGAAACCTAATGCGTTAAAAACATACCAACCGGACATGCTGCCATTGTCCTCATCTCCAGGATACCCTTTTGGAGAATCATCGAAACATTGGGTCAGCAATTGTTTAATCAATGGTTGTGCCATTTCTGGTTTGCCAATGTAACTAAAGAGATAAGGATAGTGGAAACTAGGCTGATTCGAGATAGCTAACTGACCAAAATCCAAAGCCGCCATTTCACTCATTTCATGAATCTCAAAACCGTAGCCCTCGGTAGTATAATGGGGAGCTTGATTGCACAAATCCACCAGTTTTTGTTCAAAGGATTGTTTGCCGCCATGAGCTGCGATCAGGCCAGCAAAATCATGGAACACAGCAAAGCTACTTTGCCACGCACTCCCTTCTGCATAATCACGACCCCAACGATAGGAATCAAAATCCGTCCGAAAATCACCGGCTTTGTCTTTTGCTCGCATAAAGCCTGTTTCTGAATCAAAGATCGCTAAATAGTTTTTTGCTTGCTGCTGATAGTAGCTTGCTTCAGGGTCAGCCAGAGAACTTGCCACTTGGGCAATGCAAAAATCACTGTAACAATAATCAAGGGTATGATTGACAGATTCATGGTACTCACTAGGAACATAGCCGTATTTCAAGTAATCGGCAGTTCCTTGCCGGCCGTAATTTGGATTTGGACTCTGAATGGAGGCTGCTTTCTTCATAGCTGTTAAGAACTCTGGCATCAAGTCAGGTCGAATTCCTTTGACGCAGGCATCAGCGATCACAGCATCGATCAATGTACCTGGCATCAGCCCTCGCTCATCAGGTGATAACCATTTTGGCAAGAATCCGCTTTCTTTAAAGCTGTTCAAAAATCCTTCCAACATATCTTCTAGCTGCTCGACCGCAATCAGAGAAAAGAGTGGGTAGACTGTTTTGTAAGTATCCCAGAAACCATTGTTTGTATAAAGCGGTCCTGGTTTGATGGTCTTGGCAAGTGTATCGTAATGGATTTTTTGACCAGATTGATCTCGTTCATAAAAAGTCTGTGGGAATAAAAACAACCGATAAAAATTATGATAAAAAGTTGAAACTTGTTTTGGATCGTGGTGCTTGATATCTATTCGATTCAAGTAATTTTCCCATGATTGCTGCGCATTAGACAAGTAGTCAGCTGTTGTTTGATCCAACTCACGGCTGAGATTCAGAAAGGCTTGCTGAGAACTTAAAAAGGATGTCCCCAAACGGATCGTTTGCTGATTTTTTTCTTCAAAACGAATCACCACAAAGCCATTTTCTCCTGATAATTCCCCTTCAATCGCATGAACAGCTGTTTCAAAACGCAAGATGAAGTGAAAAGCAAAGTCATTGTCTTCACAGCCAGAGTAATTGATGACCTGTCCTTTGACGGTCTGTTCGTCGACTTGCTGCAGCTGATAGCGCCCAGGCAAAGAGATTCCTAAGCCAGGATCAGTCACTGCACCATCTAGAGCCAGAATGCCTCCGTACATGCTTGGGATCAATGTTGTAGTGAGTTGGTAGCGTTGGCTTTTCACTTGTAAACAAGCTGGATTGAAGACACTTTCTTCTGGACGATAGGAACTTTGGGCATGAAATAGTGTATTTTCTGATAACTTCCCATTAATAGGCAAAAAAGTAAGGTGACTAAAATCGCCCATCCAAGGGCTTGGCTGATGGGTCAGTCGAAATCCTTGAAACGTACGGTCTTCAGGATGGAACCACCAACTTCCACGTTGGTCGCTTGTTTGAGGGGCAAAATAGTTCATGCCAAACGGAACCCCTGTATAAGGGAGACAGTTGCCGTGAGAAAAGCTGTATTGATTATCTGTCCCATGCCTCGTATCGATCATTGTTACTTTCATTTTGTTTGCTCCTTTATGTCATTGTTTTTGGTCAATTGTTGAATCTCTGACAACTAAAGTGACTGCGACTTTCTGATTCGCTGTTGCACACTCATCTTCTTTGGCGAGCGGAGATAAGTCGGCAGCAGTTGACTGAATCAACTGTACTAATTTTGTACCAGCCAAACGACCCAACTCGGCAAAATTTTGTTTTACAGTGCTGAGAGGTGGATCCACCAATGCAGCCGCTTGAATGTCATCGAAGCCGATCACAGCAAACTCTTTTGGAACCTGAACCCCAACTTGTTTCAATTGGCGCATCAATTCGATGGCGACAAGATCATTCTCGCAGACAGCTCCAGTCAACTGATTCTCTTGAATATAACTAACAGCTGATGACAAAAGTGCCTGAGGATCATCAAGTTTTGTTCGAAAAGACGACTGTTGCTTTTTTAATTGATCCACATAGCCTAGATAACGTTGGCGGACAGACTGTGGATGGTGACGTTCACCAAAAATATAGCCAATGCGTTGATGACCTTGTGCCAAAAGATGTTCAGTCGCTAACTGTCCTCCTTCAAAGTTGTCTGCCAAAACAGCTGGGAATGAGAACTCATGCAGTGCTTTATCAAGTGTGACGACAGGGAACCCTTGTGAAGCCAGTTCGAAAAGCAGATCATAATTTGAATTCGTGTTGTTAGCGTAGTAGATCATTCCGTCAAATTCTTCTGTCAAAGCTTCGGCCGTGGTTTGCTCCAGATAATCAACAGGTGTCAGCATCAATTCGAATCCCTGTTCCTGCATGACTGGATAGATGCCTTCCGTAAAATTGCCAAGGGAAAGGTCATTCGCGAAGGGTAAAATAAACAGCACTTTCCCCTTTGATTGTGGTTGGATTGGTCTACGAACAAAACTGCCACTTCCTTGAATACGATAGATCAGCTGATTTTGTTCCAATTCAGTTAAGGCTCGCTTGGAGGTGATGCGACTCACTTGGTATTTCTCTGACAATTCCTTTTCAGTAGGGACACGGCTTTCCGGAGCTAACTCACCGCTTTGAATCTGCTCATACAATTCGTGATAAATTTTTTTGTATAATGGTTCTTTCATGAGTTGATCTCCTTTTTTGATATATCATATTCACAGGATAGCATATTCGTTCAAAATTGAAAATAGAGTTTTGTCAAATTGAACTAGACAATGCTGAGAAACATCGTTATACTGAATTCGTAAAATGATATATCAAATTTAGGATGGTGACCAAATGGCTTATCAAGAAATACCAAATTCAGTTGCAAACTTTATGCAGGAAATAACCGAACGTTGCGGAAGTGAACATGCGGATTGGGCAAAAAACTTCAATGCTGCTTTTGCTAACACATTGTTGACAACGGTCAAACGCCATGAAGATGGCACAACATTTCTACTGACAGGGGACATTCCGGCGATGTGGTTGCGAGACTCAACCGCGCAGGTACGGCCTTATTTAGTAATTGCCAAGGAAGATGAAGAGCTGGCAGCGATGATCAGCGGATTAGTCAAGAAGCAATTTTTTTATATCAATATCGACCCTTATGCCAATGCCTTTAATGAAGCAGCAAATGGCGCCGGGCATCAAAGCGATTTGACAGAGATGAATGATTGGATCTGG
Source organism: Enterococcus sp. ARL09-542 (assembly GCF_005234805.1). Taxonomy (NCBI): domain Bacteria; kingdom Bacillati; phylum Bacillota; class Bacilli; order Lactobacillales; family Enterococcaceae; genus Enterococcus; species Enterococcus sp. ARL09-542. The sequence goes on from NZ_QPQX01000001.1 coordinate 434,148, forward strand.
GAACGAAAATATGAGATCGATTCTTTGTGTTATCCCATTCAATTGGCGTACCTGTTGTATAAGAATACTGGCAGAACAGATCAGTTTAATGACGATTTTGTGAGCGGTATCAAAAAAGCCCTTCATGTTTTTGCCACGGAACAAAATCATCAAGAATCTCCTTATCGCTTTGAGAGAGAAACATGGCGTAAAGAAGATACCTTGATCAATGACGGGAAAGGAGCGCCTGTCGTACCAACTGGTATGACCTGGTCGGGATTTCGTCCCAGTGACGATGCATGTGCTTATGGTTATCTGGTTCCTTCGAATATGTTTGCTGTAGTGGTTTTAGGCTACATTGTTGAGATTTTTAGTTCTATCTTGAATGAACCAGCGATTGTTACTCAAGCAAAACAGCTCCAATCAGAGATCCAAGCAGGGATCGATGCGTTTGGCAAAACCACCAATCAAGCGGGTCAAACGATCTATGCCTATGAAGTCGATGGTCAAGGCAATGCCACTGTGATGGATGATAGCAACGTACCGAATTTGGTTGCCGCCCCTTATTTAGGTTACGGATCAGATCAAGATGAAACCTATTTAGCCACACGCAAAACGTTGCTCAGTTCCGAAAATCCTTACTTCTATGAAGGAAAATATGCGAAGGGAATCGGAAGCTCTCATACACCAGAAAACTATGTGTGGCCGATCGCGATGGCAATGGAAGGCATGACGACACCAGATAAGGCGGAGAAAGAACGAATCCTCAATCAATTAGTTGCAACCGATGCTGGCACCCATTTGATGCATGAAGGATTCGATGTGGATGATCCGACGAAATATACCCGGGAATGGTTCTCATGGGCCAATATGATGTTTTGTGAGCTTGTCATGGATTACTTTGATATTCGAGTAGAAAAATAAGCATCTCCGGCAAAAACGAGAGGAGTTAGACAATGAAAAAACAAATTTATATCGTATCTCATAGTCATTGGGATCGTGAGTGGTATATGCCTTATGAGCAACACCATATGCGCTTGATTGAATTGATGGATGATCTATTGGAATTGTTTGAGAAAGATCCTGAGTTCCACAGTTTTCATTTAGATGGTCAGACCATTATCCTAGATGATTATTTGGAAGTTCGTCCGGAAAAGCGGGCAGCGGTCAAACGAGCAATCGATCAAGGAAAATTACAAATTGGTCCCTTTTATATTCTTCAAGATGACTTTTTGATTAGTTCAGAGTCCAATACCCGCAACATGTTGATTGGGATGGCTGAAAGCAAAAAATGGGGAACACCCGTCATGCTGGGCTATTTCCCGGATACATTCGGGAATATGGGCCAAACACCGCAAATGATGAAGCAAGCCAACTTACACAGTGCAGCTTTTGGTCGAGGAGTTAAGCCAATCGGGTTTGATAACGAAGTTTTACCGGATGATCAGTTTACCTCCCAATACTCAGAAATGAATTGGCGAGGTCCAGATGGCAGTGAGATCTTTGGTCTACTTTTTGCCAACTGGTATTCCAATGGCAATGAGATTCCGGTTGATCGGGAAGAAGCACACCAGTTTTGGACTCAAAAATTGCAAGATGTTGAGAAATTTGGTTCGACAAATCATTACTTGATGATGAATGGGGTGGATCATCAGCCTGTCCAAAAAAATATCAGTGAAGCGATCCGCTTAGCGAATGAATTGTTCCCTGATTATGAATTCAAGCATGCTGGGTTCACAGAATACCTTGCAGCAGTTCAAGCGGATTTGCCAGCAGACCTTGGGACCGTGAGCGGCGAATTGACAAGTCAAGAGACAGACGGCTGGTATACGCTAGCCAACACGGCCTCCTCGCGGGTTTATTTGAAACAATGGAATACGCGCGTCTCACGTCAATTGGAAAATGTGGCTGAACCATTAGCAACGATGGCGTATGAGGTAACGAAGAAGTATCCCCACGATGTGCTGGACCACGCTTGGAAACTGTTGATGCAAAATCATCCTCATGACAGTATTTGTGGCTGTTCGGTGGACGAAGTGCATCGGGAGATGATGCCGCGGTTTGAAAAAGCCAATGAAATCGGCAAATATGTCGCTGATGAAGCAGTAGCACAGTTGCTAAATGTCATCGATACTTCCGCTTTTCCAAAAGAAAGCCGACCATTTGTAGTCTTTAATACCTCAGGGACGACACGTTCGGGCATCGTTGAAGTGGAAGTAGAACTGAGCCGGAAAACATTCCGAGAAGGGCTTCCTAGCCGGTTATATCAAGAGTTGCAGCAACAGCCTAAAGGTTCTTACCAAATCATTGATTCTGAAGGAAAGATCTTACCGGCAAAAATCAGCGAAGAAGAAGTGCTTTTTGACTATGAATTACCGAAAGACGCTTTTCGGATTCCTTTTATGAAGCGTTTTGTCAATGTACAAGTCCAAGTGGATCAAATGCCGGAATTTTCATGGCAGACCTTTGCACTGATTGAGGCTGACAAGCCACAAGTAGCATCTACGACAGAAAAAATCGTTTCAGCAGATGGTCGTGTTTTAGAAAACGCGTTTGTCCAAGCAACGATCACTTCAAACGGCAGTCTGACCATCAAAGAAAAAGCAACCGGGAAAGAATTGACGGATTTATTGGTTTTTGAAGATGTTGGCGATATCGGCAATGAGTATATTTTCAAACAACCTGAAGGGGACCGCGCCATTTACTCAACAGCTTTTCCTCATCAAATTGAGGTCATCGCAAATTCTGCTCTTTATGGCGTCGTTAAAGTAACGCAGATGATGCAAATTCCAGTATCGGCTGATGAGCAATTACTTGAAGAACAAAAAGCAGTCGTCGATTTCCGTTTCCGTAAAGCACAAAGGGCGCAACAAACAGTGCCATTTACCTTGGAAACAGAAATTCGCTTGGACTGCAACAGTAAACGAATCAGTTTTAAAACGACAGTGAACAACCAAAGCAAAGACCACCGGTTACGGGCGCTTTTCCCTACGGGTATCCATACGGATCAACATGAAGCTGATAGTATCTATGAAGCAGTTAGAAGGCCGAATCAAGTCTCTAGCCATTGGCAAAATCCGACAAATCCGCAGCATCAACACGCATTTGTTAATTTACATGAGGAAGATTTCGGCGTCACAGTTTCCAATACTGGATTAAATGAATACGAGATCGTAGAAGACAAAATTTGTTTGACATTGTTACGATGCACAGGAGAACTTGGCGATTGGGGCTATTTCCCAACACCAGAAGCGCAATGTATCGGTAAGCATACGTTTGAGTACGGGATTGAGTTGCATGCTCAAGCCAACGAACGCTACGAAACCTATCGACAAGCACAAGCAGCTCAAGTGCCTTGGATCGCCCGGCAAACAGCCATCCACTCAGGTCTATTAGAAAAACAGTCACAATTCGTGGAAGCCAATGGCGCTACAGTGGCGATCACGGCTCTTAAACGTCGTCGCCAAGATGACTTGCTCGTTCTAAGAGGGTACAATCTTGCCGATACAGCAACACCTTTTGTCGCGAAGAAAGAAAAGACAGATCGTTGCCTGCTTAATTTGTTGGAAGAAGAACAGCCTCAATCAGTTGGAGAAACACTGGCTGCTTATGAAATTCGAACAATCGGTTTGAAGGAGTGAAAAAGATGTTTTATGGTGCAATTGAAGCCGGTGGAACAAAAATGAATTGTGCGGTCGCTGATGAACGATCTATCATTGATGAGTGCTCACTACCTACGACGACACCAGAGGAAACGATGGCTGCTATTTTTGCTTTTTTTGATAAGTACACCTTAGCCACCATGGGGGTAGGATCATTTGGTCCGATTGGGATCGATCCTCAACAAGAAACGTATGGCAAAATCTTAGCAACACCCAAAAAAGGCTGGCAGCAGTTTGATTTTTTAGGGACTTTGAAAAAACGGTATCCCGCCACTCGTTTTGCCTGGACGACAGATGTCAATGCTGCGGCTTTTGGGGAACTGAAACAAGGTGCAGCACAAGGAATGCGCAGCTGCGTGTATCTAACTATTGGCACTGGTATTGGAGCTGGAATCGTAATCAATGAGGAAATCTTCCAAGGCGCAGGTCATCCGGAAGTTGGGCACACTTTTGTGAAACGGCATCCGCAGGACGATTATGTCGGCACCTGTCCCTATCACAAAGATTGTCTGGAAGGGTTAGCAGCTGGTCCCTCACTGGAAGCACGGACAGGTATCAAAGGACAACATTTGCCAAAAGATCATGAGATTTGGGATTTACAAGCCTTTTATATTGGGCAAGCACTTGTGAATATCACTTTGACAGTTGCCCCTGATCGAATTGTATTAGGAGGCGGAGTGATGAACCAACCGCATCTTTTGACGAAAATCCACGATCAGTTTACTGAGCAAATGGCTGGTTACATGGAAACACCGACAGTCACAGAATACATTGTTGCTTGGGGGCTGCCGAACAAAAGCGGCATTATTGGCAGTCTGTTATTAGGAAAAGAAGCCCAATAAAAAAAGTAAAACAAGCAGCAATACGTGCTGCTTGTTTTTTTGTGAAGAAAAATTGTCTTTTGATCGATGGGGAAAATCATACAAAAGATAATAGAAAAGACAAAATCTTTAATTTGTTTCTTTTTATCTTTAGTTTGTTCCTTAATTATTCACAATGAAAGCGTTATTCTTATAGCAGAAGGAGTTGATCAAATGTGAAGAAAAAGGGATTTTGGAAAAATGTGTGGCAATTTAAAGCACTTATCTTAATGGCACTTCCCGGTGTCATTTGGTTCATCTTTTTTTTCTATATTCCAGTATTTGTCAATGTCGTTGCATTCAAAGATTTTCGTCTTTCACCAGACGGATTTTTTGCCAGTCTGCAACAGAGCCCGTGGGTCGGGTTTGATAATTTCAAATTTTTATTTGCATCAAATGATGCTTGGCTGATCACTAGAAATACATTGCTTTACAATATCGTGTTTCTAGCATTCAATCTATTTTTTGCCATCGCCTTTGCGATCGTGATGAGTGAATTGCGGAACAAGCGATTGGTCAAAGTGTATCATACCATGTCATTGCTGCCTTATTTTCTTTCATGGGTAGTTATTTCCTATTTTGTCTATGCCTTTTTGAGCCCTGACAAGGGAATTATCAATCAATGGATCACCAACATGGGTGGTGAAGGAATCAACTGGTATGCCGATCCAAAATGGTGGCCATTTATCTTTGTTTTCATGAACGTCTGGAAGAGCTTGGGCTACAACAGTATCATTTATTACGCATCGGTGATGGGTATCGATCAAACCTATTATGAAGCAGCAATGGTGGACGGGGCCAATAAATGGCAGCAAATCAAAAACGTGACACTGCCGCAATTATTGCCGATGATCTCTGTCTTATTGATTTTGAATATTGGTGGGATCTTCCGGGCCGACTTTGGTCTATTCTACCAAGTTCCTCGCAACTCAGGTGCATTGTATCAAGTTTCTTCCGTTTTAGATACCTACATCTATAACGGCTTGACGGCCACAGGTGACTTTGGCATGACTGCTGCCGCCGGACTTTATCAATCCGTAGTGGGTATGTGCTTGCTCTTAGCTGCCAACTTAGTGGTACGTAAATTAGAACCAGATTCAGCATTATTCTAAGGAGGATGGACGAATGAAAAAGAAAGTAGCAAAGGTCGAAGTCCGTTCCTTTAATCCAACGGTCAACCTGATTTTCAATATTGTTTTGGCGCTATTTGCCTTTTCTTGTGTCTTACCATTTTTATTTGTAATTGCAATTTCTCTGACGAGTGAAACCTCGCTAGCTGAGAATGGCTACCGCTTTTGGCCCGGTGAATTTTCTTTTGCCGCCTATAGCTATCTCTTTAGTGGCGCCATGAGCAGTAAGATTTTTCAAGCATTTGGGATCTCCGTCTTTATCACCGTCTTCGGGACAGTCATCAATGCAACGATGACTTCACTGTATGCCTATGTGATTTCTCGTTCCAATTTCCCATTTCGGCGATTCTTTACGCTCTTTGCATTGGTAACGATGCTTTTTGCCCCAGGAATGGTAGCCAATTACCTAGTAATGGTTAATTTGATTCAATTAAAAGATACGATTTGGGCATTGATTTTACCGATTGCATTAGGTCCTTTCAATATTTTAGTGATGCGGACTTTCTTCAAGAAGACTGTGCCAGACAGTATTATTGAGTCAGCTCGGATCGATGGTGCCAGCGAAATGAAGATTTTCATCTCGATCGTCTTACCATTAGCGGTTCCAGGAATCGCTACGATCAGTTTATTTGCGGCACTTGGTTACTGGAATGATTGGTTCAATGCATTGTTATACATTCAAAAGGATTCACTAGTGCCGTTACAAGCACTATTGATGCGGATTCAATCGAACTTGGATTATTTAGCTAAAAGTACCGGTATGGCTGCTCAAGTTCAAGGTGGATTGGCCGCATTGCCAAACGAGACTGCTCGGATGGCAATCGTTGTAGTAGCAACATTACCAATTGCCATTACTTACCCATTTTTCCAACGATATTTCGTGGGTGGCTTGACAATTGGCGGTGTCAAAGAATAATAAGGATATAGGAGGAAAACAAATGAAATCGTGGAAAAAAACAATGTTTGCAGGATTCGCTTCAGCAATGCTGTTGAGCTTAGCTGCTTGCGGGTCAAACGGGGAGTCGTCGGATTCTGATTCTAATAGTGCGGATGGCGTAACGACTTTGTTGATGTATCAAGTCGGGGACAAACCAGAGAACTTTGATCAATTGATGGAGATCGCCAACAAACGGATCGAGGAAAAAATCAATGCACGGATCGACCTACAGTACATTGGCTGGGGCGATTGGGATCAAAAAATGAGTACGATCATTTCTTCTGGCGAGAACTATGATATCTCTTTTGCATCTAATTTTGTGGCAAATGCCCAAAAAGGAGCATATGCGGATTTGACCGACCTCGCACCAAAATATGCTAAGGAAGCTTATGATCAATTAGATGAAGCATATATCAAAGGCAACACCATCGATGGCAAGCTGTATGCCTTTCCTGTTAATGGAAACGTGTATGCGCAACAAGTATTGACATTCAACAAACAATATCTCGATAAATACGACATTGATATCAGCAATATCAATTCTTATGCTGATGCAGAAGATGCCTTGAAAAAATTCCATGAGAAGGAACCGAATATTGCCAGCTTCGCAATTGGTCAAACCTTCAACATTTCAGGAAACTATGACTATGTCATGGGGAAAGACTATCCATTTGCGGTCAAACTTGACGGAGACACTACAAAAATCATCAACCCATATGAAGATGACGAACAAATGGCAAACTTGAAATTGATGCACAAATGGTATAAAGAAGGATTGATCCCAACAGATGCCGCAACCAATACCACTGGCTATCCATTAGAAGGAAATACTTGGTTCATGCGTGAAGAAACCCAAGGACCAATGGATTACGGCGATACAATTTTGAACAATGCTGCCGGTCACGAATTGATTTCTCGTCCGCTTACCAAACAATTGAAATCAACAGGGCAAGCCCAAATGGCGAACTTTGTGGTGGCAAATGTTTCTAAAAACAAAGAAAAAGCTGTCGAATTCCTTGGTTTGTTAAACAGCGACCCTGAATTGTTGAATGGACTTGTCTGGGGTGTTGAAGGAGAAGCATGGGAAAAAGTGGAAGGGCAAGATAACAAAATCAAATTGTTGGATGGCTACAAACCAAACACTCACATGGCGGCATGGAATACTGGGAACAATATGATCTTGTATACGCAAGAATCGATCACTGATGAAATGATCAAAGAACGTGACGAAAACATTGCTAAAGCCGAAGAATCACCAATTCTAGGTTTCAACTTTAAAACAGATAGTGTGAAGACTGAAATCACCAACATCGCCAATGTCATGAATCGTTATAAAGCAAGTCTAGCAACAGGGACCATCGATCCAGAAGAAAATGTGCCAAAACTAGTGGAAGAATTGAAAACAGCTGGTTGGGACAAAGTTCGTGATGAAATGCAAAAACAATTCGACGAATACCGTGAATCTGGAAAATAATTAGTTAAAATAAGCGGAGCAACTGCGCGTAGGAGCAGATGAGGAGTAGCCGATGAATGATTTCGTCACTCCTCATTTGTTGTACATAATAGAATAAGATAGAATAAGCGGCGATAAGCGTCAGAAAAAGTAAAGATTCGCATTTTGAGAAGTGACAAAAAAACGCTATAATAAAACGGGCAAATACCAAGAGGGGATGAGGAAGAATGAAAGAGACAACAAGTGGAGGATTAGTAAAGGCCTTTCGTCTGATTTGGGCGGTCATTAAACTGAATCTTTTCTTCGTATTGTTTACAATGATGGGCGCAGTTTTGTTTGGGGTTGGTCCGGCATTTCAAACCATCAGTGATTTGATCGAAGAAGAGGGCTTATCTTACGAGGACCAAACGTTTAGGAAGGCCCTTCGCTGCTGGAAGCAAAACTTTTGGCGAGCCAACGCCCGTTTTTATTTATTTTTCGGTTTGTTGGCGATCGCAGCGTATAATTTGTATCTCTCCAGTCAGATCCAAGGACTACTGTGGCTGATGATCGACTTTTTGCTAGTAGTAGTAAGTGGTCTCTTGGTTTTACTGTATTTGTATAGTTTATTGTTTGAATCAATTTATGAAACCTCTTTATTGAATACGATCAAACTGGCATTTGTCAGTTTATTTCTAAATTTTGGCACCTTCGCTAAAGTCATTTTTGGTCTCGTAGGTATTTTGGTGTTTACTTGGAGCATGAAAGGATTGTTTTTATTTGGTACCTTCAGTTTGATCTTATTATGGGTCCATTCCGCTTCCCGGAAAGACCGTGCATTGATCGATGGAAAACTGCAATATGAATAAACGAATCTTAGCCCTTTTCAAGCGTGACTTCCTGATCAATCAATTGATGCAACTTTATAGTGCCTTGTTGATTCTGATTTCGATTTTGATCATGTTAGGGTTGAGTGTCTATACGGGTGTGGATCGGTTTCGGATGAGTAATCGACTCGTCGATGCAACAAGCACGTATTTAGATACGTATATCCAAGAGCGTAATACGATTGTTTCTGAAGTATTAGGAGAATTCACCAGTTCGGATGCCACCTTTGAATCATTGCGCAACTATTTACAGTTATCGATCGCCGATTATTTTTCCTATAGTAATGATATGTTTCGACAATCAGGACAAAATATTTATCTGCCAAATATCCTTTACCGTTTGATCAGCAGTCATCCTGACATTGAAGAAATCATCGTTCAATTGGATGAAAGCAAAGAATATTTAGTTGCTACACCAGACAGACCTTACGGAGAGAAACTGCGGGGCGACCAGATCCAATTGAAAAATCGCCTATATTTTGCGCGATCGATCGCACAACCGAGTAATTTTGCGCAACCAATGGGACAAGTGTTTGTGGTATTTAATGAAGAAAACGTATTAGCTAATCGTAGTGATGAAAATAGAGAACACGGTACCAAAAGTTTCATATACACAAGCAGTGGACAGCGTCTCTATAAAGATGCACCGAATCTGAATCAGGCGATGATCGACAAAATCGATCAAGCAATGGCCAATAATCAAAAAGAGATCGTGCCGAAATTGTCCCATGATTTTTACATAAAAAAACAAGGGAATATCAACGGAGAAATCACGCTGGTTTTACTAGATAAGCAAGCGATTTGGCGGGATGTCCTAAATTATACATTGTTGATTTTTGGTTGCGGTACGTTGATTCTTTTTGTGCTGCTATTGATTTTGCATCGTACGTTCAAGCGTTACACCCAGCAGGTCAAACAGATCGTTCAAGCAACCCAAAAAGTCAGTCACGGAGATTTTAATGAGCGTATTGATACCACGGGGGTTCAACAAGAATTAAAAACAATCGCCGAGGCGATCAATCAAATGACAGGCAGTATCAATGACTACATTGAGGACATCTATACCCTGGAAATCAAGCAGCGGGATGCGGATATGCGGGCATTGCAGGCTCAGATCAATCCTCATTTCTTATACAATACACTCGAATACATTCGGATGTACGCATTGAGCCGCCAGCAGGAAGAATTAGCGGATGTCGTATACGCTTTTTCGGCACTTTTGCGCAACAATACGACACAGGAAAAGATCAAAACATTGGCAGAAGAAGTGACGTTTTGTGAGAAATACGTTTACTTGTATCAAATGAGGTATCCGGATAAAATCGCCTATCACGTAACTATCGAAGAAGATCTGAAACATCTGCTCTTGCCTAAGTTCACTTTGCAACCTTTAGTAGAAAATTATTTTGTGCATGGAATCGACTATCAGCGAAATGATAATGCCATCAGTATCAAAGCCTTCCGACAAAATGGCAAGATTCTTTTGCAAGTACGGGACAACGGAAAAGGAGCAGATCCAGAGCAATTAGCGATGATCCGCCAAGAGCTTGCAGATGACCGAGTCGTCGTACAAACATCCATAGGCATGAAAAATGTTCATGAACGATTAAGGGGGATGTTTGGCGATCATTATCAGATGGAAGTTGAATCTGAAAAAAATCACGGATTCAAGATTTCCATTGCGATCGATGAGGAGATGTTGAATGATGAGTTTATATAAAGCCATGTTTGTGGACGATGAGTACATGATTCTAGAAGGCCTAAAGATGATCATTCCTTGGCAAGAATTAGGCTTTGAAGTCGTTCACACAGCTAAAAGCGCTTCTGAAGCGTTGGAATATTTAGAAACACAAGCCATTGATCTACTGATCACTGATATTCGCATGCCGGAAATGAATGGGATTGATATGATCGCTAAAGCACAGGCAAAAGGCAATACCTTTTTTTCCATCATCTTATCTGGTTACCAAGAATTTGCATTTGTGAAGCAAGGCATGCAGTTAGGAGTCCGAAATTATCTCGTTAAGCCAGTCAACAAGGTCGAACTCTATGAAAGTGTGCAGGCAATTGCGGAGGAACTGGCACATCAGCAACGAATCGATGAACAAAATGACTTGTATCGAGAATCCAGCTTGTTGCTTTGGCTGAATGATGAATTAAATGAAAGTGAGTACCACTTATTATTGGAACAGTCCACACAACCCATCCATCCGCCTTATACGATTCTACAGCTGACAGGGACACCTGAAATCTTAGAAAATGGGTTTCGTTTTTTTGTCGAAAAAGAACAGCCATTGCTACTGCCAGGACGATTGGGAGAGAATCAGTTGCTGATCGTTTTTTATGGTGAACGTCAACGTCTCTGGTGTCTGCTCAAAGAACTGTCAGCGATTCTAGCAGGAAATTGGCAATTGGTGGTCAGTGAAACGATCAATGAATGGGAAAACTTATACAAAGGGTATGAGAAAATCAAGCAAGTCCAATCACTGCAGATCTTTTACCCGGATTTGCTGCTTAATGAACAAATCATTCAAGTCGATATCTTAGACCGCAACGAAGCGCTACCTTTTCTTTCTTTCAATAAAGCATTGACGATCGGGGATACAAAAACCGTTCAAGATGAATTAGACAAAATCTTTTCAAGTCTCGAGGGGATGCAGGCTGACCCTGAGCATGTCCGTTACGTAGCCTTTCTATTATTCAATGATATTTACCGCCAGTTCCCTGCTTTGACTAGAGAAAATTATGATCGGATCATCACTCGGATTCGAGCATCGAATACGATCCAGGTACTGCGTCAGCTCTTCAACGAGATTTTGCAGTTGGCCAAAGACCAGCCTCAGCAAAAGCGTTATTCTGAGATTGTTCAAAAAGCGGTTGGCATGATTGAAGAGCACTATACGCAAGAGCTGACGGTTAAATCGGCTGCCGAAGCTCTGCATGTTAGTGTAGTCTATCTGGGGCAAGTGTTCAAAAAAGAAACGGAATTAAGCTTTAATCAATACGTCAATTTTATTCGGATCAAAAAAGCTCAGCAGCTTCTGCTGCATACGAGACAAACAATTAATGAGATTGCCGATGTGATCGGATACAATAATACGAATTATTTTTCAAAGATGTTCAAGAAATTGAATGGTCTGACGCCAAAAGAATTTCGAGAGAAGTATGAGCAAAGTTACGAATCACTGGATTGACCGCTTGAAGGGTTTTTTAGACAGATAAAAGAAATAGTAGTAATCTCTGAAACGGCAAGGTACACTAAGAGAGTCTAGAAAACTAAATTGGAAAAGAGAGTGATGTCGTGAAAAAAATTTGGCAAATCTTGTTAGGTACGTGTTTGATTGCGTTAGCAATTTCATTGCTGATCACTGCCCATCAGGGGTATGATACGATCAGTACATTTTTGCTGGGAATCTTGAATCATGTGTCTGTTCCGTTTTGGATCGCCAGTCTATGTTTTAATCTGGTCGTCTTATTGATCGTAGCTATTTTCGATCGCCAGGAGCTTGGAATCGGCAGTTATATCAATGGGATCGGTCTTGGTTTGCTGATTGGGATTTTTGAGCCGGTTATGGATAAGATTTTTGTTCATTTGCCATTCTATTCTTGGTTGGCGATTTTCATCGCCCCCATCTTGTTCGGCGTTGGGGCAGGGATCTATGTCTCTTCAAATCAAGGATCAGCAGCATTAGAAGCACTAACTGCGCTGATTTATAAACGTACGAAGCTGACCCAAAAGACGATCCGGATCGGCTTGGATGCAGCGATGGTCTTGATTGGCTTTGGTTTGGGTGCCAATGTCGGTATCGGTACATTGCTCTGTATCATCTTTATTGGACCAATTTTTGAAGCCACAGTCAAAATGCTGGCAGCACATTCCAACTAATCTGCTGTCTCTGAAAAGCGCAAGTATAATCCTTTTCGGACAACTTATTCAAAATAAAAGAACTTTTGGACAGAATTAGTACAATGACCAAGGATCTTCAGCCAGTAGAGATCTTCAATCGTTGTGTTTCAAAAAAAAAACGATATTTCCAGATTGCTGAAATCGGCAGGGGAGATTCGTTTTTTTTATGATACTAGCACTTATCACCACTAACTTTATTGAGATCTGACTTGCAATACCAGTAGGGAGCAATTTTCAACTGATAATACACCAAAAAAGAGAACATACTCTAGCAATTTGAATAGCATTTTCCATGGCGATTGTGAAAGTTCTCTTGCTATACTAAACAAATCTGGAGGAGGTAAAAATGAAAAATTATCAACGAACGATCATTGCTTGCTTTGCTGGGTATATTGTTCAAGCAATCATCAATAACTTTGCACCTTTATTATTTTTGACATTTCAAACACAGTATCAGATTCCGCTAAGTCAAATCACGCTTTTGGTTACATTTAATTTTCTAACGCAGCTGGGTGTGGACTTTGCAGCGATCTTTTTTGTCGATCGGATTGGTTATCGTATCTCGATTGTCGCGGCGCATTTTTTTGCGGCTGTAGGATTGATTGGGTTGGCTGTTTTTCCACTTATCTTTCCGACCCCTTTTACCGGTTTATTGACGGCAGTCTTCCTCTATGCAATTGGTGGCGGACTTCTGGGAGTATTAGTGAGCCCAATCGTCGAAGCTTGTCCAACCCCGAATAAAGAAAAAACCATGAGTATGCTGCATTCGTTTTATTGTTGGGGATATGTTGGGGTCGTCTTAGTCTCAACACTCTTTTTCTTTGTCTTCGGTATTGCTCGTTGGCCATTTCTTACATTGATCTGGGCTATTTTACCGCTGGTCAATTTGGTTGTTTTTACTCAAGTTCCATTAGCACCAATCGTAGCAGAAGGCGAAGTAGGACTGAAGAATCGTGAACTGTTCTCATTGAAAAGCTTTTGGCTGTTTCTAGTCATGATGGTCTGTGCCGGGGCAAGTGAACAATCAGTTAGTCAATGGGCATCCACTTTTGCAGAGCAAGGACTTGGTGTGTCCAAAACGGTCGGTGATCTTGCGGGACCAATGTTGTTTGCGATCATGATGGGACTTGCTCGTCTGTATTATGGGAAATTTGGCGAACGTATCGATCTACGGAAATTTATGTTTGCAAGCTTATTGCTATGCTTGGTGGCGTATTTGCTGATCGGGTTATCAAGTGTCCCAATTCTAGGCTTTATCGGTTGTGGATTGAGTGGATTTGCTGTCGGTATATTGTGGCCGGGAATTTTTAGTTTAACGACAAAATACATTCGTAATGGAGGTACAGCAATGTTTGCTTACCTAGCCTTAGCGGGTGATTTAGGTTGTTCATTGGGACCTTCATTGGTCGGTTTGTTGGCAGAAGGCAGCGACAAAGGTTTGCAGCAAGGAATTTTGGGAGCGGGGATCTTTCCTTTGATCTTGTTGCTTGCAGTTTTCTTAGTGAAACGAATGCACCAAAGGCGTACACAAGTTTTGGTTTCAACAGTAAATAAATAAGAGGGATAGCTGTTGAAAAGCAGCTGTTTTTTTGTGGTCCAAACGAATCACTCTAGCCAACAAAGCATCTATCCGCTATACTTTGATTTAGTCAAAAAAAGGAGCGTGAGTATTTGAAGAGTCAACTAAAGAAAGAAATCACTTTTTTCGGAGCACTTTCGACAGTCATGGGAACTGTGATTGGAGCCGGGGTGTTCTTTAAAGCGGCTGCAGTGGTCCAACATACGCAATCCTCTGGCTTAACATTGCTTGTGTGGTTGATTGCGGGCTGTTTGACGATCTGTGGCGGACTAACGGTAGCGGAGCTAGCAACAGCAATACCAGAAACTGGTGGTCCTATTCGCTACATTGAACGAATTTACGGGAAATTGCCTTCTTTCTTGCTAGGATGGGCTCAAAGCATTATTTATTTCCCTGCCAATATAGCAGCGTTGAGTATTATTTTTGCCACTCAGTGTTTGAATCTGTTTCATTTGCCCGCAAGTTATCTCTTGCCGCTATCGTTGATCACCGGTACCAGTGTTAGTTTGTTCAATCTATTAGGGACAAAAACCGCCGCAGGCGTACAGTCATTTACATTATCAATCAAATTGATTCCCATCGCATTGATCGTTTTAGTGGGATTGATGACACCAGGACGAGTGTCAGTCTCGGTAATCAATTTTTCTACAACAAGTGATGGTTCGATCATTGCAGGAATCAGCAGTGCATTACTAGCGACTCTCTTCGCTTATGATGGCTGGTTAGGTGTTGGGAATATTGCTGGTGAAATGAAGCGGCCGGAAAAAGATCTTCCGAAAGCGATTATCTTTGGATTAAGTTTTGTAACCTTGGTTTATCTCCTGATCAATCTTGTTTTCTTGAAAACATTGCCCTTAGAACAGATTGCTGGAAACTTAAATAGTGCTTCAGAAACCGCATTGCAGTTATTTGGTGATTTTGGGGGCAAACTAGTGACGATTGGTATTTTGATTTCAGTTTATGGCGCACTCAATGGGTATACGATGACCGGATTGCGGGTGCCTTATGCCATGGCACTCGAGAATGAAGTTCCATTCAGTTCGACCTTTGTTAAATTGACAAATAAAACCAAGGCTCCTTATGCGGCGGTTTTTTTCCAATTAGCAATTGCGTGTTTAATGATGTTGTTGGGTAGTTTTGATCTCTTAACGGATATGTTGATTTTTGTGATGTGGTTTTTTAGTGTATTATTGTTTGTAGGTGTGATCTTGTTAAGAAAAAAAGCACCTGAGCTCAATCGTCCATACAAGGTTCCGTTGTACCCGATCACACCGATCATTGCTCTTTTAGGGGGCGGATTCATTTTAATAATGACGATCCTTACGGCCCCTGTGCTTGCATTGATCGGTATTTTGATCACCTGTTTAGGGATTCCAGTCTTTTATTTCCAACAGAGAGGAGCAAAAAAATGAAAATTGTTGTTTTAGATGGCTATGCGTTGAATCCAGGAGATTTAGATTGGCAGCCATTAGCTGGATTAGGGGAAATCACGATTTATGATCGCACTTCCTATACAGATACGAAGGAGATCATTGAGCGAATCGGCAAAGCATCGGCTGTTTTTACGAACAAAACGCCCCTTACAAAGGAAATACTACAAGCATGCCCTAACATCGATTATATCGGCGTGCTGGCAACTGGCTACAATGTTGTGGATTTACAAGCTGCAGCATCTCAAGGGATTACCGTCACAAATATTCCCAGCTATAGTACGAATTCAGTAGCGCAAGCTACATTTGCTTTATTACTTGAGGTAACGAATCAAGTAGGGCGGCACAACCAATCCGTCCATCAAGGAGATTGGCAAAACAGTCCCGATTTCTCTTATTGGCAAACGCCACTGACTGAAATTGCCAACAAGACGATCGGTTTGATCGGCTATGGTGCGATTGCTCAGGCAGTCGCTGAAATTGCTCATGCGTTTCAAATGAAGGTCATCTATTACAATCATCGACCAAAAACGCCGCAGGCTGAATGGGCAGAACAAGTTTCGTTGGAGAGACTCTTTCAACAAGCAGATGTGATCAGTCTCCATGTGCCGCAATTTCCCGATACTGAGAGGATGATTGACGCCCGTGCATTGTCTCAAATGAAAAAGGATGTTATCTTGATCAACACTGCTCGCGGTGGATTACTAGATGAACAAGCAGTAGCAGAAGCGTTGTCAGCTGGACAAGTTGCTGCTCTGGCAGCTGATGTCGTTTCGAAAGAACCAATCACGGCTGACAATCCATTGTTGCATGCGCCTAACTGCTATTTGACGCCGCATATTGCGTGGGCACCATTAGAGACCCGGCAACGATTGCTAGCTATCGCTGTCTCAAATTATAAGCATTTCTTAGAGAATCAACCAGTCAACGTAGTGTCTGAGTAGTGACGAGTATATTGCCGACAATTGGTACTCCAGGTTGATTCTTCATCACAAATTTTGAAAAAAACAGCGAATGCTGATTAGAAAGTTTTCTTTTAAAAAGTTTCCCTCAAAGGAGTGGAAACTTTTTTTTGTTTGGTCACACTAAAAGTAACGGCGAATGAATAAAACGATCTGCTAGGGGCAAGGTAGTTGAAGGGACACTTTATTTTTTCTAATTGGATTTTATTTGTGTAAAAAATCCCTTGCATTCAACAGGAGAATCGGTATAATTGGAAATAAATTAGGCATGCCTAAAAAATAAATAAACGATACTTTAACATAAATGTAAAGGAGCGCAAACTATGATCACATTTTCAAAAATTTCCGCCAGCTATGATGGGAAAAATCAAGCTGTCTCTGGAGTATCTTTCTGTGTTGATAAGCCGGCCATTGTAGGGATCATCGGACCGAATGGTGCGGGAAAATCTACCTTCATCAAAGCTGCACTGCAGCTGATCCCTTCTGAAGGACATGTCACATCGAATGGAATGGCACTCAATAAGTTCCAAAAAAAGATAGCCTACGTGGAACAAAAGACTGCAGTCGATTATACATTTCCGATTACAGTAAAAGAAGTGGTGTCATTAGGACTCTATCCGCAGCTTTCTCTGTTTCAACGAATAACGGCCAAAGATTGGCAGAAAGTCGCCGCTGTATTGGAGTCTGTCCAAATGGCTGACTTTGCTGAACGGCAGATCGGCGAACTATCTGGCGGTCAGTTCCAAAGAGTATTGATCGCTCGCACATTACTGCAAGAAGCGGAATTCATTTTTTTAGATGAACCATTTGTAGGAATCGATGCGATGAGTGAAGCAATTATTGTAGGACTTCTGCGTGAATTTCGCCAACAAGGAAAGACAATTTTTATTGTTCATCATGATTTAGGCAAAGTGACTGAATACTTCGATGAACTAGTGATGATGAATCAGCATTTAATCGCATATGGTCCGACGACGACTGTTTTTACTGAAACAAATTTGAAAGAAACATTCGGCGATACGATCATCGTGAAAGGAGGGGCTTAAGATGATTAGTCAGTTTATTGATGGATTAGTTCATTACCATTTTCTGCAAAATGCCTTGATCACCGCCGTAGCGATCGGTGTTGTTGCAGGGGTGATTGGTTGTTTTATTATTTTGCGGGGAATGTCATTGATGGGAGATGCCATTTCTCACGCCGTACTTCCCGGAGTAGCATTATCCTATATTTTAGGGGTGA
The DNA here is from genome assembly GCF_005234805.1 of Enterococcus sp. ARL09-542. Classification (NCBI taxonomy): domain Bacteria; kingdom Bacillati; phylum Bacillota; class Bacilli; order Lactobacillales; family Enterococcaceae; genus Enterococcus; species Enterococcus sp. ARL09-542. The sequence continues at coordinate 452,153 of NZ_QPQX01000001.1, forward strand.
ACTTTTTTGTTGGAGCAATTTTCTTTGGTGTTCTTGCATCGATCATTATCACCTATATTTCTAACAATAGTTTGATCAAAAGTGATACGGCGATCGGGATCACCTTCAGCTCCTTTTTAGCTTTGGGAGTGATCTTGATTGGCGTAGCTAACAGTTCTACGGATTTGTTTCATATCTTATTCGGAAATGTGCTCGCAGTCCAAGAGGGGGATAAATGGGTCACGATTGCGATTGCTTTACTGGTCATTGCACTGATTATGATCTTCTTTCGGCCATTGCTGATCACTTCTTTTGATCCGATGATGGCGAAAGCTTTTGGAATGAATGTACAGGTATATCATTACTTGTTGATGCTGCTTTTGACACTAGTTTCCGTTACTGCGATGCAAAGTGTCGGTACGATCTTGATTGTAGCTTTGCTGGTTACGCCAGCAGCAACTGCTTATTTATTTACAAAACGCCTTAGCCATATGATGGTGATTGCAGGGATTCTAGGCGGTGCTTCTTCTGTGATTGGGTTATTTATCGGTTATTCCTTTAATATTGCAGCCGGATCAAGCATTGTCCTCACTGCAGCTGTTTTGTTTGTCTTAGGATTTCTCTTTTCACCAAAACAACAAACGAGTCCTGCCAAACGCTGGCTGACCACGGCAATGGTTTCTGCTGCCGCTGTTGCAGGAGGATTCTTGATTTATCAGCAAGCAGAGCAGGCGGCAACCGTTGATGACAAATTAAATGTTGTAGTGACCAATTCGATTTTAGCAGATATGACCAAAAACATCGCCGGGGACAAAATCAATCTCCACAGCATCGTTCCTATAGGGCGTGACCCTCATGAATATGAACCACTGTCAGAAGATGTCCAAAAAGCCACTGATGCAGACATTCTATTTTATAATGGCTTGAATTTAGAGACGGGCGGCAACGGCTGGTTTACTAAATTAATGAACAACGCCAACAAAAAAGCGGGTGAAGATTATTTTGCCGTCAGTGATGGCGTAGAAGTCCTGTATCTATCGGATGATGCTGATCATACAAAGGCAGATCCTCATGCATGGCTTAATTTGGAAAATGGGATGATCTATGCGCGAAATATCGCCCAACAATTGAGTAAGAAAGATCCTGCAAATCAGGGGGGCTATCAAGAAAACTTGGAACACTATCTGCAGCAGCTTTCCGAATTAGACCAACAAGCGAAAGATAATTTTGCTTCAATTCCTGAAGAAAAGAAATTGATCGTGACAAGTGAAGGCGCCTTTAAGTACTTTTCGAAGGCCTATGGTGTGCCATCCGCTTATATCTGGGAAATCAACACCGAAGAAGAAGGAACGCCTGCTCAGATCAAGAATTTAGTCGACCAATTGCAAGCATCGGCAGTTCCTTCATTGTTTGTCGAGAGTAGCGTTAATACTCGCCCAATGCAAAGCGTGTCTCGGGATTCAGGTATTCCGATCTACGGCACTGTCTTTACAGACTCCATCGCTGAACCTGGACAAGATGGCGATAGTTATTATGCGATGATGAAGTGGAATTTGGAGACGATCTATAACGGATTACGCCAATAACGAAAACAAGCTCTTAAGTATCCTAACTATCCAAACGAGATAGGAGGATCACTTAAGAGCTTGTTTTAGGCTACAGCATGTTTTTCGGCGGGCACGAGATGATAGTATGTGATTTCTGGCGGCACAGCAAAGCGCGCTGGAATCGCCGTGGTCCCCACACCATTGGACACACTTAGAAGTGTGTTCGCGGCCAAAAGATAGAGACCATCTGTGTATTTGAGGGCGCCTTTCGTTTTCGCACGATAAAAGGGCACACGAATCTGGCCTCCATGGCTGTGACCGGATAGAACGAGATCATAGTCACGAATGTTGTCTACTCGAGAGACATAGTCAGGTTCATGGATCAAGAGAATCTGCCATTCTGCTAAGGTTGGCTCGTAATGGTAGTGGGCGCTTTTGCTCGCACTATCGATCCCTACGATATTCATCGAGGTTTTCTCATCAGAACCAAATACAGATTCATTGTCCAACAAGGTGAAATTGGCGTTTTCATACACTTCATTCACAAAATATTGCCCATCATTCAAATGATCATGATTTCCTAATACAGCGATTTTCCCCATTGGCGCATTCAATTTCTTTAACTTTTCAATGAGGCGGCTGGTTGAACGGTGAGGCCACTTACGGTAATTGTCGATCAAGTCACCCGTGATGATGATCAAATCAGGTTTGTTTAAGATCGTGGAACGGATGATACGATTGATGCGTTGCGGTTTGAACCAACGAGAAAAGTGTAGATCACTGATATGTGCGACTACTACATTCTGTTCATTTTGATAAAGATCATAGGCTTTGGAAATATCAAGGACCGTTTGCTTTTCTTTTTTGATCAAATAATGCCGCTGTTTTAATCGGCGCGGCTCAATAATAAAGGCGTAAAAAAGCAAGCCCACAAGGAAGGAAAAGATAAAAATGAAGGTCAGCATAGCGGGTCTCCTTTTTTGTTTAGCTAACTAATAGCATAGTAGATTCACCCCAAAAAAGCAATCAAACAAAAGACATTCAGTAAAAATTTTTTTCCTTTTTTTTATTGATTTTCAAAAAATAAAAAAACAAATTTACTTTTTCCATTGTTTTTGTTTAACGATGAAAATATCCAGCTTAGATAACAAGAGCAGCAGTCAAGCACATCTTAAATAATAGGCGAAGGGCTCCTGCATTGCAGAAGCCCTTTGTAGGAAGTCTAAGTGTTCATGTCCGCGTCCTTTTCCACTAGGCATGGATCTTAAATGTTGGCAAATCAGTTTCAATGTCAGCGTGGAATCAAGCTTTAGGTTCCGAAAAATCATTTGTTTCGCAGTCGTTGTAATCGGCGTCCTTTCTTTGAAGGAATCAATGCAGTCAAACAATCATAAGGAGTGGTGATCAGTCGCCAAGCAACTGCTTTACTAGAGGCAAACTGATAATTTCGCTTAAACAAAAGATGCCCGCTGATCAAGGCAAAAATAACCGCTGCAATCATGATCCATTGATCATCGAATGTTGTAAAATGATGAATCGCTGTGATCAAGAAAGGGTAGCTGTAAAAGTACACAGCTGTAAAAATAAAGGTCAAGTTTCTTGTCAACTGCCTGAGAGTGAGCAGAAAGAAAAGCGCTGAAAGCAACAAACCAAGAGGAGGAAAGAGTGTCACTAGAAACGAATAGACAACTCCCCAGAGAATCATTCCAGGACCTTTGACTAGTGCTGCAATGACAAAAACAAATAAAAGAAATAAGAGCTGTTGGGTAAATGTGGCTACAGTCACTAAACTAAATAGAATCAGTAAGAACCAGTGAGAAAATGTCGCTGTTTGATCTTTGGCAATCGGCTTTTGCTGCAATTTAAGCCAGTTAGCAAAACTTGGGAAATCTTTTTGGAAGTTTTGTTGAAAATTCCCGTTAAATTGTTGATGAGCATTTTGCTGACGATAATAGTGATAGCGTTGCCGTAAAGTACATTTTGTAAATGGTTTTGATTTTTCCATCTTTTCACCTCCGAATCTGATGGATCATAGGTCTATTATAATCGACTGGCTTTTTTTCTCCCTCCACCTTTGGGCTGATTTTTCTTGATTGCTGAAAACTTTCTTTAGCAAATGAAAAAACAAGAAGGATTCGTTTCTTAAAGCCGCAAAATATGCTAGAGTATAGAGGAAACAAGGAGGAAGTTTTATGATTTTTGATTCACATACACATTTAAATGCAGAACAATTTAATGAAGAGATTCCCGAAACGATTGCCAGAGCTCACGAGCTAGGAGTAACGAAAATGGCAGTTGTCGGATTTGATCAACCTACGATTGAAAAGTCATTGGCATTAAGTCAAGAATATGATGGGATATACAGTATCATTGGATGGCACCCAACAGAAGCGGGATCTTACACAAAAGAGATTGAGGCATTCATCCAAGAGCGCCTGACACAACCCAAAGTTGTAGCTTTAGGAGAAATTGGACTGGACTATCATTGGATGGAAGATCCAAAAGAGGTACAATCGGCTGTCTTTCGTCGGCAAATCGCGATCGCTAAAGAGATGCATTTACCTATCAGTATTCATACCCGAGAAGCGATCGAAGACACGTACCAGATTTTAAAAGAAGAAAAAATCACTGATATCGGCGGCATCATGCATAGTTTCAGTGGTGATGGCGAATGGGCAAAGCGCTTTTTGGATCTAGGTATGCACATTTCATTTAGTGGTGTAGTGACCTTCAAAAAGGCGTTGGATGTCCAAGAAGCTGCGCAAGTGGTTCCGATCGATCGTCTATTAGTCGAAACTGATGCACCTTATCTTGCACCAATGCCTTACCGAGGAAAACGCAATGAACCAGGGTATACCCGCTATGTAGTCGAAAAAATCGCGGAACTGCGTCAGATGTCTTTTGAGGAAGTCGCCAAGCAAACGTGTATCAATGCTGAGAAGTTGTTCAACCTTTATGAAGGATAGATGGAGAATCGAAGAGATCATTGTCGTCGAAGGGAAAGACGATACGCGCCGATTGCAAGAAGTGTTTGATGTCGATACGATTGAAACGATCGGATCAGCGATTGACGAAACCATCTTAAGTCAAATTGAACATGCCCAAGAGACTCGTGGCGTGATCGTTTTTACGGACCCTGATTTTTCGGGTGAAAAAATTCGTAAAATCATAATGGAAGCTGTCCCGGCTGCCCAACATGCCTTTTTGCCTCGAAGCCAAGCTGCACCAAAGAAAAAGGGCAGTTTAGGTGTGGAACACGCTAGTGATGAAGCGCTTAGAGAAGCACTTCGCAAAGTCGTCACGCCAGTCAGTCAGCAAGATGAAGACGAGAGTGAGAAAATTTCTCGTCAAGTTTTAGCAAGCTATGGGCTGATTGCTGGTGAGCAAGCACGAGCAAAACGGGAAAAACTCGGAGATGTTTTACGAATCGGTTATACGAATGCCAAACAGTTGGAAAAACGTCTTGCCATGTTTCGGATTACTGAAACAGAATTGGCTGAAGCAATGAAGATAGTGGAGGAAGAATTGTGAAAGAACAAAGGGATATTGCAACCCCATCAAGAACGAAAGAAATATTAGCAAAACATGGCTTTACCTTCAAAAAGAGCCTGGGGCAGAATTTCTTGACTGAACCTAATATTTTGCGCAAAATCGTTGCGACTGCTGCAATCGATGATCAAACAAATGTGATAGAAGTCGGACCGGGGATCGGCGCTCTGACCGAGCAATTGGCGAAACATGCGCGTCAAGTCCTGGCTTTTGAGATTGATGACCGTTTGATTCCAGTTTTACAAGATACATTGGCTCCTTATTCGAACATTCAAGTGATTCATCAAGATGTTTTACAAGCAGACTTGTCTACAATGATCAGAGAAGCTTTTACCGATGAGCGGCCAATCAAAGTCGTAGCGAATCTTCCTTACTATATTACGACGCCGATCATGATGCATTTCTTAGAATCACAGGCACCAATCCAAGAAATGGTTGTCATGATGCAAAAAGAAGTGGCTGACCGTATTTCAGCTGTTCCAGGAACGAAAGCGTATGGCTCTTTATCGATCGCTGTCCAATACTACATGGAAGCAGAGCTTGCTTTCATTGTCCCTAAGACGGTTTTTGTGCCCCAACCAAATGTGGATTCCGCAATCTTGAAGCTGACTCGTCGTGCAACTCCTGCGGTTGAAGTAACAGATGAAAAAGAATTCTTCAAGTTGACGAAGGCAGCCTTCCAATTACGACGGAAAACGTTGTGGAATAACCTGCAGAATTCCTATGGAAAAGATGAAAAAACGAAAGAATGGCTTAAAGCGAGTTTAGCTGCCAGTGAAATTGATCCAACTCGTCGCGGAGAGACATTGTCATTAGCAGAATTCGCACGTTTGAGCAATGAAATGCTGGCGCACAAAAAGGGACTTGAAATAAATGAATAATGAAACAGCAGGGGCTGTGGCATAAGTGAGGCAACAAACTGAATATCTGAAGGAAAGGGGAAAGGACCTATTCCAACCGTATCGTTGGTTCAAGGGGCACTTTTAACAGAATTCGCTACCTTATCTCCTTCAGGTATTTTTGTCTGTTCATACTTAGGTCATCGTCCTGTTTTTTTGTGTCTTGACACCTTGGTGTTTTCAAGCTACAATGAGCGAGATAAATGTGTCAAGACACATTGAAGGAGGAATTATTCATGAAGAAACATTCAGTACGTCATTTAACGATTGCAGCACTTTTGATTGGTATGGGAATCGTTATTCCAATGGTGATGCCCAAGATCGTCATCGGGCCGGCTTCCTTTACTTTAGCTAGCCATGTGCCATTGTTTGTGGCGATGTTCTTTTCACCAGGGATGGCGATAGCAGTAGCTTTAGGTACCACATTTGGCTTTTTTATCACATTACCGCCGATCATTGCTTTGCGGGCATTGTCGCACGTTGTTTTTGCCGTGATCGGGGCATTTTATTTACAAAAAAATCCAAGTATTTTATTAAAGAACGGCAAGCCAACATTATTCAATGCTCGTTTTCAAGCCTTTAATCTTGTGATTGGCCTTATCCATTCTATTGTGGAAATGCTTGTTGTAGCTGTTTTCTATTTTACCGGCAATGTACCAGGCACCGCGTTTGATGGCAATTTTTACTACTTCTTGTTTGTCTTGATGGGTATCGGTGGCTTGATCCATAGTTTGATAGATTATAACTTAGCCTATTTTGTTGCCGGGGCACTAAGCAAACAGTTCGATATTCGTTCCTTTTCAAGCGCAAAAAAACTATTACTAGGAAAAAAGAAACAAGTCCTTTCTTAGAATTAGACAACAAATACAAAGCGTAATGGTAAATGCTAGGGGAACTTTCTCCATGTTCTCTTAGCTTCTTTTTATGCTCATTTAGGGATGGTCTAAATCATTGGATTCAACGCTTTGAGAAGCATTGTTTTCCTAAATTATGGTTCTAAAACATAAATTCTTTTCGTTCCTTTGACATTCAAGGTATAATAGTCAAAGAAGAAAGGAGTAAACTGATGAAAAAGAAAAGCATTAGTTTGCTTTTAGGTCTGCTCACCTTTAGTTTGTTCTTTATCTGGCTTTTCTATGATAAAGCTGGAGCAACTCCTTATGTGAAGAAGCAAGAACAAGCGGCACAATCGGTGACTTCGATATCAGGACTGGATCTGACTGCAGAAAAAGAAGAGCCCGTGATTCGATTAGATGTACCATTGGAAAGCCAATTTGATCCAGAATATTTAGGAAATGGCTGTGAAGTCACTGCTTTATCCATGCTGTTGAATTTCTACGGGTATGATACAAATAAAAATGAGCTGGCTGCCAAATTAGACTATGTCCCTGTTTACGCAGATGAAACTCATCGAGGAGACCCACGAGAAGGTTTTGTTGGGAATATTTATGGCGGCGATGGAGCAATGGGGGTTGCGGTAGAGCCAATCGCCAAAGTTGCGAGCCAGATGGTAGGGGCTTCCTATCAAGTGGTAAGTGGTCGAGACAAATCTTTTGATGAGATTATTGAAGTTTTGGAGCAGGGCACGCCTATCTGGATGATTGCTACCCTTGAATTGCAAGTACCAACCAATGCTGATTTTTTTGAGTGGCCGACGCAATCGGGAATGATCTACGAAACGACATTGATCCATTCCGTTGTTATTACTGGAATAGATGGAGACAAAATGTATGTCAACGATCCTTATGGCTACAAGGATCGTGAAGTCTCACGAGATGATCTGCAAGAAATCTATGAACAAATGGATCAACAATATCTCTATCTTTCAAAGAAATAAGCCAAAGTCTTAAAAGCGGATTGACATTGAATGAAAGAACGATTATAATTCTTAGAAATTACAAATAGAGATGAAACGTTGAAGAGAAGAGTAAGCGCTACGTTGAAGGTACAGAGACTCCGGTTGGTGAAAAAGGAGACATGAGACAGGCGTTGAAGATGAGCTCTGAGTTTTTATTTGGTTCACGCCAAATAGACGGTATGCGCCCGATAACGCGCCAAGTATCATTGGTACTGTTGAGGTGCACGCCTGCAAAGGCAGCACGAATTAGGGTGGTAACACGAGTCAGTCGTCCCTTTTATCGTTACATTAACGATAAAAGGGACGACTTTTTGCTGTGAATCACTGCGACTGACATGCAAAGCATGGCAGAGCAGATGATGAACAGTACTAGGCGACCGAAGGGAACGTAGTCACCACGTCCCGAATCACTGCGACTGACATGCAAAGCATGGCAGAGCAGATGATGAACAGTACTAGGCGACCGAAGGGAACGTAGTCACCACGTCCCGAATCACTGCGACTGACATGCAAAGCATGGCAGAGCAGATGATGAACAGTACTAGGCGACCGAAGGGAACGTAGTCACCACGTCTCGAATCACTGCGACTGACATGCAAAGCATGGCATGCAAGTCACACTGAACCAACCATGTTCAGAAGCAACGATAGGTGAAACCACGAGAAACGATAAGGTAATAAAAAGTAAATGTTCATAGGAGTCGATTGAAAAAGGAGTGAGAAGATGCCAATCATCATCCCCAAAGAATTACCGGCAGCAGCTATTTTGAAGCACAACATTTTTGCTTTACAACAAGAGCGAGCTATCAAACAAGAAATTCGCCCTTTGAAAATTGCGATCGTCAACTTGATGCCGCAAAAAATCACTACAGAAAATCAATTGTTGCAGCTTTTGTCCCAAAGTCCTTTGCAAATCGAAGTAACATTATTGAAAATGCAGCAACATGAAAGCAAAAATACTAGCTCGACTCATCTAGACAAGTTTTATGTCGCATTTAAGGCAGTCAGTGAGGAACGTTTCGATGCCTTGATCATTACAGGAGCACCAGTCGAAAAAATGCCTTTTGAAATGATTGATTATTGGCAGGAACTTCAGGAAGTCATGGCTTGGAGTCAAACAAATTGCACATCGGTATTGCATATCTGCTGGGGAGCACAAGCTGGGCTGTACTATCATTATGGTATCGAAAAAGTGCTTCATAAGCAAAAACTTTTTGGTATTTTTGAACAGCGAGTGATCGAGGCTCATCCGCTGATACGAGGGTTTAATGATTCCTTCATGATGCCCCATTCTCGTTATACGGGGATCAATGAGGCGCAGCTGCCACTTGCACCTCTGAATGTGCTTGTTACAGGAATAGAGACCGGTCCAGCACTCTTAGTTTCCCATGACCATAAAAATAGTTTTCTTTTAGGGCATTTGGAATACTATACAGAAACGTTGAAAGAAGAATATTTGCGAGATAAAGCCAAAGGGCTCAAAACGGCACTCCCCAAAAATTATTTTTCCGACCAGCAAGGAACGGTCATCAATCGCTGGCGAGGGCATGCGTCCTTGTTTTTCAGTAACTGGATCCACGAAACCTACCAGCGCACGCCCTATGATTTACAGATTCTGCCAACGCGTACTGGTTATTATATAGGTAATGAATGGGAGGGCGGACATAGGCGGCAGTGACTTTAGTCAATGTTTTTTTCAGTGAAACAAAAGAGCGCTAGACAAAGAAGGTTGATCTGAAAAGCCCGCTAGTTTTAAACCAGTGACTGCTGTACTCATTTACTTCTACCCTCCATCAATGGTCAGGTTTTCCACAGCGAATGATCAAAACAGCTCATTTTGCTTCATTGTTTCACAAAAGGCTATGATTGCTTCATTCTACTCATCAACGAACAATTTGGCAGTTAAGGCAACTAGTTTCACTACTATCGTCAGAATTTTGCGACAACGACTTTATCCCGCTTCATTGAGCACACTAAACCAAGAAAGGAAAATACGATTATGACTGTTGATATGACGACTTTTTTAGCACAACTAGGCAATCGTTCGGATCAAGCGACGGGAGCTGTCAGTGCACCAATCTATCTCTCTACCACCTATGCGCATCCTGAATTAGGTCAAAGTACTGGTTATGATTATACACGTACCAAAAACCCGACGAGAGAGCTATTAGAATCCGGGCTGGCTACCTTAGAAAATGGCGCTCGAGGAATCGTCACGAGCTCAGGTATGAGTGCGATCGCATTGATTTTTGAACTTTTCCCAAGCGGCAGTGAATTTCTCGTATCAAGAGATTTATATGGGGGTAGTTATCGTTTTTTTGAAGAGTTACAAGCGCGCCAGATTGCTTATTTTCACTATTTCAATACGCTAAACGAACTTGAAGAACAAATCAGTTCAACGATTGCGGCGGTCTTTTTAGAAACTCCGACAAATCCATTGATGACAGAAATCGATGTGTCTGCGGTCGCCGAGATCGCGCATCAAGTCAATGCTTTACTCATCGTTGACAATACTTTTTTGACACCATTGAGACAAAAACCGTTGGAACTAGGCGCAGACCTCGTTCTTCATTCTGGGACCAAGTTCCTGACAGGTCACAATGATATTTTGGCTGGTGTGATCATTGCAAAAGAAGTCTCCCTTGGTGAACGCTTGACCTATCTTGCCAATACCACTGGCCCAACTTTAAGCAGCTTCGACTGTTGGTTGTTCATTCGCAGTTTAAAAACGTTGCCGTTACGGTTTGAAAGACAAGAGCAAAACGCAAAAGAAATCACTGCGTTTTTAAAACGCCAGCCAGCAATCAAAGACGTACTGTATCCTGGTGTAGGAGGTATGATCAGTCTTCGGTTAAAGGAGGCAGTGAAAGTCCGTTCATTTTTGAAGGAACTCTCAATTTTTACATTTGCTGAAAGTTTGGGCGGAGTTGAAAGTCTCATCACTTATCCTACGACGCAGACACATGCAGATATCCCTAAAGAATTACGGGAGTCCTATGGTTTGACGCCGGATCTCTTGCGGCTCTCTATTGGGATCGAGAATAGTCAGGACTTGATTGCGGATCTTAAGCAGGCATTGTCTTACATCTAAAAAAACCCCTTTTTGCGAGTACTATAGAAAGATATAGCGCAAGGCTTTACTAGAGTTTCTTTATTGACAGTTTTTGGTGTATAAGATAAAGTTACACTACATATGAATAGTTAGTCCGATGATCAACTGACTACAGCAGGAAATGTAAAGTTGTAGTTAAGTACTAAGTATTCTATCCAGTCATTGCGTCTATTTGCGACAATCACAAGAAAGGGATCGTTGCTTCTGTAGGCTTCGCTCAAAGGGGGAAAAAGGGGAAGAAAAAAATGAAAATAAGTTGGAAAAAATGGGTTAGCGTATTTTTAGGCGTATTGGTTTTTGCTTTGGCAGGCTGCAGCAAACCTGCCTCAGAGGCAACTACAGTAAAGCTTGGGGTTGTTGGAGAGCAAAATGAAGCTTGGGAATATGTTCAGGAACAATTGTTGGAAAAAGAGCAAATCAATCTACAGCTCGTTAAATTTACTGATTATCGTCAGCCCATCCTGGCACTAGAGGACGGTTCGATTGATCTGCACGCAGCCTTGACAGAGATTTTTATGGATAATGTCAATCAGGAAAGCGGATATTCCAATACAACGATTGCTTATACCACACTCAATCCACTGGGGATTTATTCAGACAAAATCAAAGACATTGCTGAATTGGCTGATGGTGCTACTGTCGCGTTACCAAATAACGTTTCAAATGAGAGCCGCGCATTATTGTTGCTGCAGACGGCCGGGGTGATCACATTGGATCAATCAAAAGGTCTGCTGCCAACGACGAATGATATCACCGATAACCCGAAGCAGCTGACGTTCAAGTTGCTGGATGCCAATCAGACCGCGCGAGCAATAACGGATGTCGATATTTCATTGATTAACAATGGGATGGCTGTTGATGCCGGATTTGTGCCAACAGAAGATGCGATTTTCTTAGAGCCTGTCGCAGATTCGTCCAAACCGTATTACAATGTGATCGCGGCCCGAGCGGAGGAAAAAGAAAATCAGACGTATCAGACGATCATCAAGTATTATCAAACAGATGAAGTCAAAGAAATTATTGATAAAGTAACAAAAAAATCAAGTATACCTGTATGGTAAGAAAGTAGGAGAACGATGAAAAATTGGAAAAAAGGATTGATTGGGACAGCGATTATCAGTATAGGTTTATTCTTAGCTGCGTGCTCCTCATCCAGTACACAAGATTCAACAACAAAAACTTCAACTCAAGCAGGAGATAAAGACACGTTCACTTATGCGATCAGCGGTGATCCAACGTCAACGAATCCAATCAATACGAGTGACCGTTGGGGGCTGACTGTCACCAACATGATCTATTCTCCTTTAGTGATTGTTGAAGCGGATGGAACAACCCAAAATGCACTAGCAGATTCGGTTGAGCCAGCTGAGGATGGCTTGTCCTTGACGGTTCATTTGAAAAAAGATGTGAAATGGTCAGATGGCGAAGCCTTTACCGCAGAGGATGTTGTTTTTACTTATGAACAAAAAGTGAAAAAAGAAAACGGCAATGCAGATGCGTTATGGGTAGATGGAAAACCGGTCAGCATTGAAAAAGTTGATGATTATACAGTGAAGTTTGTTTTACCTTCTGCAAGTGCAGCAGCATTAAATAATATCGCAACTGAAACGTATATCATTCCTGAACATATTTATAAAGATGTGACTGATTTTTCTGTTAGCGAATTGCCTGAAACCCCCGTAGGAACAGGGCCTTACAAATTAAAGGAATACAAGCGCGGCGAATATTTTACTTTTGAAGCCAATGAAAACTATTACGGCGGCGAAGCAGCAATCAAAAATGTGACGTTGCGGATCATTGAAAGTACTGATACGGCTAAAGTCGCTTTACAAAAAGGCGAAGTAGATGCGGCAGTTGTCTTGCCTTCTGATATTGAAGATTTGGATGAATCAATGATCTCAGTATATCCGTATACTGAAAATCGGGTTGGTTATCTAGGATTGAATACTCATTCTGATGCCCTCAAAGATGTCAAAGTAAGACAAGCGGTTCTTTATGCTTTGAACAAAAATGAAATGAATCAGGCAGCGTATTTGAGTGATGAATATTTTGATACGCCATATTCTTTCTTGCCACCGAACAATCCTTACGCGACCGAAGACGTGGAAAAATATGAAACAAATGTGGAAAAAGCCAAAGAACTTTTGCAAGAAGCGGGTGTATCCAATCTCCAACTGAATCTAGCATTTACTTCAACGGATCCTGCGCAAACGATTCAGGCAACATTGATTCAACAACAATTACAGCAAGCAGGTATCAACGTTTCATTGGAAGGCGGCGATGGAACAGCGATCTTTACAGAATTGAAAAAAGCCGGTTCGACAAAATACAATTTATTTTTAGGCGGCTATATCATGGGAAATGATCCAGATCTTTATGGTATGCTTTTCAAAACGGATGGCAGCTCAAATTATTTCCAAACACAGAACAATACTACCGATGATTTGTTTGCTAAAGCAGCGGTTGAGTTAGATGAAACAAAACGGAAAGAGTTATATGACCAGCTGCAACAAGCCATTGCTGATGATGCTCGAATCTATCCTATCGTAGATAATAAAAAGATTTTAGCCGTCAACAATCGCATTGCCAATGTAGAAGAAGCTGGCTTGATTCCAATCTACACATTTGAAGATATGTCAAAATTGACGATCAAGTAACATGAATGGTTGTGACAGAAGTCAAAGAAAGACGGAAAACATAGACGGATTCGCCTTCTTTAAAGTTGGCGGATCTGCACCAAGAAGTTGGGCTGTGCCCTAAGTAACATCCAGATGAAAATGCCTGAAATGGTTGAGATAGAGGTAGACGCTGAAGGTACAACCGCTCTTGTATGACAGGAGCCATCTCAAGTTTCTTCGGATATCAGTTGGATGAAATACTTAGGTTCTTGCTCCTCTGGTGCATGCGATTTGTTATCTGTCTAGCTGCCTTCTGTCATGATTTTTTTTGAGAGAAAGAAGGGAAACCATGTTCCGATATATTATGAAGCGAGTATTGCAGGCTATTCCTCTGCTATTCGTTATTTCATTCATCGTTTTTTCACTGATTCATATCGCACCTTATGATGTGATCGATTCAATCACAACGCCAAATATGACACAAGAGCAAATTGATCTGTTGCGGCAACGCTATGGATTGGATCAACCATTTCTAGTGCAATACTTTCTATGGATCAAAAACATCCTTACAGGGAACTTGGGATTTTCATTAGTATCCCAGAACAGTATCGCTCAAGAATTAGCGGTCAGAATCCCTAATACGATTCGACTGGTTCTGCCAGCGTATCTGACTGCATTGCTGTTAGCAATTTTACTCGGACTGTTGGCGGCAGCAAACAAGGGAAAAGTATGGGATCGTCTGATCGACGGTATTGCTTCTTTAGGAATCGCGGTGCCTACATTCTGGTTTGCAATGATTTTGATTTATCTTTTTGGGTATCGGCTGAATCTGTTTCCTATCATTGGGATGTATACTGTTGGAAAAGAAGGAGATTTCAACGATTTTCTGCAACATTTTATTTTGCCTTATGCAACACTGACGGTCGCTTTTTTCCCAGAATTAACTCGGTACATTCGCGCCTCAGCTACGCAACAAGTATCAGAAGATTATGTCGTTGTACAGCAGGCATTTCACGCTACGAAATGGCAGATTTTTAGCCGTCATATCAGTCGCAATGTGTTGATCCCGATCGTGACGCAAATTGGTTTGGCACTGCCAATGCTGGTCACAGGAGCAATCATTACAGAAACCATCTATGGCTGGCCAGGGGTCGGTCCTTATTTGATGAGTGCTACGAAAAGTTTGGACTATCCCGTTATCATGGCAATCATGTTGCTGTCAGCGACCTTAGTTATTTTAGGCAATCTATTGGCGGATGTTCTTTATTCGATTGTTGATCCAAGAATACGTAAAGGAGGGAATCGTTCATGAAACGATTGAAGAAAATCAGAAAGGCGATTTTCTCTTCTCCAGTTTACGCCTTTTCTTTTATCTTTTTGACGTTGCTGATTTTGTTGTCATTAGCGGCACCTTTGATTCCAATCGATCCGAATGCGACGGATGTCAGCAATATGTCCCAAGCACCTAGCTGGGCCCATCTGTTCGGAACGGATGAAGTTGGACGAGACTATTTCATTCGAGTTGTCTACGGCGGTCGGGTCTCGTTATTAGTGGGAGTACTAGCGATGATTACAGCGACATTGATCGGCACGATGGTCGGTTTAGCTGCTGGATACTTTGGTGGTTGGGTGGACAGTCTTTTGATGCGTCTTGTTGATGTTTTGTCTTCCATTCCTTGGTTGGTATTAGTGATTGTTTTAAGTGTCTTTCTGCGTCCGGGATTGACGACGATCATTATTGTAATTGGAGGCTTTTCGTGGATGAATATCGCTCGTCTGATTCGGGGAGAAACACTTGCTGCGAAAGAAAGAGAATATGTTGTCTATGGTAAGTTTATTGGTCGGACATCCTTTAGTATTATTTTCCGCCATATTTTTCCAGCAGTTTTACCTACGCTGATCGTGGCAGCTTCTGCCAGCATCTCAGGAGCGATCATGACAGAATCTGCGTTGAGTTTTTTGGGAATGGGAATCCAACAGCCAATGGCTTCTTGGGGGAGTTTGCTGCAAAATGCCCAAAGCAGTTTGCAACGAGCCCCTTATATGGCAATTCTGCCCGGCTTATTCGTGATTTTTACCATCTATTCATTTAATAATCTGGGGGACATGATCAAACGTGTCTTGCAGCGGGAGGTGTAGCAAGCATGACAGAGCCATTACTGACGGTGAAAAACTTAAACGTGTTTTTTCATAGAAAACAAGGAGATCAGCAGCTGCTGAAAGAAATCGACCTAGTCATTCCTAAAGGACAAGTCGTGGGGATCGTCGGTGAATCAGGCAGTGGCAAGAGTATGACGATGAAAAGCGTGATGGGGATCTTACCAGAAAATATCTCCGACTCCTTTGACTCGTTTGTTTTTGAAGGCCAACCAGTTGTTGATCGCAGCAAATTACCGCTAGCCATGATTTTTCAAGATCCAATGACATCATTGAACCCTTTGCGAACCATCGGGTATCACTTGATTGAAGTCATTCGCAGACATCAGAAGATGTCAAAAAAAGCTGCGCAAACAATTGCCATTGCGGAGTTGAACAAGGTAGGGATCCCCCTTCCTGAACAGCGGATGAAGCAGTATCCCCATGAATTATCAGGGGGGATGCGGCAGCGGGTCATGATCGCTATGGCACTGTTGGCACAGCCGAAGTTGCTGATTGCAGATGAACCAACGACTGCATTAGATGTAACGATTCAAGCTCAGATCTTGGCATTGATCAAGCAATTGCAGCGAGCAGAGAACCTTTCGGTCGTTCTGGTGACCCATGATTTTGGGGTTGTCGCTGGCATGTGTGATTTTATCAAGGTGATGTACCAAGGAAGAGTGGTAGAGGAAGGGACTACTGAAGAAATTTTCTATCAACCTCAGCATCTCTAT
The DNA here is from genome assembly GCF_005234805.1 of Enterococcus sp. ARL09-542. Lineage (NCBI taxonomy): Bacteria > Bacillati > Bacillota > Bacilli > Lactobacillales > Enterococcaceae > Enterococcus > Enterococcus sp. ARL09-542. The sequence goes on from NZ_QPQX01000001.1 coordinate 468,587, forward strand.
ACGAAGCAACTGCTCGAGGCCGCCCACTTAGGGGATAAAGAAGAAACAGTTGTCTTTGACTATCAGGAAGAACTTCCTGATGTGTTACACGTTCGGGAAATCTCTGAGACGCATCGTGTTTGGGAAGGAGGGGCAAGCAATTGAAGGAATTGATACGAGTCGAAGAGGCCAGCAAAACGTTTCGAAGCAAAAACTGGCGTGGGGTAGTGACAGAAGTGCGCGCAGTAGAGAATGTTAGTTTGACGATCCATCGGGGCGAAACTCTAGGCCTTGTAGGAGAATCAGGCAGTGGTAAAACAACATTAGGCCGTAGTATTTTGAATCTGGAAACTTTATCTGCAGGCAAAGTTTTTTTTGAGGGACAAGAGCTGGCAAGTTTGCCACCAGAGGAACAAAAGAAACGCTATCAGCAGATGCAAGTAATTTTTCAAGATCCTTATTCTGCGTTGAATCCACGAATGACTGCTTTGGAGTTAGTGATGGAGCCTTTACTGAAAGAAACGAAAGACACTGCACGAGCAAAGGCTAAAGAGATACTTGCGATCGTTGGAATCAAAGGAGAGGACATCCATAAATTTCCTCGGAATTTCAGTGGTGGACAACGTCAACGGATCGGGATTGCTCGAGCAGTCGTTAATCGACCAGCCTTTGTCTTGTGTGATGAACCAACTTCTGCATTAGATGTGTCGATTCAAGCGCAGATCATTCAATTACTTCTAAAGCTGCAAAAAGAATTTTCATTGTCCTATTTATTTATTTCCCATGATTTATCCGTGATCCGTCATATCAGTGACCGCACCGCAGTCATGTATCAAGGAAAATTGGTTGAATTGGCGCCAACAAAACGACTCTTTGAAAGCCCTCAGCATCCTTATACAAAGAAACTATTGGCAGCAGCACCAATCGCTGATCCAATTCTGGCTCGAGCAGCAATGGATCAGAAAGACATCCAAGAAACGATCACTTTAAGTCCTCTTTTTGAATGGATAGAAGTAGAAAAAGAACATTATGTAAGGAGAGAAAAAAATGGCAGTTGAAACCTTAACACTGGTTAAAGGAAAAGATAAATTAGAATTACCACAGCAAAATGGCAACTGGGTCTTGGCTCGAGAACTAGGATACTCACCGGTTCAGATGCTTGTAACTGCAGCCGCAGCTTGTGGCGGTTATGTGTATACTTCTGTTTTGGAAAATTCTCATGTGCCTGCTGAGATTGAAAAAATCGAAGTCAGTTATACGAGAGATTCTACGAAGAAAGCAGAGCCGATCTCTTCGATCCAGATCAATTTTTATGCGCGGATTTCAGCGGAATATCAAGAAAAAGCCATTCGCTGTCTCAAACTCGTTTCTCCGAATTGTCCAGTCATCCAATCATTAGATCCAACGATCACGGTAGCAGAAACAGTTCATTTCATTTAATTCAAACAACACAAAACACGTTAAACAAAAAGGCAGCTAGTCAAAAGAAATTCGACTAGCTGCCTTTTTTAATAAATAATATTTTCGCGAATTGACCCGATATCTAAAACCAACAGTTTCCGGTCTTGAGTCTTGATAGCACCGCTTTCTCTCAACCGCTGCATCATTCGATTGACACTACTTGCTGAAGTGATACCGCAAAAGCGGGCGATTTCCTCATTGGTTACCTCAAAATCAATCAAGGTTCCTTCACCCACTGGTACCCCAAAGGTTTCGTATAATTCATTCAATTGTGTACAGACCGCACCAAATTTGCCATTCATCAGCATTTGCTGCATTTTTTTCATGGAGTACATTAGATTTTTGCGATAGTACTCTTTGACATAATCTTGTAACGCCCGATTTTGATTGACATCTGTCCAGAATTGATCGCGCACGATCTTATATAATTCGGCTTCTTCTGACTCGACACGCACATTGAAGGGCGCTTCGACTTCTTGTGAAGATTCATCTTTAAAAAGAGAAACAATATCGAAATCATTCATATAGCGCAAATTGAATTCACGCCCCTCATGAGTGACGACACTTGTCTTGATGATCCCTTTTTTCAAAATATAGACATAACGATCAGGGATTCCTTCATACGTCAAATAACTTCTTTTTTTACGTATGACTACTGGAATATTATTTTGTTCTAAATAGTCCATTAATAGCTGTTTTACCAAACAAAGCACTCCTCTTATTCCTATAGTGTTTCCTTTTCAATGAACAGTCACATTCGCCAAATCTGGGTGAATATTCTTTTTTAATTAAAGAACATTCTAACTCAAAAAGCAATAACAAATGTTAATGTATTATGTTTTTGCGTTTTTTCAGCAACAAAAGCGAATTTGCGCTCTTGAAATATCAGGTATAGTTAGACCTGTCATCTGAGAAAGAGGATGATGAAACAAAGAAACAATAAAAAAGGAGCAAAACACAACATGTCAGAACAGGAGCAACAAACAGAAAAACTATGGAACAAAGGTTTTATTACTATTACATTGATTAATTTTATTGTTTTTCTGGTCTATTATTGTTTTGTCGTCATCACGGCAAAGTTTGCTACGCAAGAATTAGGGGCTTCCGCTGCACAAGCTGGGTTTGCAGCAGGGATCTATATTATAGGAACATTGATTGCCCGCTTGTATATTGGTAAGGTATTGGAGCTAGTTGGACGAAAAGCCATCTTACGTTGGGGAATGATTTTTTATGTCATAACTACGGCGGCTTATTTGATTTCATCGAATATCATGATTTTGGATGGTGTCCGTTTCTTGAATGGTTTCGCCTATGGAGCAGTGTCTACAGCGGCAAATGCAATTGTTACGGCGTACATTCCCTCTTCAAAACATGGAGAAGGAATCAACTACTATGGATTAAGCACGAGTTTAGCAGCTGCTGTCGGTCCATTTATCGGAATGCTGCTGTTACCCTCTTTTGGTTTTGATTTTATTATCCTATTAGCAACTGCTCTTTCGATAGTAACAGCCATTGCTTGTTTCGCTTTCCCAGTGAAAAATATTTCCTTAACACCAGAACACCGAGCAGAACTAAAGAAATGGTCATTCAGCAGTTTTGTTGAGCCAAAAGTCTTGTTTATTTCAGGTCTGGCCTTTTTGATTGGGTTGTCTTATTCCAGTGTATTAGGTTTCCTTTCTATTTATGCCGGAAACCTTGGCCTAGAAACCGCAGGCGCATTCTTCTTTGTTGTTTATGCATTATCCGTAACCTTCACTCGACCAATGACAGGTCGCTTGTTTGATCGTCGTGGTGCAGATGCAGTGATGTATCCAAGTTTTATCTTCTTGACATTAGGATTGTTCTTGTTGAGTATTACTGGCAATAGCTTGATGCTGTTGATTTCTGGCTGTTTTGTTGGACTTGGCTATGGTACATTCATGTCTAATGGACAAGCCGTATGTCTAAAAGAAGTCGATTCTCATCGGATCGGTGTTGCACTTTCTACTTATTTCATTGGTCTAGACTTAGGATTAGGTGTCGGTCCTTATGCATTAGGTAGCTTAAAGGGGATGTTTAATTATTCTCAAATCTATATCATTTGCGGAGTGATTCCGGTCGTTGTTATTGTACTGTACAAATTCTTTTATAAAACAAAAAAAGTCGTCGAAAGCGCCGCTATTTCAGAACGTTCGAGAGAAGAATAAAGACAAGGAGTGTAGGAATAATGGACAGTAATCAATTGATTTTAGAAGCACTGAAAAATTTGGTAAACAATGTCAATGAATTGAACAAAGAAATCCATTCGATGGAAGAAGTAAATCAACGTTTGACGATCGAGCAAGTTGAGATTGCTCACGAATTGAAAAACATCAAGCGTGTGTTGATCAACGATAATATCATTGGCTGATCAACGTTAATCAAAGTGGCAGAGCAGTGGTATTGGGTTCCATTACTGCTCTGCCTTAATTTTTGCCCAAGATACGGCAAAAAAACGAACGATTCTTAAAAAACAGCTGTCATTAAAGGGACTAAAATTGAAGACCACTAGAATCTGTGCTATAGTTTGTCTGGGTAGAGATACCTAAATAAATCAGAGTAGGAAATAAAGCGTTAAGTGTCGAAAGGATGGGATGTTGCCTTTTGGACGAAGAACGATTCGTTCGCGGTTTTATTTTCGCATTCGCTGCATGAATTTGTAGCAGCTCTAAAAGGAGATGCTCGTTATGAAAAGAAAAGTCGACGCACACATGATCGCGGTCATGGGGCTTTTGATTGCCCTGATGGTGGTCTTGTCGCAAATCTTGGGGTTTGAAACAGCCTATTTGAAACTCACCTTCACTTTTGTTCCTGAGTTGATTATGGGGATGCTTTTTGGGCCATTCTGGACTGCTGTAGGGGCTTCGGTCGCTGATATAGCAGGAATGATTTTATTCCCTAAATCCGCTTATTTCTTCGGATTTACGATCAATGCATTCGTAGGTGGGTTGATCTACGGTTACTTTTTTTATAGAAAGGAAGTAACTTGGAAACGGGCAGCAACAGTGGTCTTGCTGAATACCCTTCTGATCACATTGATTTTGACACCGATCTGGTTGGCAATGATGCTGAATATTCCATTAACAAGCTGGGCAATTTGGTCGGCTCGATTGATGAAAGCTGTTATCATGTTTCCTATTCAGACAGTTTTGATCTACTTTGTTGGGCGCGCAGTGCCTTATAAACGCTTGACTCGGCGTTTTACCTAATCATTTTAGCAACAAAAAAAGAATAAAAAACAAACATCCAATAAAGCGAACAGTACACTTGAGTGTGTCGTGTTCGCTTTTTTTACCTTAAAAGGCATGCTAAAATAGGCTGATGTAAAATAAGACGAGGAATTTATGAACTGGAGGAATTTATGCATAAAAAAGGAATCCTTATGGGTGGCTTTATTTTGCTTCTGTTGCTCATTATAGGAGGAATGAAGTGGCTGATGGACCAACAGTCAAATGGGGAAGAACCGACAAACGCTTCACAAACAACGTCAACAAGTTCTCTAAGTACCGAGTCGAGTATTCCCGAACAATCAACTGAGGAGGAAACGACGATTGATAAGCGGATTGACCAAATGAGTCTAGAAGAAAAAGTCGGGCAACTATTTTTTGTACGAGTGCCTGAAATCAATCAAGTCGAAGATATACAAACCTATCATTTAGGCGGCTATGTCTTATTCGGACGTGATACGGAGAATGAGACAGCTGAGACGTTGAAGCAAAAGATTGCTGATTATCAGCAAGCCAGTTCCATCCCTTTGCTGATCGGAATGGACGAAGAAGGGGGAACTGTCACTCGAATCAGTCGCAACCCTGCATTGGTACAAACACCATTTTTATCCCCTCAGCAACTTTACCAACAAGGGGGCTGGCAAGCAATTGAAGAAGATACTGCTCAAAAGGCAGCTATTTTCCACGAATATGGCATTTCTACCGGTCTGTTTCCGGTCGCCGATGTAGCGACTGATCCGAATGCCTTTATCTACGATCGAACCATAGGCTTAGATGCCGAAGGAACCAGTGAATTTGTTCGTAGAAACATTGCAGTTTTGAAAGAGAAGCGGATTGGCTCAACATTGAAGCATTTTCCCGGATACGGCAATAACCGTGATTCTCATGTAGAGATCGTTACAGATGAACGTTCGTTAGACGAGTTGGAAACGAATGATTTCTTGCCTTTTGAAGCTGGAATCAAAGCGGGAGCTGACAGTATTTTAGTCTCACATAATATTGTTACCAGTATTGATGCCAGCGCACCAGCCTCTATTTCGAAGCCTGTCCATGATTTATTGAGGAAGCAGCTAGGTTTCAAAGGAGTAATCATGACGGATGACATGGATATGGCGGGCCTAGCAGACTTTATTTCCCAATCAGAAGCAGGGCTGAGAGCATTAGAAGCAGGGAATGATTTAGTGATGTCATCTACCTATCAGCAACAGATCCCAGTGATTGTGGATGCTGTCAGAAGTGGTAATTATCCGGAAGCAGCCATCGATGCTTCCGTCAAACGAGTCCTTGAATGGAAAACTTCCCTTGGATTAATCAATTAAAGAAAACGATCTGAAAGTCACTGTTTCCGGTCACCATTTATTGGGGCCGAAAAAAGGCATTCAGATCGTTTTTTTTTCTTACATTGATTTTGAGAACAACGACATTATAAGAAAGGTTCTTCAGAAGGCGCTACGGTCAACAGGACGTTGGTTGCTAATTCTGTTAATTCAGCGGCATAGGCAGATTGTCCTAAAAAGTTTAGGATCTCAATAGTCTTTGAAATTGTTTGTTTCCCAGTTTCGATCTCACCATGGAAAATCGCGATGATTCCTTCAAAATAGCGGATCATCAATCGAATCCGGTCATTGTCTAATGGAATATTTTTGGTCATATAAAACAAAATTTGTTTAAGATGATCGATTTGACTGCGGTCAATGAAAAGAAAGGCAGCGTTGGTCAACAGCTTAGAATAAATATGATAATTGAGACTAAGCAAGTTATTATAAAACTCCTGCTTATTCAATTGCTCGATTTGAAACAAAATATATTCGTCTGTAAAAAGAAACATTAGATTTGCAAAAATGGTGATTTCAAATCTTCCCCAAGTTTCGATTTTGTCGAGATAACCTTTTATCACGGTTTCAATTCTTTCTGTTTCATCGATAGTATGTACGTATCCCTTTTTCTTCAAGATCAAATAGTATTGGCTATAAAGCAAATAATAGAAAAAGTCTTGCGTTTCCTGATACGTTGTTTTAGATTCTTCGATCAAGACGGCCAGCTGATCAAAATCATGTTGGTAATAAGCATTGTGAAATTGTTTCGAGAGTTGCTTCTTTTCATTTAATTGATTATTTGTCAAATGGTATTCAAATTCTTCGAGAGTCACATTCAAGCGATCAAGGTATTTGTAAAGGATATCAAAAGCAATTCGATGCCCTTTTTGTTCAAAAGTAGCTAATGTGCTCCGCTCAGATATATCGGCTGCTAACTTTCTTTGGGAAAGATTACGTTCAGTACGTAACTTTTTCAGTAATAGATTGGCTTCCAAAAAAGCACCTCCTAAATGCACCTAGAAAATAGGTGGACGAAAAAATAGTCCAAATCAACTATAGTCCTATTTTCCAATTAAACTAAAGGAAAGTCAATTAAAGGAGGAAAAGAAAATGTTTCAATTATTTGGATTTCCATGGGAAGTTGTTGAAAATATGATCAACATTTTTTCTTTCTTACGCTAAACGTTCGTTCAGTAAATCTGATTGAATTCAGATTTCGATAGCGCAAAAAATAGGTGGTTTCTAGTAATAATTTACTATTTGCTCCTCCAAGGTCGTTGACCTCTCCCCAAAGTCCTGCTTAGCAGGCATTCTAGGCTGTCGATCTTAGGAGGAAACAGGAACTTGAAGTAGGAAAAAGCAGGAAAACAGCGATTTCTGCTTTTTTCTATGTTAAATCAAGAATGATAGACAGAAAACCAGTGGCATTCCAAAAAGGAAGCCACTGGTTTTTTAGTTTATAGAAAAGTCGTTGATTGTCAGATATTCCTCCCATAAAGCGTCAAATAATGGCGACAACTCTTTTAGAGTCTCAGTTTCTTCCATGACATAAGCAGGATACTCAATTGCTGGCAACAATCTATTTGCTGGAACGATGTAATAGTCAAAGTCTTTTTCGTGGTTTCTTACGATATCATAGTCCACAAATTGAATGTGATCCAGTAAAAAACTGATTTGCTGAATGGCTGATAAATTCAATGAAGGAATGATTCCCACCTGTAATTTTTGTAAATGATGCTGTTGATAAAACGGATATATGAAAAAAGTCAGATAGTCTAGGACTGGCGATTTGGCTTTTTTGAGCCATTCATAACCAACACGTCGAGTGTATTTTGTCAAAAATGGACGAATCTTTTTCTGTAGATTTGTAAATCCTTTCTTTTGAAAGGATAGATTCAACTCATTTTGAGACCAAAAATCAATCAATAGGCCATTGTTTGCATAAAAAATATACAGAATAATGAAGCTATCTTTTTGAATTTCAGAAAATACTTCTTCATCAAAAGGGATCCCAACGATTTCTGGTAATAATACGTGACTAAAATCAGCCATAAACTCATGAAAAATAGGATCATCTTCTTTGATCTGTTCATAGAAATCACAAAGTAGAGCAGCTCTTTCTGGTGTTGGCTCAGCGAAACGGACTAGAAAGAACAGCATTCCTTTGACATAATTGATCTGATAAGTTACTTGCTTTTCGTCAGTCATAAATGCCGTAAAATAATTTTCTAGAGGATGGTTCATCTTTGAAAATAATTTTTCAAAACCATTGATTGGGTTAAGCAAATAGCCTTGTTCGAAACGAAGTTTGGATACAAATAAAATGACTAAGATCAGTCGTTGGTTAACAGGAGAAAACTTTTGTAATGCTAATTCGTTGATCAAAACCGTTTGATCACTGAAGTCCGTTAGGTAATCCGCTTCTAATGGTGAGTTCTCTAAATAAGTTAAAATTTGAACGTAAAATGAACGGATATTGATTTCATTTCCAGTCAGTTTCAACTGAGAAACATTCAAATGGATTTCTTTTCCCAATAAATAAGTATTCAATGGTTTAAGTGCCCGGGTGATCGTTGAATGACTGACAAAATGAACGGTTGAAAAATCATTGATGGTCATTTCCGGGTTCATGATCGATGTAAGTAGAAGTTGGAAAGCAAGGCTTTCCTGAATCAAATACTTCTGATAAAGTGAATAGGAAAGTGGTTCTTCTAATGAACGAACCTTGAAACCTTTTTCACATAACGAAACTTGATAAAGCGCTGAAAACTCTTGTTGCATTTCCTCTATGAGTGGTGCTATCCCGTGATAAGACAAGCCCAGATGCTCGGCGATTTTACTGATATTGATTGGTTGATTGGTATTCTCATTTAAATAAGTCAAAATTGCTAATTTTTTCTTTGCATGATTGGTGAGTAACAGATCTTCAAACATAATCATCCTCCTTTTAAAAATATTATCATAAATATTATTTAATAATGAATCAAAAATGTAAGTTTGAGATACCAATTTTTGATTAAAAAAGTTCTTCTTTTGTCGTGTTGTGTAATTAAATAATCTCGGTGTAAAATTATCATTGGATTTTATGTGAAGAAAATCGCTATTCAAAAATAGCAGATTTTCACTTTTTTTTTATGCGTTTTTTTAGAGTAAAAGAATCACTATAGAATAATTATTCGGTCTTTAAATATATGTACGTAATTAATAAACGAACGATATAAGAAGATTTTTTGTTTTTAAAATAACACATAATACCTGTTCCTACAAGTTAAAAAACAGTGACAAGTGCATGTACTTATTTTTATCTATGTGATTTCAGTAAATGGACGATGCTGATCCTTAGGAAATCCTACATGCTGAACTTAGAAAAAGGCGGTACAAAAGCTTTTTGACGATTATTCTTAGCGAACAAGAGAGATGTTAGTTGTGCTTTTTTGTTTACATGGAAATAATCTGAAAAATTGTTGTCCATTTAGGGGTGAGAATGGTTAGGAGACAATTGAGAATGGCGTGGGTTTCTTCAAAAACGATTATTTTTATTATCTTTCAAGAAATGGTGACAAAACCTAATAAATATAAGTTGAAAAGCTAGTGCTGATGAATAGAAAAACAAATGTATTTTTACTTCTGGGCGAGGGATAAGTCGGCTTGATTGATAAAAAAACGTAGGGTTGTTAGACTGGTTTTAGAGGAAAAAAAGGAGGATGTAAAATGAAACACGGATTTAGAGATTATTTAGGAGCAAATGAGCGGGAGGCAGGTTATAACTTATCTTGGGGCTCTATTTTCGCAGGAGTCGTGACGTTTATTGCATTATTTATGACATTTTCATTAATCGGCTCAGCGATCGGCTTTGGCATGGTGGAACCTACCTCAAACAACCCATTGGATGGTGTGGGAACAGGTTTGATGATTTGGACTGTTGTGACATTGATTCTTTCATTGTTCGGAGCAGGATTTGTTTCTGGTGTAGCAGCTAGACGCGTTGGTTTGGTACATGGATTTCTTACTTGGGCAACCAGTATGATCGTTACAATCGTCATGTTATCATATGTAACAATTGGGGCATTTTCTGTTGTCGGCTCATTACTGGGCAACATTGCTTCAGCTGTCGGAAGTGGCGTAGGGAATGTCGCATCGGGAACAGCAGATGTCGCATCAAAGGCCTTTGATGAGATCACAGGGAATATGGGAGATATTAATACAGATCAATTGGAAACGGATGTCCGCGATGTATTAAAAGATACTGACGTTCCTGAATTACAGCCAAACTACTTGCAAGATCAAGTTTCTGATGCAACGAGCGATATTACCGATGCAGGGAAGAAAATTGCTACGGATCCAAATAAAGCTGACGAAATCATCGATGATCTTTCAACGAAGCTCAAAGATCGGGCAACAAAAATCAGCGATTCTGTTGACGAAGAAGCCATTTCAAATGCGGTTGCGAAAAATACCGATTTAAATCAACAAGAAGCACAAGAAGCAACACAAAATATTGTCAATGGCTTACAAAAAGCTTCTGATGAAGCACAACAACAAATTGAAACAGCACAGCAAAATCTTGAACAAGCAAAACAAGATATCGATCAAGCAGTCAAAGATGCGCGTAAAAAAGCTGATGAAATAAGTGATGCTACTGCTAAAGCATCCATATGGGGCTTTATAGCAATGGTCTTAGGACTAGTTTTAACATCAATCGGCGGCATGGTCGGTGCGAACTTAGTCAAAACTGCGGATCACGAAAATCGGATCTAAAAGTAAAAGATACCCACAAAAATAGGGAGTAACCAATCATCAATGGAGGATTCCAATGGAAGCCGGTTCATTGATGATTGGTTTTTTATAGCAATAAGTCATTGCCTCCAATGGAAAAAACGTAAGCGATTAAGATTAAGAAATCCACCCATGGCCTCTCTGGGGAAGCTATTTTCTTAGATTTGAGAAAAATAGCCGGAGTGCGAATGGCTGGATTTTTTTTGGCTCTTTTAAGAATTATGTTACTTACTGTTTTGGCAATAATAAGCGCACAGTCGTTCCTTCATTGACACGAGAGTCAACTGTCAGGCCATATTTTTCCCCGTAGAGTAATTTGATTCGTTGATCGATATTCTCCAATCCGATACCAGAATAATGTTCGCTTGTCTGGTTCCTAATCACCGAAGATGCTTCATCAAAGCCGATACCTGTATCAATGATTTCGATGACTAGCCCTGATTTACTGATACGAGAGAAGATTTGAATGTAACCTTTCTCTTCTTCAGGAAACGCATGCAGATAAGCATTTTCGATGATTGGCTGCAAGATCATTTTTGGAACCAAACAATTTTCACATTCTTCTGCTGAGAAAATCGCTGATTGAATCCGGTCACCATAACGAACGTTCATCAAGATTAGATATTCTTCTACGATGGCGAGTTCATCTTTTAATGGAACGATCTCTTTGCGGTTGAAGGTATGGCGAAGCAATTGGACGAAACTATCGATGGCTTGTGTTGCTTTCTCCTGTTCATTTTGCCAAATCAAAAATTTGATTGCGGTGAGTGTATTGTAAACAAAATGAGGTTGAATCTGCATTTGCAAGGAACGGATTTCAAATTTGCGTTTTTCCGCTTCAGTAATCATCAAATGATCGACATACGATTCTAAATCCTCAAGCATCAAATTATAGGCACGTCCTAGTTCCTGTGTTTCATAGGTCCCGTTGATCGAGACCTTGTTGCTGAAATCACCCTGTGTGACTGCCGGTAATTTGTCGATCAACTGATAAATTGGTTGTGTGATCGTACGAATGATCCAGAAAGCAAACAGGCTAAAGAGCAAGATACTGAGAAAAGCGATCCATACGGCAGGCTTGATCAGATTCATGTTGCGTACTAAATGCGATTCATCCAGCAGATCATAAAAAGTAAACTGATAAGAATAAAGAGGCATCTGATTCACTGAATCATTTTTCACTTCGATCATAGCTGAATCAAAAGCTGTGCCTAATTTTTGTTCTTCAGAAGTGGATAAGATCTGTCCCTGATCATTGACCACATAGATGGTATGCAGCGTTGTGTCTAACAATTGCCGATAGATGGAAGAAAAATCAGATTCTTTCAAAAAAATCAATGCATAGCCGAATAAAGCATCATCTTTCATCAACTTACGTACATACATCAGTCCTGGTGAATGGCTCGTAGAAGTGCTCAACCCTTGCTCCAGAAAATAGTATTGACTAATAGCCTCATTTTCATTGATTTGCTGCGTAAATTCACTTGCCAAAAAAGTTTCAACCGACTGGTTTCGGACAGCATCATTTTGAAAGAATGATCGTCCGTTCGTTCCAATCAATACCAAGTTGGAAGGAATCGTTTGAAAAAGCGAGCGAGTATCTTTCAACTGTTCATTGAGTTCTAAAATCGTTCTTCCCTGATTTAGCTGTCCTTTTAAATAATTTTCTACGGCTTTGCTCTCATCGACGACATCAAAAATACGATTGATATTCTCATTCAAGCGCTCATAATCTTCCTGGATCTTATCCAAAAGCAAGCGGTTCGAGCTCTGATACGAAGCCACATAAGCATCTTTGGACCGTCCATAGATAACGATCACTGTCAGTAAACAAACACTGATTACTCCTACCACAACAAACAAAAAGATTCGGCTGAACAATTCATTTTTTTTGAGCCACTGTTGGATTCTCATAATTGGTTCAACCGCCGATACTTAGAAGGAGTGACTTGAAATTCTTTTTTAAAGATTCGAGAAAAATAGCTGATATCGGAATAACCAACTGCTTCACTGATTTCTGACAAATTCAACTCAGATTGGGTCAGCAACTCTTTGGCTTTTTCTAGACGTGTATTTTTTAGATAATCAGAGAAACTCATTTTTAATTTTGAAGAAAGGAAAGCTGACAAGTAGGTATAACTAAAGTGGAACGTTTCTGCCAACTCAGATAGTGAGAGGCTCTTCATATAATTGTCTTGAATGAAGCGCTGGATCGAGACCAGTAAGTCATCTTCATCCATAGGGGAGAGGGCTGTCAGTTGCAGTCGTATCTCATCGATCGTTGACAACAACAAATCGGAGAAATCCTCCAAATATAAGACATGGCCGATCTCATGAAGAAATTCAGCTCGTAAGCGACTAAAGCGGGGGGCTGTTGGAAATTCTTCTTCTAACCGGGATAATAGCGTATAAAAAATACTGCTGGCCTGCTGTTTTAGAAAGTTCGGATCAACATTTGATAGAATCATCTCATTGAAATAGTCTTCGATACGCGTAATCCCCAACAGGAAATTATTGTCTAATAATGCCCGCAAAAATTTTTTTGTATCAAAACGATCACTTTCCATGTACATAAAAAGTTCATGCTCAAAAACAAGCCGCTGCTGTTTGTAAAAAAACGATTGTTCCCGACTTTTATCTTTGAGAGTCAGAAAAGCTGTGCGTAAGTCGTCAATCGATTCAAATGAGCAGCCAAGGGTAAAAAAGGCATTTGGTTCGGTATAGGTCAACTGGTCCAAACATTTTTTCAAAGAGGAAAAAAATCATATTCTGCTGAATAACTGATCAATAGCCCTGCATCATTGTTACTGGTCTTGAACGCTAATGTTTTTAAGTGAGTATTCGATTGCGAAAATTCTGTCAATGCATGAAAAAGCTGTTCAGTAGAACGAAAATAACTGACATTCGTATAAAGAAAACATAGTTGCTGTTTCATAGCTATTTCAAGATAGTCAGCAAAAGGAGTAAGTGGTTCTTCATACCCAGCCAGATAGCGATTCAAAGATTCTTGTAATGGGACCTCAGCGGTTATTTGGCGGGTATCAGATTTTTTTTCGCGGATGGTGTTTAGGGCTTTCAGCAACAAAGCAGGCGTCAATGTTGGCTTAAGCAAGTAATCAATGGCACCGTTCTTAAAAGACTGACTGACATAGTGAAAATCATCATAACTGCTCAATACCAGAAAATGGATAGATGGGTATTGTTGTTGAATGATGGTTGTTAATTGGATGCCGTCCATTTGCGGCATTTTTAAATCTGTGATCACGATCTCTGGCTGTAATTGCTGGATCAGGGTTAGAGCCTCCTGTCCGTTTGCTGCATCTCCTAGCAAGCGAAAACCTTCTTGCTCCCAACGAATCATATGTTTTAAACCATCACGAATAGTGGTCTCGTCATCCACAAGCAAGACTGTATGTAAATGATGCATGGTATCCCCCCTATTTCTTTATTCTAGTATAAACGCTTTCATAAAAGAAAGGTATTAGTAAAAATTTTCTATTTTTGGACTATTTTAGTAAGCTCTTCCACGCGTATTGTATCCGTTTACAACTCCAGTGTATAGTAAAAATGTAATTAAAAGGAAAGAGGGAGAAAAATGAAAAAATTGCTTGCATCACTTGTGACTGCCGCTACTGTATTGACATTGACAGCTTGTGGCAGCAACAACGAAAGTACTGGTGACACTGGAGGTTCTTCTGATAAGGTTACAGTTTGGGCTTGGGATGAGACTTTCAATATCAAAGCTGTCAATGAAGCGAAAAAGGTTTACGAAAACAAGGATGTTGATGTGGAAGTAGTGACCATGTCACAGGATGACATCGTTCAAAAGTTGAACACTAGTCTAGCATCAGGCAATACGGATGGCTTGCCAAATATCGTTTTGATCGAAGACTATCGTATTCAAGGCTATTTATCTTCCTATCCGGATGCTTTCAGCGACTTAACTGATATTGTCAATGAAGATGACTTTTCCAGCTACAAATTCGCCGTCAACAAAATCGATGATGTGATCTACGGTGTACCTTTTGATAGTGGGGTAGCAGGGCTGTTTTATCGTACAGATTATTTAGCAGATGCAGGATATGAAGCTGCTGATCTCCAAGATATTACCTGGGATGACTTTATTCAAATTGCCAAAGATGTCAAGGAGAAAACGGAACATGCCATGATGTCTCTGGATCCAAGCGATTTGGGATTGGCACGGATCATCATGCAGTCAGCTGGTGAATGGTATACCGGTGAAGACGGCACCACAGTAACGATTAAAGACAACGAATCATTCAAAGCCGGCTTGAATGTATTGGCGACACTACTGAATGAAGGATTAGTTGAACAAGTCTCTGATTGGGATGGCGGCGTCAATGCAGTCCAATCCGGAAATGTTGCTGCAGCACCAACAGGCGCTTGGTATTCTAGTACGATTCAAGGGGCTGAAGATCAAAGCGGCAAATGGGCGATTGCACCGATTCCGGCACTAGCTGGTGGCAATTCAGTGAACGCATCAAGTATTGGCGGAGCAGGATGGTATGTCATTAAAGGCGTAGCTGGTGAAGAGAATGCGAAAGACTTTTTAGCGAAAACGTTTGCTTCAAATAAAGAATTGATGGGAACATTGGCAACTGAAATTGGGCTGGTTTCAACGATGAATGCTGCCGAAGAGACAAAAGAATATACTTCAGGACTTGATTTTTATGGAGGACAAAAAGTTTTCCAAGACTTCTCTCAATGGTCACAAGAGATCCCGGCCGTCAACTACGGCAATCATACTTATGCGATCGAATCTGTATTGACAGAAAGCTTGCAGCGAGTAATCAATGGGGAAGATATCGATAAAGTACTAGAAGATGCACAAACACAAGTAGAAGCACAAATCGCAAACTAAGCAAATCATTTAGCTATGGTTTCATAATCAACAAATCAGATACGAACGATAGCTGCTGGTACCAATAATTTCCCATTAGAGGAGATTGTTAAGCAGCAATCGTTCGTATAGTCATTAGATTGGTGCCATAGTGTCGTTTGAAGGAGGAATCACCATGAAAAATAAATCGAAAAATTGGTTTGCGAATGGAAACGCGTTTATTTCTTTGCCTGTGATCTTGATTACACTATTAGTATTTGTTCCTATGATTTCAGCTCTTTTTACGTCTTTCCAGTCGGGACCGCCGACAACGATGTCATTCAACGGTTTGGGAAACTATCAGCGGATGCTGAGTGACTCAACCTTTAAGAAAGCTTTTGGTAATACATTTTTATACTTATTGATCCAAGTACCGATCATGCTGTTTTTGGCTTTGATCGTCTCGAACATACTAAATGACAAAAAATTAAAATTCAAAGGACTTTTCCGAACGGCCTTGTTTTTACCTTGTATCACTTCATTGGTCTCTTACTCGTTGATCATGAAAAGTTTATTCTCAGCGAATGGGTTAGTCAATAATTTTTTAATGCAAATTCATTTGATTGAGGTGCCGATTCAATGGCTAACGGATCCTTTCTGGGCAAAAGTCTTGATTATTTTTGCCATTACTTGGCGCTGGACAGGCTATAATATGATTTTCTTTATTTCTGGTATGCAAAACATTGATCCTAGCATCTATGAAGCTGCTGAAATTGATGGTGCGACTAAATGGGATCAACTTTTCAAGATAACTATTCCTAATTTGCGGCCAATCATTTTATTCACGACAATTACTTCAACGATCGGAACATTGCAACTATTTGACGAAGTACAAAATATTACAGGTGGGGGACCTGCCAATGCAACCACCACGCTCTCGCAGTACATTTATAATTTAAGTTATAAATTCACCCCGAACTTTGGCTATGCGGCGGCAGTATCCTTTGTGATCGTGATCGCTATTGTGGTCTTATCCGTCATCCAAACAAAATTAGGAGGGAAAGAAAATTGAAAACACTCTCTTTAAGCTTAAAGTATCTTTTCTTAGGTCTTTTGGCCTTTATTTCCGTCTTTCCATTTGTCTGGATGGTATTGGGAATGACCAATCAAACCTTTGACATTGTGGCAGGAAAAATCATGATCGGTGATCAGCTGGTGATCAATTTCCAAAATTTATTTGCTTCTGAACTGAACTTTACTTGTGCTTTGGGCAACTCTGCAGTGATTGCGGTCATTACGACCGTCTTCGCGTTGCTGTTTTCTTCCATGGCGGGCTATGGGTTTGAGATCTATCGAACCAAAACAAAAGATCGCATTTTCAATATTTTACTCTTATCGATGATGGTTCCTTTTGCGGCTTTGATGATTCCGTTATACCGCATGTTTAGTCAGCTTAGCGGAACCCCAATCGGAATCAATACTTTTGCAGTGGTCATTTTACCTTCTGTTTGTACAGCGTTCCTGATTTTCTTTTTCCGCCAAAATATCAAAGCTTTCCCTAAAGAATTAGTAGAAGCAGCTCGCATTGATGGGCTGAATGAGTTAAGTATTTTCTTCCGAGTCTATATGCCTACTGCTAAAAATACGTATGCAGCAGCAGCGATCATTACCTTTATGAATAGCTGGAACAACTACCTGTGGCCATTAGTTGCCTTGCAATCACCGGATAAACGGACAGTTCCGTTGGTTTTATCTGCGATGGGGGCTTCCTATACACTGGATTACGGCATGATGATGTGCGGGATCGTGATCGCCACTTTGCCAACAGCGATTATCTTTTTCGTATTACAAAAACAATTCGTACAAGGCATGTTAGGTTCTGTGAAGTAAAGAAAAGAGAAAACGAGGAAATGAAATGATCCATTTTGATAAAAAAAACCAAATTTTTCATTTAAGCAACAACAAAATCAGTTATGTGATGCAGATCGAAGAAGGTGGAAATTTAGCGCATATCTACTTTGGAAAGAAAATTACCCATTATTCTGGCCATTATCGTTACCCGCGATTAGATCGTTCTTTTTCGCCGAATCCAGCAGGCAGCAAGGATCGCTTATTCTCGCTGGATACGCTGATGATGGAATTTCCTGGGAATGGGTTCGGTGATTTTCGTGAAGCGGCATATGATATCCAACTGCCAAATGGCAGTCATATTGCGCATTTTATCT
Organism: Enterococcus sp. ARL09-542; assembly: GCF_005234805.1. NCBI lineage: Bacteria > Bacillati > Bacillota > Bacilli > Lactobacillales > Enterococcaceae > Enterococcus > Enterococcus sp. ARL09-542. The sequence continues at coordinate 486,429 of NZ_QPQX01000001.1, forward strand.
ATCAAAGCCATGAAATCAGTCAAGGCAAACCAGCACTTGCGGGGTTGCCTCAAACTCACGGTGCTCCGCAAGAAATCGAAACGTTGCAAATCATATTGCGAGATGAAGTTGCCGCGCTTGAATTGGTTTTGAATTATAGTATTTTTACTGATACATCAGCAATCATTCGTTCAAGTGCCTTAAAAAATGACGGTCTTGAACCAATCGTTATCCATCAACTAGCCAGTCAATCACTGGATTTTCCCAACCGGCCGCTTGATTTGATCCAATTGAATGGTGCATGGGCGAAAGAACGGCAAATCAGTCGAGAACCAGTTCAGACAGGTATCAAGAAATTGGACAGCAAGCGAGGTTCCAGCAGCCATCAACAGAATCCTTTTGTTATTTTGGCAGATCCCGCTACAACAGAATTCTCGGGAGAATGTTATGGCGTTAGTTTACTGTATAGCGGCAATCACGAAACGATTATCGAAAAAGATCCTTATGATCAAACGCGGCTCATCATGGGCATCAGTAGTTATCGATTTGCCTGGACAGTACCACCTCAGGAAAGCTTCCAATCACCAGAAGTGGTTACAGTTTATAGTAATCAAGGGCTCAACCAAATGTCACAAACCTATCATCGCTTTTATAATAGTCATCTTATTCGTGGACAGTATCAGCTGACTGAACGTCCGACGTTGATCAATAACTGGGAAGCCACTTATTTTGATTTCGATGAAGAAAAACTGGAGCAGATCGTCGATGAAGCGAAGGCATTGGGAATTGAATTGTTTGTTTTGGATGACGGTTGGTTTGGTGCACGAGAAAATGATTTGACTTCTCTGGGTGACTGGTATGAGAATGAAGGAAAGTTAGCTTCTGGTCTGCGAGGGTTTGCGGAAAAAGTCCATCAGAAGGGTTTGAAATTCGGTCTCTGGTTAGAGCCGGAAATGATCTCAGAAGTGAGCGAGTTGTATCGTCAGCACCCCGAGTGGGCCTTAAAAGTACCTGGACGTTCTCCCGCATTAAGTCGCAGTCAGTTTGTACTGGACTTTTCTAGAGAAGATGTTCGGAAACATATTTTTGATCAGTTAGCCCTTCTATTTAACGAAGTACCCATTGATTATATTAAGTGGGACATGAATCGCAACATGACGGATGTCTATTCATTGTTGTTACATCCTACCCAGCAAGGGGAGGTGTTCCATCGCTATATTTTAGGTCTGTATGACTTTTTAGAACGATTGACAGCTGCTCATCCCACTATTTTGTTTGAAGGATGTTCTGGCGGGGGTGGTCGTTTTGATGCAGGTTTCTTGTATTACATGCCGCAGATATGGACGAGTGATAATACCGATGCGATAGCCCGTTTGAAAATCCAATATGGAACCAGCCTGTCATACCCGGCTTCTAGCATGGGTTCGCATGTTTCAGCAGTGCCTAACCATCAAACACAGCGGATCACTGACTTAGCGATCCGCGGAAACGTTGCAATGTCTGGTGTCTTGGGCTATGAGCTGGATTTGTCGACAGTGACCGATGAAGAAAAAGCAGCCATCAAAGAGCAAGTTGCCTTTTATAAAAAACATCGACAACTCTTCCAATATGGCACGTTTATTCGCTTGTTGAGTCCTTTTGCAGGAAATGATACTGCGTGGATGTACGTTTCTGAAGATAAACAAGAAGCGATTGTTTTCTATTTCCGTGTATTAGCCGAAGCATCTGCACCGCTAATCACTCTCAAATTGGCGGGATTAGCGGCAGATACAGTGTATCAAATGGGGGGATATAAAATCGGCGGCGATGAATTGATGCAGATCGGTTTCTATATTGATCCTGCTTTATCCGGCGACTATGCAACACAAATGGTTCATCTAACAGCGATCAATAATGACTAAGGTTCTTTTCAGTAATCACTATCAAATGAAATCAAACGAATAGAGCTGTAACAGAAGCAAAAGCAGACGAAATGATCCAAACTGGACTTGAGAAAGAATTCTTCTCTCTGTGACTAGGGACGAGGATCGGATTGAAGAGAGGATTCGATGTATCTTCGGATCGTTTGTTTGTTGAAGTGCTTATGTTGCAGTTTTTTCTATTAGAGTTGTTTTTTCTGCTAAATCTTTTACGTATAAATGGCGATTGTTTTATTTTTTTGTTGATTTAGCTTATGATGAAGGGGGTCAATAAAAGTCAAGCAGTGACGGAGGGAAAACAACGACAGAGCACTTAAAAGAACACGCAGAGGAACAGTTGCTTGCTGATGGGTATCGCAAATATCATGGCTCAGCATTCGATGTTTATTCTCACAAAGACATTTGTATTCACAGTGGGAAGTGTGTTTGAGGTAATCCAACTGTTTTTGAGGTAGGACGTCGACCGTGGGTCATTCCCGATAATGCTCAAAAAGAACAAGTTGCTCAAGTGAACCAATCTTGTCCAAGCGGCGCATTAAAATTTATTCAAAGGGGAGAAAACTAATGGAAATCAAGGAAGAAAAAAATCGTTTTGCCTTATTAGACGGCGAGAAAGAGATCGGCGAAATGACTTGGTCGAATGCAGGAACAAAACGAATGATCATTGATCATACATTTGTCGATCCAGCCTATCGTGGTCAAGGACTGGCAGAAAAGTTAGTGGCAAAAGGGGTAGAAAAAGCGCGCGCAGAAAAGAAAACAATCATTCCACTCTGTCCATTTGCAAAAAAAGAGTTTGAACGTAAACCGGAATATAGCGATGTTTGGAGTAAATAACAATTCTCAATTTTAAAAAAAGAAGTGGTTCTTTTAGGGAACCACTTCTTTTAGCGTTAATCTATCAACATGTGACTGTTAATGTTGAAATTGAGCATGGTAGAGACGGTAATAATACCCTTTTTCCGCTAACAATTCTTCATGAGTACCTTGTTCGACGATTTGTCCGGCATCCATAACCAAAATTTTATCAGCTGCACGGATCGTTGATAAGCGGTGGGCAATGACGAAACTGGTTTTTCCTTCCATCATTTTCAAAAAGGCATCCTGAATTTTCTTTTCTGTCAGTGTATCGACTGAACTGGTGGCTTCATCGAGGATCAGCATCGGGGGATTACTGATCATAGTACGAGCAATGGTCAGTAATTGCCGCTGCCCATCGGAAATCTTGATGCCTTGTTGCCCAATCGGCGTATCCAATTTATCTGGTAACCGCATAACGTATTCATACATATATGCATTTTTTAAAGCATCGTATATTTCTTCATCGGTAGCCGTGTCATTGCCATATTGGAGATTCTCTCTTAAAGAAGCATCGAACAGCCACGTGTCTTGAAGGACCATACCAAAACTCTTTCGTAACGCTGTTCGCTGCAATTGACGAATATCGACGCCGTCTACTCGGATAGTTCCTTGATCAACATCGTAGAAACGCATCAGCAAATTGACTAGTGTCGATTTACCGGCACCAGTCTTTCCGACAATTGCCACCGTTTCACCTGGTTCAGCTGTAAAAGAAAAGTTTTCGATCAGTTTTTGTCCTGGATCATAAGCAAAAGCCACATTTTCAAAGTCGATTTTACCTTTGATTTCCTTCATCGCTTGTGTTGCTGTGTCATCCGCACTTTCTGGCACTTGATCCAATAACTGGAAGGTTCGTGCCAAACCAGCTAATGCAGTCTGAATCTGAGTGGTGATGCCTGACAGTTCAATAAATGGTTTTGAAAATTGGCTAGAATAGATCGTAAAGCTTGAAATCATCCCAACTGTTACCAGCCCCGAGCCTGAAAAGTACAATAAACCACCGACGAAGCCGACAGACAGATAGGAAAGATGGTCAACAAAACGGGAAAGCGGATTGGTCAACGAGGAAGAAAACTGTGCTTTTCGGCCACGAAGGTTTAATTCGTCATTGATCATTTCAAACTGTTCTTGGTTGATTGCTTCTCGTTCAAATGCTTTGACAATTTTTTGATTGCCGATCATTTCGGTAACGAATCCAGAAATTTCACCGACGATCTCTTGTTGACGCGCAAAATCTGCTTGTGATGTTCGTGCCACGATCCAATTGACTAAAAAGATGATCGGTGTTGAAACAAGAACGACGAGAGTCAGTGGCACACTCATCTTAACCATAACTACCAAGGCAATCAGCACGACAGAGATACCGGAGAATAATTGGTTGAAGACAGCAGCAACCGCAATTGAGATATTATCCATGTCATTGGTAAAACGACTGACGATATTCCCGTGAGACGTTTGATCGTAATAACGTAAGGGTAGTGTATTTAAATGAGCAAAACCTTCTTTGCGCAGATCAGCGACAGACAGATAGGCCACTCGATTCCCTAATCGTTGGATCAGCCATTGACTGACAACAGTAACGATCACTACACCGCCAAACAACGCGAGAATGCGATAAAGTTCTTCGAAATGAACCTTGCTAGGACCAATCATTTTATCGACAGCCTGACCTATTTCATAAGTCATAAAAACCGTTGAGATGCCAGCAGCGATCCCTAAAACGACAGCAGTCCAAGTTTCTTTGGCATACACAGCGAGATAGGGGAGGTAGCGGCGGAAGGCAGACCAATCAAATGATTTCTTTTTCATTCTTCTTCCTCCTCTTGAGATGCCACAATTTCTTGATAAGCTTTGGAAGTGATCATCAACTCGTCATGGGTGCCTTTGGCGACTAGATTTCCCTGATCTAACACTAAGATCTGCTGTGCATCTTGAATCGAACGAACACGCTGAGAAATGATGATAATCGTTCCGCGAATTTTTTCTTTTAAAGCCATCCGCAGATCCAGATCTGTTTGGTAATCTAGCGCACTTAATGAATCATCCAAAATCAATATATCAGGTTTAGCAATAATTGCTCGAGCAATCGTTAAGCGTTGTTTTTGCCCACCAGAAAAGTTCTTGCCTCCTTCAAAAATCGGCGTATCCAACTTTTGCGGTAGTGCTTCGACGAAGTCGCGACTTTGGGCGATCTCTAATGCTTGCCAGCATTCCTCGTCTGTCGCATCTTTTTTTCCCCATTGTAAGTTTTCACGAATCGTACCAGTGAACAGAACAGCCGTTTGAGGAACCATGGCAATTTTTTGTCTTAATTGTTTCAGCGGCCACTTGCGTACATCCTGTCCATCAACGATCACTTTACCAGCAGCTGTGTCATAAAAACGCGGGATCAGTTGCGTTAATGTCGATTTCCCACTGCCAGTTGGACCAGTGATGCCCAAGGTTGTGCCAGGAGCAATCTCAAAATCGATATTTTTTAATGCTAAGCCATAGTTAGGTGAAAAGCGAAAGTCCACATGTTCGAAACGAAGGGCACCTGCCTGTTTTTGTTGATCCATAAAAACCTCAGATAAACTATCATCAATCGACGGTTCTGTATCAAGAACTTCATTGATCCGTGAAGCCGAAGCAGCAGCGCGAGTAAAAATGATGACGAGATTCGATACAACGATCAGTGCCAACAGCATTTGGTTCATATAATTGACCAACGCCAGTACTTCCCCCTGTTCCAAGTTTCCGATGTTCACTTTGAAACCGCCAAAGTAAAAGAGTGCAATAATTCCTAAGTTCATAATCATGGTTGTAGCCGGGGTCAATAATGCAGAAAGATTGGTCACACGAATATAGACATTGGTCAAATCATCTGTGGCTTGGTCAAAACGTTTGGTCTCAGTTTTTGATCGAGCAAAAGCACGAATCACGCGAATACCGCTCAAATTTTGGCTGACTAGTTCATTTAGTTCGTCCAAGCGGATCTGGACTTTCTTATATAATGGCACTGTCTTGCTAATGATCCAAAATAAAATGATACAAAAAAGTGGTAGCACACATAAGAAAATCAAGCCCGCTTGCCAATCGATGACAAACGCCATGATCACTGAACCAATACTCAAAAAAGGTGCTCTGACGACTAAACGGATCAACATAGCCAATGCAACTTGCATTTGGTTGATATCATTGGTCATTCGAGTGATCAACGTATCTGTTCCAAATAGATTCAATTCATTGTGGGACAACAAATTGATTTTTTTCATTAATGTATTACGTAATTCCGTGCCAAAACCTTGAGAAGCAGTGGCTGCATAGTATTGACAGATGACCGCACAGATCATCCCGATGACGGACATCGCAATCATCCAGAGGGTCATTTCAACTACTTTCGACCAATTGTTTTGGCGAATTCCCTGGTCCACGAGTGCAGCCATTTGGAGTGGCAAAACCAGTTCAAACACAGCTTCTAAAAACTTAAAAAAAGGACCTAAGACGATCTGCTTACGATAGTCTTTGGCATAGCGTAATAATCCAATCATAAAAACCTCCTGTAAAAATAAAATAGTCAATGAAAGAAAAAATGCATCAGGAGAGGAATTCTCCACTGTGAATTTACGAATAAAAAATCTTTCGTTTCTAGCATATCTTACCATAGTTCCAAACTGAGGGGGAGCAATCAAGAAAGAAAAGAAAGTTTCATTTTTATTTCAGAAACAAACAATTAGTTTTCAAGTTTTTTGATAATTATACGATAAATACTGCGTATGATACTTTACTTGGCTATGATCTTTTTAGATTTTTTCAAGGAAAAATCATAGGAAAATTTTTTCGAACAAATTTGCATTAGCATAAAAATTCACAGCAAAAATATAAAATATCTTAAAAAAATAGGCGCCGAAAACAAAATCTGGTACAATCGGGGAGAGTGAAGTAGGAAACATGAAGGAGGCACTATGGATAGAAAGTCGAAATTTAGCAAACAGCGGGCCCGCAAAGCTCGTAATAAGCGCCGAATCATAGGAGGCGTCGTACTTTTTGCGATTGCAGGAGTCTTTTTATTTGCAGGATATACGTATTATGCTGCAAAAAATTCTGTGGATAAAATGTTTAAAGAATCCGCTGTGATCAAATCCAATAAAGAAAAAGACAATTCATTGAAATCAGCAAATGTTGATTCTAAATTTGGGATCCTGTTAATGGGGGTCGACAATGATGCTGAACGAGAAAAGAAAGAGCATCTGGATACGACTCGAGCAGACAGTTTGATCTATATGGTCTATGATGGCGAAAATAAAAAGATCGACATGGTGAGTTTACCTCGAGATATTTGGACAAATATCTACGATGGTACCGGAAACGGGACGGTCGTCAACACGGCAAAAATCAATAGTGCATTTGCGATTGGTGAGGAAGATGCAACGATTGAAACGGTGCAAAACTATTTGAACTTGCCAATTGATTATTATGTCAATATCAATTTTACAAGTTTTGAGAAGATCATTGATGCAATCGGCGGTGTTACCGTAGATGTTCCTTATGACATTAATGAAAAGTATACTTCGGACAATTCTGGTAAAACACTGATTCCAAAGGGCCGACAGTCGTTGAATGGAGAGCAAGCATTGATTTTTGCTCGAATCCGTAAAATGGATACTGACGTGGACCGTGGCAATCGGCAGCAAGAAGTCATTGAAGCAGCCATTAGTCAAGCATTGAAAATCAATAATGTCACAAAATATCAGGAGATTCTTGACTCTGTCAGTGACAATGTCAATACCAACTTTAAGTTTAAAGACTTGGTTTCACTAGCTGGGAATATGCTTTCTGGTTTTACTATCGATAAACATACTTATGAATGGTATGATGGTGAATCTTATGATGGCCAATCAATCGTTTATATTCAAGATTACTCCTATAATGAGATCCGTAATGATATGCTAAAAGCATTGGGTACATCAGATGAAATGACACCAGAAAATCAAGGGACGACTACGGAGACAAGTACCAACTATTAATGAAGTAATGTTCTTTTATAATAGGAAATAATAAAAAAAGAAACGCTGCGGCGTTTCTTTTTTTTGTCCCCGTAAGAGCGCTTGTAAGGGGCCGTATACATTAAATGCATGAATGTTTGAGTAGTGTGCTGCTTTTTTCTTTCGCTCGAAATTGATTGATTTTCTTCAAAAAATAGACACTATTCAATTTTTCTAATGAAATTCTTAGAAAAAAATATCTGAATGATTATGAGCTAGAGGAGAAAAAAATGGGTAAAAAAAGAGGATAAAAGCGATTATTCATTACGGATGAATAATGCCAATTTTTTGGCATTGGAAATGATAACTGAACTACAATGTAAGCGTTTTTAACTCGTTATCATATACATGTACCTGATAAATAATTGTTATTTATCAGGAAGAAGAGTGATTGATTTCAGCTGAAAAAATCAATAAATAAAAGGAAAGAGGCGAGAGAGTATTTCATTTAGCTAGATTGGTTTTAATGCTTTTTGTGATTTTTTTTGCAAGTGGGATTTATGCAAGTTACTACACAATACTAAAGAAAGTTGGAGAACAATGGAAAAGAAAAGAGGAATCAGTAAAATCGGCTTGATTGCCTTAGTAGTCAGTTCATCCATTGGTAGTGGAATCTTCGGTATCACGAATGACTTAGCGATGTCCGCTGCTCCTGGACCTGCAATCATCGCCTGGATCATCGTCGGAATTGGCATTCTTGCATTAGTTTTATCATTGAATAATTTAGGCGCCAAACGACCAGATTTAGACGGCGGTATTTTTGGGTATGCAGAAGCGGCATTTGGGAAATTAGGAGGTTTTATCAGTGGCTGGGGCTATTGGCTCTCTGCCTGGCTGGGAAACGTCGCCTTTGCGACAATGCTCATGAGTGCAATTGGTGAATTTATACCCGCATTCAAGGGAGGACAAAACATTCCGTCAATCTTACTAGCAAGTGTTTTTATTTGGGTATTGACCTTTCTGGTGAATAACGGAATTGAGAGCGCTTCATTTATCAACACAATTGTTACGATCTGTAAATTAGTTCCTTTGTTTTTATTTATGGTTATCGCACTGGTTAGTTTTCATGTCGATATTTTCTCAGCAGATTTCTGGGGAAATGTCAGCAGCTCACTACAAAGTGGTGCTTCTGTCAGTCTCTGGTCACAGATCAAAGGTTGTCTAATGGTGATGATGTGGGTCTTTGTTGGGATTGAAGGGGCAAGTGTTTTAGCCAATCGTGCGGAAAAACGGTCGGATGCCCAAAAAGCATCAGTCATCGGTTTGCTTTCCTTACTAGTCATCTATGTGCTAGCTTCCTTATTGCCATACGGCGTCATGTCGCAAGCTGAATTGATGGCGTTACCACAACCAGCAATGGCCAACATTTTGCGCTATATGGTTGGAGAGTGGGGTGCAGCCTTTATCAATATCGGTCTGATCATTTCCATCATTGGTTGCTGGCTGTCATGGACGATGTTACCAGTAGAAACAACCTTATTGATGTCCCGCGATGGGATGCTGCCAAAAAGTTGGGGCAAGGTCAATCGAAAACAAGCACCAAGTTATTCATTGTTTATCACTGCTGCATTGACGAACGTGTTCTTGTTAACGTTCCTTGTGACCGATTACGCGTATCAATTTGCTTATTCAATGTGTACCGCAGCGATTTTGATTTGTTACTTGCTCGTGGGGATCTATCAAATGATTTATTCCTATCAGCAAAAAGACAATAAACAATTGTTTATTGGTGCAGTCGCAACGGCCTTTCAGATCATTGGGATCACATTAGCAGGCTTTGCCTATGTTCTCTTATGCAGCATCGCCTATTTACCAGGATTCTATTTCTACTTACGGGCATGTAAAGAGAACAACTATCAAATCAGCAATAGGCAAAAAATGGTCATGGCTGTGGTCAGTTTAGCAGCAGTATTGTCGATCGTAGCAATCGCTACTGGAATGATCTCAGTATAAGGGGGTTGATTATGGATATTGCTAATTTTGGTGTCGAGGAATGGTTGAATATCTGGGAGAAAAAAGCAACCTATGACATTGCCCAAAGTTCTATCGAAGCACTGACGCTAGAGGAAATCATGGCCTTCAGTGGCAAAACGAGTACAGATTTTTTGAAACGTGTCGCGCAGCAGCCTTTAGATTATGGCTGGATCGAAGGATCGGATCGATTCAAAGAACTCGTCGCTTCATTATACCAACACATGACACCAGCGAATATTTTACAGACAAACGGAGCTACAGGAGCAAATTTCCTGGCACTATTCGCTTTGATCGAAAGCGGGGATCATGTTGTCTCCATGCGGCCAACGTATCAGCAACTCTATGATTTGCCAAAAGCATTTGGGGCAGAAGTAGACTTTGTTGAATTAAATCAAGCAAACTGGCAGCTTGATCTAGCAGTTTTGAAAGCCAAAGTGAAACCTGAAACAAAAATGATCTGCTTAAATAACGCGAATAACCCCACCGGTACGCTATTTGATCAAGAGCAATTACAGCAGATTGTCGCCATCGCTAAAGAAGCGGATGCCTACATTTTAGTAGACGAAGTCTATGCACCATTAACAGAAGAAGGCACATTTTGTTCCATCGTCGATTGCTATGAGAAGGGAATTGCTACCAACTCTTTGTCAAAAACCTACTCAACGCCAGGTATTCGTATCGGTTGGACTGCCGCTAGTGAAGAACTCACGGAACATTTTCGTAAATACCGAGATTATACGATGATTTGTGGCGGTGTTATCGCTGATGAAATAGCGATTCAAGTATTGGAAAACAAAGAGCAGATTATCGCACGAAACAAGAAAATCGTCGCAGAGAATCTTGCCATCGTCAAGCAGTGGGTAGACCAAGAACCGAAAGTGGAATTAATCGTTCCCCATTATGTTTCTACGGCATTTATCAAGTTGAAGATCCAACAAGAGGACTATCAATTCTGTGTGGATCTATTAGAAGAAACTGGGGTCTTGCTTGTTCCGGGAACAGCTTTTGGGGTACCAGGGCACGCCCGCTTAGGTTATTGCTGTAAGAAAGAGACGCTAGAAACTGGTTTGAGATTACTCTCAGACTATTTAAAAAAAGTTTCATAGAAAACGGGAAACAAATTGTATAGGAATGAGGAGGATGAAAAAATGAATGAACCTATTCACGTTTTTTCAGAGATTGGACGATTAAAACAAGTGATGCTTCATCGTCCAGGAAAAGAATTGGAAAATTTAATGCCGGATTATTTGGAACAATTGCTGTTTGATGATATTCCTTTTTTACAGCAAGCGCAAAAAGAACATGATTTCTTTGCCGAAACATTGCGAAATAAAGGGGTTGATGTGCTTTATTTGGAAGATTTAGCAGCTGAATCTTTGACCTCTACAGGACTCAAGGAACAATTTGTTGCAGAGTACTTGCAGGAAGCAAACATCCAAAGTGAAAACACCCGCAAAGTGATTGAAGAATATTTACTATCGATCTCTGATAATCGTGAACTGATCGACCGAACGATGGCAGGATTGAGAAAAAATGAAATGAAGATCGCTGGCCATCAGAATCTGACCGATCTTGTAGACGATCAGTATCCGTTTCTGATCGATCCAATGCCGAACTTGTACTTTACCCGCGATCCATTTGCTACGATCGGAAATAGTGTTTCCTTGAACCGAATGTATTCAGAAACGAGACGAAGAGAAACATTGTACGGCAAATATATCTTTAACTATCATCCAATTTTCAAAAAAGAAGCCGAGCATCTTTTATACAATCGGGATGAATCCACACGAATCGAAGGTGGCGATGAATTAGTCTTGTCATCAAAAGTGTTAGCTGTTGGGATTTCACAACGTACAGATGTCGCTTCAATTGAAAAATTGGCGAAAAAATTATTTGAGAAAGAACCGACTTTTGAACATGTGCTAGCTTTCAATATCGGTGAAGAGCGTAAATTCATGCATTTGGATACGGTCTTTACAATGGTGGATTATGACAAGTTCACTATCCATCCGGAAATCGAAGGCGAGTTAACGGTTTATTCCATCTCCAAACAAAATGACCAAATCAAGATCTATGAAGAAAAAGAAACATTGGAACGGATTCTTTGCCGCTATCTTGATTTAGATGCAGTGGAACTCATTCGTTGCGGAGGTGGAGATATCACAGCAGCTGCCAGAGAACAATGGAATGATGGTTCGAACACGTTGACGATTGCACCAGGAGAAGTAGTCGTCTATGACCGGAACTTGATTACGAATGAAAAACTAGTCGAAGCAGGGGTCAAACTTAATTACATCCCAGGAAGTGAACTCGTTCGCGGACGTGGCGGCCCTCGTTGTATGAGCATGCCATTTATCAGAGAAGATCTTTGAGCAACCTGAAATTTACAAAAATAAAGACTAACGGTATCATAGGAGGAATGAATAATGGAACAAGTATTTCAAGGAAGAAGTTTATTAGCAGAAAAAGATTTTACGAAAGAAGAAATCGAGTATCTGATTGACTTTTCGATTCACTTAAAAGGGCTCAAGAAAAAAAATATCCCGCACCGCTATTTAGAAGGAAAAAATATTGCCTTGCTCTTTGAAAAAACATCGACTCGGACACGGGCGGCCTTTACGACAGCTGCCATCGATCTAGGTGCTCACCCAGAATTCTTGGGCGCCAATGACATTCAGCTAGGTAAAAAAGAATCTGTAGAAGACACCGCTAAAGTGTTAGGCAGTATGTTTGACGGAATCGAATTCCGCGGCTTCAGCCAGCAAGTCGTCGAAGATTTAGCGAAGTATTCTGGTGTTCCTGTATGGAACGGATTAACAGATGAATGGCATCCAACCCAAATGATCGCTGATTTCATGACGATCAAAGAGAACTTTGGCACGTTGAAAGACATCACGTTGGTGTATGTGGGAGATGGCCGTAACAATATGGCGAATAGCTTGTTAGTTACTGGTGCGATTCTTGGGGTCAATGTTCGAATCTGCGCACCTAAATCCTTATTCCCAGAAGACGACGTCGTTCGTTATGCCAATGAATTTGCCAAAGAATCTGGCAGCCAATTGATGATCACAGATGACACTGCTGAAGGTGTTCGTGGTGCGAATGTCCTTTATACGGACGTGTGGGTATCAATGGGTGAAGAAGACAAGTTCACCGAACGGGTCAATTTGCTAAAAGACTATCAAATCAATATGGATTTGATCAAAGCGACAGGTACACCAGACGACCGCTTGATTGTTTTACATTGCTTGCCTGCCTTCCATGATACGAATACTGTCTACGGAAAGAAAATCGAAGAAGAATTCGGGATCAAAGAAATGGAGATCACTGATGAAGTCTTCCGCAGCAAATATGGCCGTCAATTTGAAGAGGCTGAAAATCGGATGCATTCGATCAAAGCAATCATGGCCGCTACTTTAGGAAATCTATTTATTCCAAGAGTGTGAGAGGACGAGGGATACCATGACGAATAAAAGAACAGTAGTCATCGCATTAGGTGGAAATGCGATCTTGACCGATGATCCTAGCGCAAGAGGGCAGCAACAGGCGCTTAGACAAACAGCCAAACATTTAGTATCTTTGATCAAACAAGAGATCCAAGTAGTGATCACCCATGGAAATGGACCGCAAGTTGGGAATCTCTTATTACAGCAACAAGCAGCAAACTCTCCCAAAAATCCTGCGATGCCATTAGATACCTGTGTGGCTATGACTCAGGGAAGTATCGGTTATTGGTTGCAGAATGCATTAGAAGAAGAATTAGCAGCAGAAGGCTTACCAACAAAGGTAGCAACGCTGGTCACTCAAGTAGTAGTCAGTGAAAAGGATCCAGCATTTGCCGATCCGACAAAACCAGTAGGACCTTTCTTGACTGAAGAGCAAGCCCAGCAGATGATGACAGAAACCAATGCGATCTTTAAAGAAGATGCCGGTCGCGGTTGGCGCAAAGTCGTTGCCAGCCCGAAACCGATCACAATCCATGACCAAGCCAGCATTCGTGCATTGGTCGACAACGATTTTATTGTCATTTGTGCAGGTGGCGGAGGGATACCCGTTACTGAATCAGGACAAGGAGTCGAAGCCGTGATCGACAAAGATTTTGCTTCAGAAAAACTGGCAGAGGTCTTGGAGGCTGAAGAGTTGATTATTTTGACAGGTGTCTCTAAAATTGCCTTAAACTATGGAAAAGACAATGAGCAATGGTTAGACCAAGTCAATTTGACAGAACTGGAACAATACATCCAGGAAGGTCACTTTGCGCCAGGAAGTATGTTGCCAAAAGTTCAAGCAGCGATGGATTTTGTGCAGGTTAGCAAAAACAATGTTGTGATCATTACCTCGTTAGAAGATCTAGCTGATTTTGATCACGAAACAGGGACTCGTATCATTTCTGATTAACTGGCAAACAAAGTATTGGAGTGATGGATATTAGTGGAAACATGCGAGAATACGTAAAAGACAATTTTGATTGTCTAAAAGTGCTGACGCAAGAAAACAGGGAACGATTGGAAGAAAATATGTATTACCGAACCTTTCCTAAAGGGCAGATTCTATTCAACGATGGAGATTTGCGTGATCGTATTTTTGTTCTATGTAGCGGACTGATTCGTATCGAAAAAAATGATCAAACCGATTCTTTCTTTTATACGGATTTCATCAGTGAAGGTGAACTGTTTCCGGTAAATGGCCTTTTTGAAGCAGCGTGTTATGACTTTTCTGCCATTGCGGTGACAGAGATCGAAGTCGCGTATGTGGCAACTGCTGTTTTGGAACAATTGATGGTAGCGGATCGAGAATTATTGAAAATGATCGTTAAGAAACAAGGTCGAGTACTGGAACAGCAAGTGACCAGAATGCAATACTGTATTACTTCCAGTGCCCATGATCGTGTCATCAATACACTAGCGATCCTTATGAAAAAGCATGGAAAGCTAGATGAGTCTTGGTATATTCCTTATCCGATCATGATCAACGATCTTGCGAAATTCAGCGGTACGACGAGAGAAACGGTTAGTCAAGTGCTGAAACAATTGATCAATCAGAAAAAAATTTCCTACCAATATAAAGAATTGATATTTATCGATGATGCGTTTTTCCAATTAGATGAATAATAAAAGCACTGTGACGACAATCATTAAAGGGTGGGATCGATTTTCCAAACAACTACTGTGGCAAGCAGCTGATTTACGGATGATCGATCTCGCTTACTTTTAAATGACTCGAGTGTCCATCAGTGATAATTTTTTGAATGCGGATACATGACGTATCCGCAGATAATGGATAGAGTAGAAGCAGGTGATCATTTTGAAGAAAAACCAGCGACAAGCGATTATCAAGCGTTTGATCCTCAACCAAGAAGTAGAGACACAAGAAGAATTGATGCGCTTATTGAACGAACAAGGCGTGTGTTCCACACAAGCGACCATTTCAAGAGATATGCGGGAGTTGAATATCGCAAAAACTTATACGAAAGAAGGCAAAACGAAGTATACGATGATTGCTACGGCGGAAGCAGATGTGACCGAAAAGCTGAAGCTATCGATGAATGAATACTTGAAATCAATTGAACAAGTGGAGTTCATCACAGTGATCCATACTGTCAGCAATGGGGCAGATGTTATTGCGAATTATCTAGATGAAATGGATCTTGAAGGGATTGTTGCCACGATGGCTGGCTTTGATGTATTATTGATTCTCTCGCCATCTAAAGAGCAAGCCACACAGTTGATTCATCATTTAGAAAAATATATCGACTAGCGGCGACGATGCCCATCACCAATGCTTGACCACCATTGCCTCTCGGCACGAACAAGCATGGAACAAATGAATACAGAATCAACCAGAGACAAAAAAGCAACGCGATTCACTCGGAACGACAAGCCAGAGAATGACAGTTACTGTCGCAATCCTCTCACTTGTAGCCAGCTTTCGAAGGAGAATGCAACGCTCACTTGTCTCTTTTTTTGTATTAAAAAAGTTAAATTCTATTTCTGGGTCTCGTCAGCGCTAAGCGCAATTGTTTTCCTCCTCTATTGGAAGGTGCTATTCTTAAATAAGCAGAAGGAAACACTTGATAAAAGTGGACAGAACGGAGACATAGAAAATGAAAGAGGCCGATCAAGAAAAACGACAGGCACGAGGGACTGTCTTAGTCACGCATATTATTGCAGCAGTGGTCAAAATCATTGGATTTCTTTTCAGCGGCAGTGCGGTGTTGATGAATGAAAGTATTCATAGTGTCATTGATTGTCTCAATCAGGGATTACTAGCAATCGGCGAAAAACGAGCACGGCGCGGCCGAAGTGAACTTTACCAATTTGGTGAGGGGCGCGCGACTTATTTTTTTAGTACGGTTGTGGCAATGACGGTCTTTTTCGGTGGCGGCCTGTTGGCAATCGTGGAGGCAAGTCAGGATCTTTTGGATCCTACCCACGAAGTGGAGAACATCCAACTAGTTGCAGCCATTCTTTTTGCTGGTTTTTTTATTGAAAGTTCAGCAGTCCAAAGTGGATGGCAAGAAATCAAAGAGCAAAACACGGATAAACAGCCGTTGATCGCTTTTTTGAAAGAAAGCCGAGAGAGCGAGATCCTTTTAGGCTTTACAGAAGACTTGTTTGCATTGATCAGTGTGAGCATTGCATTGGTGGGTATTTTATTGACAGCAATCACCAACAACCCCATCTTTGATTCTTTAGGGGGCGTCATTGGTGGGGTCCTTCTAGTGATCGTAGCTGGTTTTTTAGGGAAAGAATTTTATAGTTTATTGATCGGAGAGAGTGCTTCGAAAAGTGATCTGAAAAAAATTCGTCAAGTATTATCATCTAGGGAAGTAGCTGAAGTGATTGACCTGCGTACTCTGCATTTAGGTCCAGATGAATTACTGATCGTTGCTGAATTGACGATTTCTCCTAAAGCAACTTCGAGTGACTATGAGGTGATCGATCAATTGGAACAAGAAATTCGCACGGTATTAGCTCCGAAAAAAACATATATTTACTTAGAGACAGAAAGACAGCAGCAAGAACAGGTAAAAAAACCGATTCCATGAGGGGAAGAAGACCTCAAAGGAATTGGTTTTTTTACTAAGCAGTGGTTAGTTTTCCTCTAGATGATAAATATTTGGGGTTAAATGATCTTCTGCTACTCTCAAACACGTTCGTAGTATTTCAAATGAATACTTGCGGTAAGCTGATTTCTTCAAGAGGATCACTTCTTTTTCTGGGTTGACTTGGATTGAATTGGGTTGACTTAAAACGAATAAATTCAGGTGGAAAAGCGCGAGCGAAAGAAATTTCTTATTAAAAAAAGTTGTTATTTTTTATTTATTTCACAAGGAAAGGGATTGCTCTATCAGATTTATTTGTGAAAAGAAATCGGAAATCTTGATTCTCTTTGTTTTAAATTCAAATTTACATAAATTTTGTTCTTTATCTTAATGATATTGATATTTTTCAAGCAAAATAATTTACCTGTCTTTTAATCCATGATAACTTAAAGATGGAAAGATAGTTTTTTTCACAAAGTAAACATCCTTTTCTGCAGACACCCTTTTACGAAGTACCCAGATCTCCCTTTCTAAAACCAATGATTTTCAATTGCTGTGTTCCAATCAACTCGTAAAAAACTTGTGGAGGCGTTTTCCCATCTGTATTCGCATTCGATCAAGATTACAGACACCCTCACAACATACGAAAGAAGCAATCCTTGCTTGATTTTTCCGTTTTGTCAATCATACGCCCTGACTCCAAGCACAAGTGACACAACTTTACTTGAAGCCATAATTTGTCATGGACAAAATCTCACTATAAAAACAGAGCTATAGACATAGAAGATACTTATACAAGGAGGAGAATAGATGGAAAATTTTTATCAGCGAACACCGACAGAAACACTTGAATACTTTCATTCAGATCAGACGAAAGGGCTTAGTAAGCAAGGCGCAAAAGAGGCGCTAGATACCTATGGTGAAAATACGATTCAGCAACAAGAATCGACCTCCCCTTGGAAATTGTTATGGCACAATTTAAATAATCTGATCGTTTATTTATTACTAGCCGCCGCATTGCTCTCTTTTGCGATGGGAGAAACGATAGAAGGAATTGCTGTGTTGATTGCGGTGGTAATTGCCGTGATGACTGGTTTTGTGACAGAGTTGCGTGCACAGAAGTCAATTGATTCCCTTCAGGAAATGATTTACACTACCGCAAAAGTGATTCGTGATGGGCAAGTGATGGAAGTCGAATCTGCTGCGATCGTTCCAGGGGATATTCTCGTTTTGGCAGAAGGTGATGCGATCGCTGCCGATGCACGTTTGCTGGAAAGTCGCAATTTAGCCTGTATTGAGTCCGCATTGACGGGCGAGTCCGAAGCT
Organism: Enterococcus sp. ARL09-542; assembly: GCF_005234805.1. Taxonomy (NCBI): domain Bacteria; kingdom Bacillati; phylum Bacillota; class Bacilli; order Lactobacillales; family Enterococcaceae; genus Enterococcus; species Enterococcus sp. ARL09-542. The sequence goes on from NZ_QPQX01000001.1 coordinate 504,557, forward strand.
GTCGAAAAAAATGCGGCAGAACAATATGATGAAGACGTCCCTTTAGGTGATCGCCGCAATGTTGTTTTTGCAGGAACAGCAGTGACAAGAGGAAATGGCTATGCCGTCGTTACAGCCACCGGGATGAAAACGGAAGTCGGAAAAATCAGCGATATGCTGACTGGAAACAAAAGCGCGAAAACGCCTTTGGATATCGAGCTGGATAAATTAGGGAAAGCTATCATTATTGCGGCACTCTTTGCCGCCGTGACGGTCCTAATTGCAGGTCTTCTAACGGATCAGCCTTTGGTAGAAATGCTGCATATCTCGATTATCCTTGCAGTAGCAGCCATTCCAGAAGCGATGCCCGCTGTCTCAACCATTACTCTTTCTCGCGGCATGCGGATCATGGCTGAACACAAAGCATTAGTCAAAACCCTCTCAGCGGTTGAGACTTTGGGCGCTACGAGTATCATTGCCAGTGATAAAACCGGGACATTGACAGAAAATCAGATGACGATCGCTGAGATCATTCTAAGTAATGGAGAGCAATACACTGTAACCGGTAATGGGTACGAACCGACGGGGAGCTTCCATAAAGAAGGACAAGAAATCTCAGTTAATGAAGAGCCAGCACTTCAAGCGATGATTGAAAACGGTGCACTATGTACGTCCGCTTCTTTGAAAGAAACGGATGGCCAGTTTGAGGTCCTAGGAGATCCAACCGATGGAGCGTTTGTTGTATTAGGAAAAAAAGAAGGCATCGATCGTCAAACACTGATGGATCAAGGCATTGAAAAAATCGCTGAGCTTCCTTTTGACTCAGAAAACAAATTTATGATCACCGTCTATGAAAAAGAACAGCGAACGTTGATCATGAAAGGTGCACCGGATGTTTTGATCGAGAAAGCTGCCGTCGATCCGTCTGTGAAAGAGCAGTTGAACGACATCAATCATACACTAGCTTCCAACGGGCAACGAGTGATTGCGGTGGCACAAATCAGTAACTATCAGGGTGGTTTGTCGGAGTCTGAGCTGACAGAATCATTGGATAATTTAGAGATCCAAGGTTTTGTTGGCATCATTGATCCCCCACGAACAGATGTTAAAGAAGCTGTCAAAGTCGCTCAAGAAGCGGGGATTCGTGTCAAAATGATCACAGGTGATCACCCGCAAACTGCCTCCATGATCGCACAAGAAATTGGTTTGATCGATTTTGATAAGACGATGACGGGAAAAGAGATCGACGCCTTGGCAGGTAAAGAAGCGTTTAATGAACGGATCGAAGAAGTCGCTGTATTTGCTCGGGTTTCGCCGGAAAATAAACTTCAACTAGTCAAAGCACTGCGGGAAGAAGGAGAGATCGTGTCGATGACCGGTGATGGCGTGAATGACGCTCCTGCTCTTAATGGTGCCGATATTGGGATCGCGATGGGCATTCGCGGCACGGAAGTAGCTAAGGAATCTTCTGATATGATCTTGACTGATGATCGCTTTGGGACGATCGTCGACGCAATCAAAGAAGGAAGAATCATCTTTGACAATATCAAAAAATACGTTTCTTTCCTTTTTTCTTGTAATATGGTCGAAATCGTGACAATCTTTCTAAGTGTCATTTTTCTTCTTCCCATGCCGATTCAACCGCTGCATATTTTGTTCTTGAATCTAGTGATCGATATCGCTCCTGCGATGGCGTTGGCCTTTGAACCTGCAGAAGAGGACCTGATGAAACGTCAGCCTCGTTCCAAAGAAGACAGTTTGGTCAATAAACGATTCTTAGGTCGAATTATTTTAAGCGGGATAGTGATCGGATTGACGGCATTTGGTTTTTTTAGTTTTTTGATACAAACAAATCATGAATTAGCTTATGCCCAGACCGCTACGTTTACCTTTATGGCGATCGCACAACTGATGCATATTTTTAATGTTCGCAAGCAAAGCGGATTTGGATTAGACAAGTCTTTCTTCAAGAATAAACCGTTGATCGGCGCACTGATCCTTTCGATGGGATTGCAGTTGTCAGCTGTTTATCTCCCTTTCATGAATGAATTATTAGGGACTTCACCATTGCAAGTTGGCACATGGGGAATCATTTTCTTAGCGGCTAGTCTTTCCACACTGGTTGTAATGGGATTAAAAAAAGCCTTTCAGTTGAAGTGAAAAAAACAGCAAGAAAACCAACGATGATGTTGGTTTTTTTGTTTGCTTTTTGTCTATCGCAGGAAATTATTTACAAAAGCAAGAAAAAAAGTTATTATTGACGAGTCAACGATTGATGAGTCAATTGTTAGAGAGGAGTATTCCATGCAGCTAAGAGAAATCAGCCGCCTGCTTTATCAGTTGAAAATTGCCAATCAAGAATTGACGACAACTTTTGAAAAAAGCACCGGGTTCAGTCTGACCCGATATGAATTAATGATGTTCATCAAAGAAAATGGACGTTGTTCGCAATCTGACTTACAGACTGAATTGAAGATCGATAGTGCAGCAGTTACAAGACATCTAAAAATTTTAGAACAAAAGAATTATGTAGTGCGGGAAAGGAACAAAGACAACAATCGTGAAGTCTTTGTGGAAATAACACCTAAAGCCAAACAAGAGCTGTCTGCTTGCGAGAAACACCAAGAGAAGGAAGCATTCGCCCTATCGCTGACCGAAGAAGAAGCAGCTGCGTTTTTGCAGTTGTTGAATAAATTAATGAAATGAAAGAGGCTACTAATATGTCAACCAATAGAGTAAACAACGATTTTTCAGCTATCACTTTTGGAAGAAAATCCGTCCGTGTCTATGATGAGACGGTCAAAATCTCTCATGAGGAAATGTTAACGATGATTCAAGAAGCAACGACTGCCCCCTCATCTGTTAACATGCAACCATGGCGTTTCGTTGTTGTTGAAAGTGCTGAGCAAAAAGCAAAACTAAAACCACTGATCCGCTTCAACACACGCCAAAACGACACATCGGCAGCCATGATCTTGATTTTTGGTGATTTAGCTTGTTATGAATACGGGGAAGAAATTTACAATCAAGCAGTTGAAGCAGGAAAAATGCCGGCAGAAGTCAGAGACCAACAATTGGCTACGATCATTCCTTACTACAAGAGCTTCACGAAAGATCAAATGACCTCCATCGTAAAAGTTGACGCCAGCTTAGCGGCAATGCAGCTGATGTTAGTCGCGCGTGCCCATGGCTACGAAACGAATCCAATTGGTGGCTTTGAAGCAGACCAATTAGCAGAGGCTTTTGATGTCGATCCAGAACGCTACGTTCCAGTTATGATTCTATCAATTGGTAAAGCTGAAGAATTAGGCTATGAATCCATTCGTTTGGATGCAGAAAAAATCACGACATTTAAATAAATCTACTCTTACTTTCTATGTGGTCTTCCGTTTGTCTTTGTGTTCGCTAGAAGCATGAAGGACGGAAGATTGCTTGGTTTACTTTATAATAAAGAAAACCAGATTTAAAAAAGGAGGAAGCAAAATGTCCACTATTACTATAGGTTTAATCATGTTCGTTGCACTTGAATTTCTATTTATCATGTATTTGGAAACTTTTGCGACTACTTCAAAGAGAACACAACGGGTTTTCAATTTATCAAAAGAAGAATTAGAACGCCCTTCACTGAATACATTGTTCAAAAATCAAGGAATCTATAATGGGTTAATCGGCATCGGCTTGCTCTATAGCGTGTTTCTTTCCGCTTCTCCTGTCGAATTGAGTCGCCTGATTTTGATTTATATCATTTTAGTTGCTCTGTATGGCAGCATCACTAGTGACAAAAAAATTATATTGACACAAGGCGGTTTAGCAATCCTTGCATTGATAGCAACTTTTTTCTGATTTTTGAAAGATAATCAAAATGACCTCTCACAGTTACGGGTTCCGTTAAATGATGGAACCGTTGCTAGTGAGAGGTTTTTTTGTTGATTTCATTTGTTAAATGAGAGGACAAGTTTGCACTTGTCGTAAAAAATGATAGGATAAAGCTAACGATACAAACCTAAAAGAATCGGACTTTTACTCAGCGGTTTTCTGGACGTAAACTGGTGGCTGCGAAAAGCGCTTTGACTAATATTGGTGTCAGGATCACTGCTGTGATCACTTCAGAAACGCCGTTAGTCACTGCAATAGCTCCTAATGTGACAAACAAAGCGGAAGCATCAACACCATAGGTAGTGGCCACCAAACTAGTGTACAGGGTTCCCATCAACGTTAACACGAGAACCGTGTTGGTAAGGGTACCAAAGATGGCTGCAACAATAGAAGCAAGGACGACTTTCTTTGTTTTACGATAGAGCCCAGTAAACAATATACCAGCGACGAGACCTACTAAGACCCTTGGCAGGACTGAGATGATCGGATTAGTGAATACTGTGATATCCAAAGGGGTCGTAGGGGAAGTGAATGCCCGAATAATCGTGAAAATCCCCCAAACCAAGCCGATAAACATCCCATCTTTCGTTCCTAAAACAATGGCAGCAACAATGACCGTGATATGAATGATCGTCAGACTAGTGATGCCGATAGGAATAAAGCCAAGGAAAGGCACCATCGTTTGTAAAATAATGATTGCGGTTAGAATTGCACGGATCACTAAACGATACGTTTTGTTTTTTGTGTTCATGAGAAAACACCCTTTCTTATAGAATGACACTCGTGTCATTTTTATGTTAGGATGATTATACAATAAAATGACACAGGTGTCATTAATAAAGTGAGGTGGAAGCATGAAAAAGCCGATCGAAGAAAAAAAACGGCAAAAACGAGAAGCGATTTTGGAAAGTGCCAAAGTAGTATTCAGCAAGAAAGGATTGATCGATGCGAAGATGCAAGACATCATCGAAGAATGCGGCATCAGTCGCGGCGGGATCTATCTGTACTTTCAATCGGTGGATGCGATTTTCTTAGAAGTGCTGCAACAACGTTCGCAACGACGGTTTAATGAAGTTCGAGCAATGATCAAAGCAAATGCTTCTTTCGAGACTATCTTGACGAAATATTTTGAGGATCATAAATACCGATTGCTTCATAGCATATCCGACAGCATGCTGCGAGCGACGTATGAGTATTATTATACGCATAAGTCAGTTGAGACGAGTTCGTTGCAGCAAACGCAGTTGACTGAGACGAAACGCACGATCCAAGAGATTTTTCAAGTTGGGGTCGCGCAAGGTGTGATTGCCGATCGGAATCTGGAAGCAATCGCGGAAAACTATATGTTTGTTATAGAAGGTCTGGGTATTTTAGCTTTGACGGGTCATATTCAAGAAGAACAAATCGATCATCAAATTCAAGTGATGCGAACACTGTTGCCGTACCAATAAAAGTTTTTAGAAGCTGTGATAGAAGATAATACAAAAAATGGAGAAATAGCCTTTCTCAAGTTCGATTGAGATCGAACGATCTCTGGACTTTTTTGTAGTGAATTCTTTTGTTACGGCTTTTTTCTACGGCTTTTTTTCTACGGCTTTGTAATCTTTTTGAAATCAAGAACGGTTTGTATCTTACAGATACTGCTTGATTTCATAAACTCATTAACTTAGATGTCTTTTCGAAAAGTGATCATAATGGAAGGTTGAGTGTTTTTTAAGAAACTATCGAGAATTAAAAAACAAGTGATTTCACTTGTAATGAAAATGTAAACGGGAAATCAATTGGGTTGTGAATAGGAGTATGTTAAAATGATAAATGTCAAATAAATGTAATTTGATGATCAAAATTGACGAATTGGAGGAGAAAATGAAAAAGAAACTTGCATCATCTTTGTGCATTTGTGCAATAGCGCTGACAAGTCCTGTCATCCCAACCGCCGTGTTCGCCGATGATTACGATCAATTGATTCAGCAAAAAATAACGAAGTAGCTGAATTGAAACAACAGCATCAATCGGTGCAGACACAAATAGATCAGTTAACAAATGAAGTGTCTGACATCAATGAACAAGCAGCTGAATTAATCGCTCAGCAGAAAAAACTAGGGAATGAAATCAATGATTTAGAAAAAGAAGTGACTGATTTGGAAGCACGGATCGAGAAACGACAAGTAGCGATCCAGAATCAAGCACGAGACACTCAAGTCAATGGGAAAAGTGATCGCTTTATTTCCGTGCTTTTGGATTCCGAATCTTTCGGTGACTTTGTTCAGCGGTTCCACGGAATGACGACGATCGTCAATGCCAATAATCAGATGATCCAACAGCAACAAGCGGACCAAGCAGCTGTTAAGACAAAGAAAAATGAAGCAGAAACCAAAATGGCGGAAATGCAGCAAATGCAAGGCCAGCTGGAAGCCCAAAAAGGAAGCTGGCGTCCAAGCAAGCAGATCTGAATGTCTTGCAGACAAACCTTGCTTTACGGCAGGCAAATAAAGAAAGTGAAAAGGAAGCATTGCTCGCTCAAAAAGAAGCCTATGAGGCAGAACAAACTCGAATAAGAGAAGAATCAGAGCGGGTCGCAGCAAGACAGCAGGCAGCAGCTGAAGATCAGCTCATACCAACGACTACCGAGTCTTCTGAAAATTCTTCGATTTTTGAAGCTGATTCTTCTGAAACCGAACGTTCTGCTCAAGGAGAATCCACTGATGTTCAAGGGGATATCCAAGAAACACCAACAAATAATGAAACAAGCCCCGTAACTACTCCAGATTCTTCTTCGACGGCAGCAAGTACGGAAAGCAGCAGAAATCCTGCTCCTCAGCCTGCTCCTAGCTCTGAGCCTGCACCTCCGACACCATCTGCGCCAATTGGGAACGTTGGAGCTGCGATCGTAGCAGAAGCTTACAATCATCTCAATAAGCCGTATGTCTGGGGAGCAAAAGGACCAGATAGTTTTGACTGTTCAGGATTTACCCGTTATGTCTATTTACAAGTAACCGGAAAAGATATCGGTGGCTGGACAGTACCGCAAGAAACTGCTGGTACAATGATTTCTGTTAGTCAAGCGCAAGCTGGTGACTTACTGTTCTGGGGTGCTGCCGGCAGTACCCACCATGTAGCCATCTCTTTAGGAGGCAACCAGTACATTCATGCCCCTCGTCTAGGACAGACAGTTTCTGTGGGGGATACAGCATACTACACTCCGAGCTTTGCAGTTAGAGTCAATTAATTATTTTATCTTTATAAACACTTGATCCAGTGGACTGATTCTCATTGAACCCAATGGGCAGAATGAATCAGCGCTAGTAGAAGGAGAGAAAAATGAAAAGCAGAAAACAGATCCGCAAAGAGTTGCAACGGCAAAAACGCAGTCAATTGTACCGAAAAGGAGCAGCTACCACTACCGCTCTCGTTAGTTCGCTGAATTTAGTACCGGTTAGTGTGCTCGCAACTTCTGTTGAAGAATCGAATGACACGGGTGTACAAGTGGTTGAACAGCCTACGGTAGCTTCGTCGGATGATACAGCCGATTTACACGATTTAGTAAATGAATCACAAGCGAGTCAAGCAACAACCACCGAGGATACTGGAACCGAAACATCGTTGACTGAGGACACAGATTCCACAGTATCATCAAGTGAGTCAGCAACCAGCGAGTCTTCAGAAGAACCTCTAGGAACGGAGCCTGCCAGTGACGCTGATTCTGCAGAATCGTCAAGTGAGATCCCAATGTTGTCAGAGGCAGAGCGAATTGCATTAGAAACAAAGATTATGCCTAATATCGATCGTGTGATGGCAAGATCTAATACACAACAAGCCTTCATCCAGCAAGTAGGACCAATGGCGCAACAAGTAGCAAGTGTCAACGATCTTTATGCCTCCGTCATGATAGCACAAGCGATCCTTGAATCAGGATGGGGACAATCCACACTTACGACGCAAGCAAACAATATGTTTGGGATCAAAGGTTCATACAATGGTCAATATGTTGAGATGCGAACAATGGAAGATGATGGCAACGGCAATCTTTATGAGATCGTTGCAAAATTCCGCAAATATCCGTCTTTAAAGGAATCATTTGAAGATAATGCCCATGTCTTAAAAACGACTTCTTTTTCACCAGGCGTTTATTTTTACAGTGGGGCTTGGAAATCCAATACCTCTTCCTATCGTGATGCCACACAATGGCTTCAAGGAAGGTATGCGACAGATACGACTTATGCCGGCAAGCTGAATAATTTGATCGAAACCTACAATTTGACACAATTTGATTCCGCGACCGGTGGCGGCAGCGGGAATGGCAACAACACCAATAATTCAGAACAAACGATCAATAAGCAATTCAAGACCATGGCAGCGCTGAATATTCGTTCAGATGCTTCAACCAGTGCCAGTGTAGTGGGGTCATTAGCCAATAATACGACCTTCAAAGCAGTAGCCCAAAAACAAGGAACCAGTGTTAATGGCAACAGTACTTGGTATCGGGTGGAAGGCAAAGGCTGGGTCAGCGCTGCGTATGTGACGGAAGTAGGATCCAACAATAACAGCAATAATTCAGAACAAACGATCAACAAGCAATTCAAAACCACGGCAGCGCTGAATATTCGTTCAGATGCTTCAACCAGTGCCAGTGTCGTAGGGTCATTAGCCAATAATACGACCTTCAAGGCAGTGGCCCAAAAACAAGGAACCAGTGTTAATGGCAACAGTACTTGGTATCGGGTGGAAGGCAAAGGCTGGGTCAGCGCCGCGTATGTTACTGAGGCAGGGTCCAACAATAACAGTAATAATTCAGAGCAAACCATCAACAAGCAATTCAAAACCACCGCAGTTTTGAATATCCGTTCCAATCCATCAACCAGTGCCAGTGTAGTGGGGTCATTAGCGAACAATACGACCTTCAAGGCAGTGGCCCAAAAACAAGGAACCAGTGTTAATGGCAACAGTACCTGGTACCGGGTGGAAGGCAAAGGCTGGGTCAGTGGTGCTTATGTGAAAGAAGTCAGCAGTACCTCTAGTTCTAAGACATATACCGTAAAATCAGGAGATACCTTATGGGGGATTGCACAGAGCTATGGGGTCTCAATCAATCAGCTGATGCAATGGAACAATATCAGCGGCTCATTGATTTTTGTGGGACAACGATTGATCGTCAGCAAATGACCCTAATAATAGGCACTAGATAGAAACATTAAGATGAAAGTACAATGATGAAAGCACAAGAGGGCAATATTCGAATAGCTGCCAGATAAAAGAAATATGAGAAAAAAATCAGATGTAAATAATTTCCAAACGAAGGAAGGAGACCGCACAATTTTTGTGTTGGTCTCCTTCTTTTGTTCGTTTGAGTTTAAAGCAACGGCTGTTCTGCAATCATGCCTTTATTGAGGGCTCTCTTGGAAACTATCCATGATCTTTGTTAGTTCATCTTTTGAGGAATCAAAAAGACTTGCTAAGGTCCAACCATATAATTGAACATAATTATTGTCGGTTTCTGTTACATAATATAAGTAATGTATGTTCAACCCTTCTACAGTTGCAGCAAAATCAACCATTTGGGTTTGAGTACCAGGAACCGGTAAAAATGTCGCGTTGGTACCAAAATTCGATGCTAAACTGTCTTGAACCAATGCACGATAACTGTCGAAATCTGCAAAGTCTTGTTTAGACTCCACAACAGCCGCCAGAAATTTTGTTTGTAACGAATCAGAAAGCATAAAATCATTATCTGGATTTAGTGACTCAAAATCGGCTACAGTTTGCCAATTTGTCGGCAGTTCCAGCGAATAGGAATAACCGCTTACACCAGTGATCGTCTGCTTCTCAACAGGAATCACATTTTCTGAAGTGCCAGTGCTGGCTGTTTCAGAAGATCCTACAGTGGAAGAAAATTGTGTACGCTCTTTTTCTTTTGTGGAAGAATCAACCGATCCCGATGGTTTTTCTGTACATCCTGCTAAAAATAACCCAAACCCAACTAAACCTAAAACCATGTGCTTTTTCATTTTTTTACTCCTTCTAGTTTTTTTAAAAAACTTATTTTATTTATCCTATAATAAGCTCGTAAATAAGGCAATAGAAGAATCTTTCTAAATGAGCACTATTGAAAGTAGTTTATCGAATTTTAAAAATTCAAGTTTCGTTTATCTGCTGGCTAAGTCTGGATAGTATAGGAGATTGTACACATTTTTCCTTACATGATGCAAAAATTGATTATAAAACCCACAAATCATTTGCTATGCTATATAAAAAGTGAATGCATCCCTCGCTGCTCAGGATGATTATTGTCGGAAAGGTACACTTGTGCTGTCATTGGCAATCAGAACTTTTTGTTAGCTGTCGATTATCCATTGATAGTCTCCTAAGCAGGGAAATGCTAGAAAACAGAGGTGAGTGGATGTTTTATCCAGATGTCAAAGAGTATTTGCGAAAGATGCGTGGGAATATTGATTTTGCAGTGATGAAGGAACGTCTGCCATTGGTCCATAGATACTGGCAAGTGACGGAAGCAGAAGTAGAAAGAATTGTTCGCGAAGAATCTGAGGAAGATTTCTGGACAAGTGTACAACAAATCATCTTACTCGATGCCAAATTGGTCCTTTTGCGAAGCTATATCAGCGAATTTGATTTCCAAGGTTTTTCAGAGGAAGAAATCATCGAGAATATCGAACTAGATCATAGCACCTATACAAAAGAATTGTGCGGTTACAATTTAACAGATACAGGACATCCCTCGATCCTTTTTGGAAAGGGCAGATGACTAAATCAGATTAACGCAAATCTTTTCTTTAACGACAAACGAAGCGTATACTGGAATAAGAAAGAAAAGTTTTCTACTATTATAATGCTCTTTTATAATGCTTTTCCAAAAATAGTTATTTACCATTCGTTAGGAGAGATTTCCATGACTGAATTTACTCAGATCGTTTTGCTGTTTTTCTTGTATTCTTTTGTGGGGTGGCTGTGGGAAACGGTTTACTGCTCGATAAAAGCCAGACATTTTGTTTATCGAGGATTTTTGGTAGGACCGATCACTCCTATTTATGGCTTTGGAATTTTAGGTGTCTTGTATTTACTGCGACCGTTACATAACCAATTGCTGCTGCTCTTTTTTGCAGCAGCTGTTTTAGTGACCTTATTAGAGTACGTGACGAGCTTTTTATTAGAAAAACTGTTTCATGCTTCATGGTGGGATTACCACAATGTTTTTTTGAATATCAATGGTCGCGTGGCTGTCCCAATTTCAATCTTTTGGGGCATTTGCTGTGTCTTGATCGTCCGCATTGTTCATCCGCAAATGTTGATCATTGTCCAAATGTTGGCTGAAAGATTCAGTTTTTATCTACCTGTTGGATTGTTGATGGCGATGTCGTTGGATATGGGCTATACATTGGCTAATCTTGCTGCTTTTCAACGAACGGTTCAACGACTGGACCGTGCTATTGAACAGCAGAAAGCCACTTTATCAGAAAGTTTGGAACAAAAGAAAAACAATTGGCAGGAACGTATTTCTGAACTGCCAATCGATTGGCAGCAATTGCGTGAAACGTTACCGAAGCTGAATTTTCATCAGCGAAGACTTTTAAAAAACTTTCAAAAACTGCAAATCAATGAGATTACCAATGTTCAAGACTTACGGCGGTTTGTGGAAGAATTACGTAAGAAGAGAGAGTAATGTTACAAAAGTATTACAATAAAAAAAGCCTTTTCAAGGCTCTGATTTCCCACTTTCACGTGAATTATTTTTTAATAGACTCTTATTTCTCCCACTTTGGCTAAAAATTGTAATAAATTGTAAAAGAGTTGCAATATATCTTGACGCAAGAATTTGTATAATAATAAGCGTTGGAAACCATAGTGAGAAGTGAGGGAATTTTTTTGAAGGCAAAGAAATTACGAACCATGGTCGTCGCAGTCTTTGCGGCAGGTATCGTTTCGCCGATTTTTGCGCAGGCTGAATCTCTGGAATCATTGAAGGAGAAAGAAAGTGCCATCATGCAGCAAAGTCAGCAAATCAGTACAGAAGTACAAATCGCTTTGACCGATGTCAATAATAAATACAGCGAGGTTGAAGCATTAAAAGCACAAATCGCTAACAATGAAGAAACGTTGGCACAAACCAAAGAAGAAATAAAGGCAACTCAAGAAACGATTGAAAAACGTGAAGCTGTAGTTGCAGAACGAATGAAAGACATTCAGGTCAACGGTGGAGTAACTAGAGATTGGACAGTCTTGTTGGAATCTTCCAATATCCAAGATTTCATCAACCGGGCTTACGCCATGACAATGCTCCAAAATCTAGAAAAAGAAAAAATCGACTCGTTGACATCTGAAAAAGAAAAATTAGAGTCTCTGCAAGAAAAAGCCGAGTCTACCAAAGAATCCTTACAGCAGGATCAATCCTCTTTGGAAGCACAGGCGCAAGAGTTGGATAGTAAGATCGCCAACTTGCAGACACAGTTGAAAGAAAACGAATCGACCTTAGCAAAGATTGCTTCCAGCAAAGAAGCAGAAGAAGCTCGGATAGCTGCTGAAAAAGCAGCCAAAGAAAGAGCAGCCAAAGAAGCGGCCGAACAAGAAGCTAAAGAAAAAGAAGCGAAGGCAGCGGCAAAAGCAGCGAGTGAAAGCTCAAGTCAAGAGTCGTCATCTTCAAGTGAGAGCGCGCAATCAAACAGCAGTTCAAGCAGCAATTCAGCTTCAAGCAATACGAGCAGCAGTTCGACGAATAATAGTTCAAACAACTCGAATAACAGCTCCAACAATTCGGGTAGCAGCACACCTTCCAGCGGCAAGACAATGATCATGGAATCAACCGCATATTCTTATGCAGAGAAAGGTGCTAGCCACCTGACTGCCAGCGGAACAGATCTTCGCAGCAATCCAATGGCGGTCGCAGTCGATCCAAGTGTGATCCCATTAGGTACCTTGGTGAATGTTGAAGGATATGGCGTGGCGCTAGCGCTAGATACAGGAGGCGCGATCAAAGGAAATATCATTGATGTCCACTTTGATAATGTAGCCAAATGTCTGCAATGGGGCCGACGTCAAGTAAAAGTAACGATTCTAGACTAATAAACGAAAAAGCGTATCTTGTAATCCTACCATCATTCATGATTGATGGTGGACAAGATACGCTTTTTTATTTAGTGGGTAAAAGCATCATCTAGAAAAGCTCGTTTCATTCCTGCAACTGTGCCTGCATCGTTTTCAATGTTTGGATGGAATCGTACATTTGTTGTTGCTCGGACTCATTGAGAGGCATTTCAATAATTTCGCGAATGCCTTGACTATTGACGATTGGAGGGGAACTAATACAGACATCGGTTGCTTGATACTGTCCCTCTAAGTGTACAGAAACCGGCAGAACTGCATGTTCATCTTTTAAAATACTGCGGGTGATCCTAGCCAGCGAAATTGCTATCCCATAATGTGTCGAACCTTTGGCAGCAATGATGTCATAAGCGGCATTTTTCACTTTTTCTGCAATCAGGCCGAGATCTTGCTCCGAAAAACTTGGGTGTTTTTCCAGCCACTCGTGAACACTTAAGCCACCAATATTGCCATGGGACCAGACTGGAAATTGGGTATCACCATGTTCCCCTAAGACGTAAATCTGAATATCCCGTGGATCAATGGTCAACTGCGCGCCAATCGCATTACGCAAGCGCGCACTATCAAGCGCGCACTATCGAGAGAAGTTCCAGAACCAATCACTTTGTGAGCGGGAAAGCCAGTGATTTTTTTGACATAGTGAGTCAAAACATCTACTGGATTACTAGCAATCAAGAAGATCCCTTGAAAACCGCTAGCAATAACAGATTTCACGATCTTTTTCATGATCTGAGCATTCTTTTTCGTCAAATCCAGTCGTGTTTCATGGGGCAGCTGTGCTGCACCAGCGGTGATCACTACAAGATTTGCATCTCGACAATCCTCATAATCAGCAACGTATAGTGTTTTTGGACCAACATATGCCAAGCCATGATTTAAATCCTGAATGTCACCCGCTGCTTTTGCCTTATCTAAATCAATAATACCAATTTCATTGCCAATCCCTTGAGCGACTAATGCAAAACTGTAACTCGAACCTACATCCCCATTTCCGATCAGAATGATTTTCTCCATGAAAGATCCTCCCAAATTTGATTCGACTTAAATACACCTAAACTGTATCAAAGAACCAGAAAAAAGAGTATTGATACGTTCTCAGGGGCGTTGCTGTCTTATAATTAGGGAAGCAATAGACGCTTAAGAGCACTTCCCCTGTCATAATCGGAAGTGCTCTTAAGCATTCATATGAGGATTGAGACATTTGGCTAGCTTATTCCAGTCATTTTTGTCAGGGAAAGTTTTAAAAATCAAACAATCAATGTCATTAGCATAATCGGAAACATATTCTGTGTAATTTGTTACCACGAGATCAATGTGATTCATCATTAAATAATCAGGTGACAATTCATTTGAATCAGGAAAGAAAAAGTTTTTTGAGCTATGCAAGTAATGCATCGATTTGCTTTTTAAATACTGACAGAGAATATATGAGCCTTCAAATAAGAAAGCAACATTTTTTTTGGTATGCCAATAAAGCGATTTGATAGATTCCAAATAGATCGTCAGACTGGCACTTAAATGGGATAAACTCTTTTTATTCCACGTAGCAACAGCTAATGGATTTTCTGTGAGAAAATTCCGACATTTTTGATAAGACTCAGGAAACAAGCGCTGGGCGTAAAGATTGACATCGGCAATATTATGATTCAACAAAGGGGAGAGCAACTGTTTGATTTTAGCTACGGTAAAAAAAGATTCGATCAAGATATGATCGCGGGAGGAATTTTTGGTTTCAGGAATACAGGTAGCTACAAAATCACTGGCCAGCTGAGTGATTTCTGCCCACTGATTGTATTTTTGGCAGAAGACTTCCTCACCAGTAACGTCATTAATCGAACGCCGGCTCCAAACCAACAGAAAGAGATAGAGAATCTCTTCTTGGGGAAGTCTTTGTTGGTAGTGTTCAAAGATATGCTGATTGATTTCCGCAAATTCTTTGAAATCTTCTTTAGTTGAAAACAGTTTGCTGATTTTTTTTGGTAGTTTCACTGTGTGTCCCCCGCAATAGCGCTCAAGGGTTATGTACAAATAATAATTGAGCTCTCCAAATGAGCAGGCTTGCTTGTTGGTTCGCTGGCAGTCAGAAAAAGCTTTGACGGTGATGTCGTGAATCGCAATAGGGGGAAAGATCGTGTGTGCCGTGATTTCTGATTCATAATAAAAATCATGAAAAAATTTACGGATATCCATTTCATCGCCAATGAATGTGATTGGGTTATAATCTAGCTGCAAGTGGTAGTCGCGAAGAACAGGTTGTACTTTTCTCAAGTAACGAAGAACCGTACTCTCAGAGATATGATACCTTTCTGCCCATTCTGAAGAACGCATTTCTTCATGCTGAAAAATACTCTCGACAATATGGAAAAGAATCTCGTCAGTAATCAGTGCTCGTTTCGCTGCGAGGTACTTCGCCGGGTTCAATACGGTGAAAATATAGCCCTTGTGGGACGAATCGATATGGAGGGCATCCTTGAAATGGGACTTCATGTCTGTGATATCAGTCACAATCGTTCGCGTTGTACTTGAGGAAGCCTTTGCCAGTGCACGAGTAGAGCAAAGCGGCTCTAACTCAAATAAGTCGAGAATGCGCATCCAACGGATCGTTGCAGTATTCGTAACGAATTTCATCTGAAGCTCTCTCACTGGTTTGCTCCTTTCATTTTCCAATTAAAGAATTGAATCTGTCTATAGCTATCTTAATGAAGTTAGAATCGCAATAACAAATCACGTATTTCATCAAACGGTGAAAAAATTGACATGAATTGCCAATAAACCATTCTTTTGCAGTCACTTATTGGCAAAAAACCAGATGAAAAAGAACAAACACCTTCCCATTTCAAAGAATAGAATATTGAAAAATAAGGTGGTTTATAAAAACAGATCAAAGCGAGCACTTAAAAATAGAAAATTAAATGAGTAAAAAATGGTTTTTTCAACTATTTAAATTATTTAATTACTAGATTGAAAAAAGACTCAAAAATAATTGCAAATATCCAAGAATCCTTTAAGAAACAAAATCGTGATTTTTCTCGCTGTTCATGATGCTAGTTTTATTACAAGGGATACACCTTAACGAATGCCTAAATAAAGATGAAAAAGAGAATGAAATTCTTTTAATGAAAAAATTGATCGTCAGAAATTAAATAACAAAATATATAGTTTTTAGTGTTTTTTTATATAAAAGAAATCGCTGTTTTATTCAAGTTAAATCACAATTTTTGCAAAAACATTGTTCTTAATGATGTAAAAACTTGGTAAATTACCTTTATTTAATTTCAATTTTCTCTTATAATTAACTAGAATTGAGCAAATTTGCTTTTCTTGATTGAAAAGATAAATTTATAAAGCACAAATAATTTAGGGAGTGTGTTCATGGGAAAGCCGTTACTTAAGACTTTGACCGTTGTGGCAGTCGGTGTTGGAGCCATTGCCATTTGTTTGGTTGGATATCGCCAGAACAATCAGCGACAATACCAGCAGCGGGTAGAATATGCGCAAACCGCGATCGCCAGTGAGACCGACGGTATTGCATCGCTGAAAAAAGAGGTTGCAAGCCTTTATCTTAATGAGGATCATACATTTTTAAAAGCGGGCATTTCCGCGGATGATATCAGCCAGCTAGTCGGAAAGCTAGCCATGATCAAAGTATCTGGCGAAGAATACGGCATTGAAGAGGATGCATTGCCGGCAGAAGCCAAAGAGATCCAAAAGCAGAAACAAGCCATCGACGATGAGTTGAAGGATATCGAAGCAAAGCAAAAAATCCAAGAAGCAACCGACAAGCTCTTCACGAAAGGCGTCTCCAATTGGCAGAAAGCCGAAAATGACGTCATCATCAAAAAAGATCTGAAAGAAACCGACGTTGGCAGCATTCGTGAAAATTTGAATTTTTTCGAGGAAGACAAATGGACAGCATTAGTAAAAGAATATCTTGGCTTTGCAGATGCGCAGCTTGATCGCGTGACAAAACTGCAAAAAGAATTTGATCGTATGCTTAAAGACGATAAAGTGACGGATGCAGTGACCTACGAGAACTACTTATCAGCCGTTGACAGCATCAGCAAAATTCGCAATAAAGACTTGAAAGAAAAATATACCAAGCTTGCAGAAACCGTTGCTTCACAAATGGGCTATGCTGGTTATTACGGTAATACAACAGATACGGCAACGACTGGTGATGGCTATTCAGATAGTATGACGGATAGTTCAGAGACAGATTCAGAATCCTATTATTGATAGGAAGAGCCAACTGGAGGAATAATTATGTCAAAAGGAAAAAAGATTTTTTTGATTATTTTTGGAATCGTTGCAGTGCTCGTGATCGGTGTGGTAGGAATCGGCGCCAAGTTATACATGGATCTATCCGGTTCGATCCAAAAGACCTATGAATCAGTGGAGCGTTCACAAGATGAAAAGAAACGGGAAAATCCTGTTGATTTAAAAAAACAAGAGTCCTTTTCAGTTCTATTGATGGGGATCGATACTGGGGACTTGGGACGTGTCGATCAAGGCCGTTCAGATACGATGATGGTAGCGACGGTTAGTCCAGAAGATCAACAAACAACGATCGTTAGTATTGCTCGGGATACTTATGTGGACATTGTCGGTCATGGTACGAAAGACAAAATCAATCATGCCTATGCATTTGGTGGTCCTGCAATGTCGATGGATACCGTGCAAAAATATTTAGATATTCCAGTAGATCATTACATCTCAATCAATATGGCCGGTCTGAAAGAATTGGTAGATGCCGTGGGAGGCATTGAGGTCAATAACGACCTGACTTTTAGTCAAGACAATTATGATTTCACGATTGGAAAAATCACTCTAGATGGCGATCAAGCATTGGCGTATTCCCGTATGCGGCATGAAGATCCCAATGGTGATTATGGCCGTCAAGAACGACAACGCAAAATCGTTGAGGGAATTGCTAAGAAAGTGTTGAGCTTTGATGGCGTCAGCAAATACCAAGATATCTTGAGTGCTGTCGAAAGCAATATGAAGACAGATATGAGTTTTGATAATATGCGGACGATTGCATTGGATTATCGGGATGCTTTCAAAACGATCAAACAAGATCAACTTAAAGGGGAAGGCTTCATGCAAGATGGCATTTCCTACCAACGGGTTAGTGAGGAAGAACTGAATCGAGTTCAAACAGAACTGAAAGAACAATTAAATCTTGAGAATGAATAAGAAAGTGGAGAAGAAATGGAAGAAACAATTAGCTTAAAAGAGATATTTGAAGTCTTGCGAAAACACTTGGCTTCAATCATTATTGCCATGTTTGCCGGCTTGGCACTTGCAGGAATTGCAACGTTCTTTGTGATCACACCAAAGTATAGTTCACAAGCCCAATTGATCGTGACACTGCCGCAATCGGAAACCGCAAATGTCAATGATGTCAATACCAATCTGGGTTCTGTTGCAAAGTTTTAAATAAAGAATAAAATCCCTTACGGTATCTATGATTTAAGCTGGGATTCCCAATAATACCTTGATTTCAGTACAGACCGAAAACCCGAAGAGAG